>NZ_CP109445.1:337857-675714 GCF_036227245.1 Streptomyces sp. NBC_01477
TCGCGCGGCCCTGCCGGTAGCCGGTGACGAGCCAGCCCTCGTAGCCGTCGGGGAAGGCCATCCGGCAGATCGGCCCCTGGGCGCGCAGCACCTCCGGCGGGTCGAACGGCCGCTCCCGCAGGGTCGGCAGCCCGTTGGTGATGGGGCAGGTGGGTTCGGTCATGTCTCCTACATTCCGCCGTCGGTGTGGGCGACGGCCTCGGTGGTGTGCGCGGACCGGTCGGAGACCGGGGGTTCTGCCCGTACGCGGTCGCGCAGCTGCGAGACCGTCAGCTCCGGGTGCCGCGCGACGAGTTCCAGCACCCGCGGCCACTGGCGCACCAGCGCCCCCATGACCGGCGGCGCGATGCAGTCCGGCGAGTACACCCACAGGCCGCGCAGCTCGCCCTCGGCCTCGCGGGCCACCAGGTACAGGTCGAGGTTGTGCGGCTCGATGGCGGTGATCAGCTCCGGGAGCGGGCTCTCGTCGCCGACCTGCACGTCCAGCGGCGCCACGTCCAGGCCGTCCAGGGCCAGCGTGCTGCTCGGCACCCCGAGCAGGTTGAGCATCACGCGCAGCGGCAGGTGGTTGCCGTCCCCGATGACGCCGTCGTGCACCAGCGCGCGCACCGGCACGTTCTGGTGCGAGTACGCGTCCAGCTCGCCCTGGAGGACACGCTGGACCAGGTCGTGGAAGGTCGGGTCGTCCGCCATCCGCGACCGGTTCAGGATGATGTTGATGAACGGGCCGACCATCCGGGTCGTCTCCGGGCGTTCGCGGCCGGCCAGCGGGTGGCTCACCGCGATGTCGGTCGCGCCGGAGTAGCTGTGCAGCAGCACGTGGAAGGCCGACATCAGCATCATGAACAGGGTCACGCCCTCGCGGCGGGCGGCGTCCTTCACCGCCGCCATGACGTCCGCGCCGACCACGACGCTGTGGCTGTAGCCCTCGACGAAGTCGTCCAGCTGGTGGGCCGGCGCGTCGAAGTCCAGCACGCGGGCCGCGCCGTCCAGTTCCCTGCGCCAGTGCTCGATGTGCTCGTCGAGCGCGCCGCCGGCCAGCAGCGCCTGCTCCCAGGCCGCGTAGTCCAGGTGCTGGACCATCACGTCGGGCAGCTCCGGCCGCCGGGCCGCCGCGTGGGCCGCGTACAGCTGCGACAGCTCGTTGATGACCACCAGGAAGCCCCAGTGGTCGACCAGGATGTGGTGGGCCACGAGGACCAGCGCGTGCTCCTGGTCGCCGAGCCGTACGAGCAGGCCGCGGACCAGGTTCCCGTCCGCGATGCGGAACGGCCGCTCGGTCTGCCGGGTGAGCAGCTCGCGCAGCTTCTCGCGCCGGTCGTGCTCCTGGTGGGCGCGCAGGTCGACGGTCTCGACCGGCCACTCGGGCCTGCCGTCGGCGAACTGGACGGTCGCCGAGCCGCGCTGGACGTAGCGGGTGCGCAGGATGTCGTGCCGGCGCACCAGGTCGTCCAGGCCGCGGCGCAGCGCGGCGGCGTCGAGCGCGCCGCGCACCCGCCACGCGGTGATGACGCCGTGGTGCGCGTGGTCGGGGCCGACCGGCTGGAGCAGGAACTCCAGCTGGCCGAAGGACAGCCCGGCGCCGTCGCCGCGGTCGGCCGTGGGGATCGACGCGTGCAGCAGGTCGGCCGCGCTGGCGGCGGCGGCGTGCTCGGCGTCGTCGCGGACCGGCTCGACCGCGCCGTCCCCGACCGCGCGGGCGCACCGGATGATCGCGCGCAGCGCGTCGAACCAGGCGGCCGCGAGGTCGCGGACCTCGTCCTCGGTGAGCAGCGACGCCGCCCAGCTCCAGTCGGCCACCAGCCGCGGGCCGCCGGGCCCGTCCTGGGTGACGGCGTTGACCTCGATCGGGTACGGCAGCGGCCGGGCGCCGGTGGTGCCGGGCGCGGTGTCGTCCCGCAGCGGCAGCCACGGCGTCTCCTCGTCGGTGACGGGGACCCGGCCGAGGTAGTTGAACAGCGCCTGCGGCGCGGGCTGCGCGGCGAGCAGGGGCGCGCTGCGCGGGTCGAGGTGGCGCAGCACCCCGTAGCCGAGGCCGCGCTCCGGGATCGCCCGCAGCTGCCTGCCGGTACGGGCGACGGCCGCCGCCAGCTCGCTGCCCGCCCCGGTCACCTCGTCCCAGGACAGCGCGCCGCAGTCGAGGCGTACCGGGTGGACGCTGGTGAACCAGCCGACCGTACGGGACAGGTCGACGCCGTCGAGCAGCTGCTCGTGCCTGCCGTGGCTCTCCACGTCCAGCACCACCGCTCCGCCGCCCGCGCCGTCCCCGCCGGGCCGGCGGGCGCGCCACCGGCCGACGGCGAGGGCGAAGGCGGTCAGCAGCACGTCCTGGATGCCGCGGCGGAAGGCCGCGGGCACCTGTCCGACCAGCGGCGCGGTGTCCTCGGCCGGGAGGGTCACCGACAGGCGCCCCTCGGTGCCGGTGACGTCGCGTTCCGGGTCCAGCCGGCCCGCCACCAGCGGCGCGGCGTCCCGCAGGACGTCCTGCCAGACCGGCAGTTCGGCGCGGTGCCGTGCGACGGCCTCGCCGGAGGCCACCCGGGCGGCCCAGCCGCGCAGCGACGTCGCCACCGGTGCGAGGACCGGTTCGCGGCCCGCGGCGACCGCCTCCCACGCGGCGGCGAGGTCGGCCAGCAGGATCCGCCACGACACGCCGTCGACGGCGAAGTGGTGGACGGCGAGCAGCAGCCGGCCCGGGCGCGCCGCCCCGGCGTCGAACCACACCGGCTGGAGCATCGCGCCCGCGGCCGGGTCGAGCCGTTGCTTGGCGGCGGCCGTCTGCTCGGCGATCAGCGCCCGCGCGTCCGCGTCGGCGAGCCCGCTGGTGTCCACGCGGCGCAGGACGTCCGCGACCCGCACCGCGCCGGGCTCGTCCGCGTACAGCGACCACTGCCCGCCGGGCGCGGCCACCAGCCGGGTGCGCAGCGCGTCGTGCCGGTCGACCAGCGCCTGGAGCGCCGCGGTCAGCCGGTCCCCGTCCACGCCCCGCGGCAGGCCGACGGTCGCGGACAGGTCGAAGCCGACGACCGAGCCGCCGAATTGCCGCTGCCTCTCCATGACGGGCAGCAGCGGGATCTCGCCGGTGCCGATGTCCGCGACGCCCGGCCCGGTGTCCTCGCCGGCCGGCCGCGCCACCCGGGCGATGCCCGCCACCGTCTGGTGGGTGAAGACGTCACGGACGGTGAGGACCAGCCCGGCGGTGCGGGCGCCGGCGACCAGCTGGGTGGCCTGGATGCTGTCCCCGCCCAGGTCGAAGAAGCCGGTCTCGGCGCCGACGTCGGGTATCCCGAGCACCTCGGCGAAGACGGTGCACAGGGTCCGCTCGGCCGGGGTGGCCGCCGCCCGGGACGCGGTGGCCGCGCCGAGGTCGGGCGCGGGCAGCGCGCGCCGGTCGAGCTTGCCGTTGGCGGTCATCGGGAAGGTGTCGAGCACCATCACCACGACCGGCACCATGTACTGCGGCAGCCGCTCGGCCACGAAGGACCGCAGCTCGGCGGGCTCGGCGTGCCTGCCGTCGGCGAGCACGGCGTAGCCGACGAGCTCCTTGCCGCCGGAGGGCTTCTCCCGGACCAGCACGGCGGCGTCCGCCACGGCGTGGTGCGCGCCGAGCGCGTTCTCGATCTCGCCCGGTTCGATGCGGAAGCCACGGATCTTGACCTGGGCGTCGGTGCGGCCGAGGTAGTCCAGCCGCCCGTCCGCGCGCCAGCGGGCCAGGTCGCCGGTGCGGTACATCCGGCTTCCGGGCGGCCCGTACGGGCAGGCGACGAACCGCTGCGCGGTCAGGCCGGGCTGTCCCAGGTAGCCGCGGGCCACGCCCGCTCCGGCGAGGTACAGCTCGCCGGGAACGCCGGCCGGCACCGGGCGCAGCCGCTCGTCGAGCACATAGGCGCGGGTGTCGTCCATCGGTGTGCCGATCGGCACGGCGCCGTCCGCCGGCTCGCGGGTGCGGTGCAGCACGGCGAAGGTCGTGGTCTCGGTCGGCCCGTACCCGTTGGTGAGGACGGTCTCCGGCCAGGCGGCCAGCGCCCTGGCGGCCACGGGCGGCGACAGTGCCTCGCCGCCGGCCAGCACCTCGCGCATCCCGGCCAGCGCCGCGGGGTCGCGCTCGACCAGCAGGTTGAACAGCGCTGCCGTGAAGAAGGCCGAGGTGACACGGTGTTCGCCGATGGTGCGCAGCAGGGTGTCCGGGTCGAGGTCGCCGGGCGGTGCGACGACCACCTCGCCGCCGGACAGCAGCGGCACCCACAGCTCGTAGGTGGAGGCGTCGAAGGCGGTCGGGGCGTGCATCAGGACGCGGGTGTGGTTGCCGCCGCGCCACACCTGGTCGGCGGCGAGGCTCGCCACATTGCGGTGGGTGACCGCCACGCCCTTCGGCAGCCCGGTGGAGCCGGAGGTGTACATGACGTACGCCATCCGGTCGGGTCCGCCCGCGGGCGGGAGGGCGGCGGCGTCCGCCGGGCCGTCCGCGGCGGACAGCTCCGCGGCCACGTCGAGGACGCGCATGCCCTCGGTGGCGGGGTGCTCCGGCTCCGGGCCGTCCACGAGCAGCACGCTCGCGCGGGTGTCGGCCATGATCAGCCGCATGCGGGACGCGGGATAGCGGGGGTCGAGCGGCACGTACACACCGCCGGCCTTGAGCACGGCCAGGATCGCCACCGGCAGCCGTACCGAGCGCTCCATCAGCAGGCACACCGCGTCCTCGGCGCCGCCGGCGCCGACGCCCAGGGCGCGCAGCCGCAGAGCGAGCCGGTCGGCGGCGTCGGCGAGCCCGGCGTAGGTCAGCCGCTCGCCGCCGCGGCTGACGGCGACGGCGTCCGGGGTACGGGCCGCCTGCGCCTGGAACAGCTCGGGCAGCCCGGCCGCGGGCGCTTGGCCGCCCGCGCCGTTCCACTCCTGGAGCACGCGGTGCCGCTCGGCCGGGGTGAGCAGGTCGACGTCGCCGATCGGCCGGTCCGGGTCGGTGATCATCGCCACCAGCACCTGGCGCAGCCGGCGCAGCATGGTGCGGATCGTGCCGGGGTCGAAGACGTCGGTGTTGTACTCGATGCCGCCGTCGATGCCGCCCGGCGTACCGTCGCCCGCGAGGTGCTCGTGCAGCAGGAGGACCAGGTCCATCCGCGCGGTGCCGGTGCCCGCCACCACCGGCGCCGCCGCGACGCCGGGCAGCTCCAGGGTCTCGTCGGTGACGCTCTGCCAGGACAGCATGACCTGGACCAGCGGGTGGTGCGACATCGACCGGGCCGGCCGCAGGGCGTCCACCAGGGCGTCGAAGGGGATGTCGCCGTGCGCGAGCGCGTCGAGGGTGCGCTCGCGCACCGCGGCGAGAAGTTCCCTGAACGTCTGGCGGTCCGAGGTCCGCGTGCGCAGCACGAGGGTGTTGGCGAAGAAGCCGATCAGATTCTCGGTGGCCTGGTCGTCGCGTCCCGCGGCCGCCACGCCGATGGGGACGTCCGCGCCGGCGCCGAGGCGGCCGAGCAGCACCGCCAGCGCCGCGTCGAGCACCATGAACATGCTGACGTCGCAGCCGCGGGCCAGCCGGGCCAGCCCCTCGTGCAGGTCCGCGTCCCAGCGGAAGGTCAGGGTGTCGCCGCGGTGGGACGCCTCGGCCGGGTGGGGCCGGTCGGCCGGCAGCGCGATCCGCTCGGGCAGGCCGTCCAACGCGCCGCGCCAGTAGTCCACTTGGCGCGACCACACACTGCCGGGGTCGTCCTGCGCGCCGAGGTGCCGGCGCTGCCACAGGGCGTAGTCGGCGTACTGCACCGGCAGCGGCGCCCACGCGGGCGCGCGGCCGGCCAGCCGCGCCCGGTAGGCGGTCGCCAGGTCGTGGCGCAGCGGCGCCAGCGACCAGCCGTCCGCCGCGATGTGGTGGACGACGATCGCCAGTACGTGCGTGTCGGCGCCGAGGGTGAACAGCTCCGCGTGCAGCGGGATTTCCGCGGACAGGTCGAACGTGTGCCGGACCGCCGCGGCCACCGCGTCGTCCAGATGGGCGTCGTCGGTCCCGGTCACCCGCAGCGCGGGCCGCGCCTGCCCGGGGTCGAGGACGCGCTGGCAGGCCGCCGCGCCGGTGTCGGGGAAGACGGTCCGCAGCGACTCGTGGCGGGCGACGACGTCGGCGAGGGCGGCCCGCAGGCAGTCCACGTCCAGCGCGCCGGTCAGGCGCAGCACCACCGGGAGGTTGTAGGTGGGCGAAGGGCCCTCCATCTGGTGCAGGAACCACAGCCGCCGCTGGGCGAACGACAGCGGCAGCGGGTCGGGCCGGGTCATCGGGCTCAGCGCAGGCCGCACCTCGTCGCCGCCCTGCCGCAGCAGCTCGGCAAGTCCGGCCGCGGTCGGCCGCTCGAACAGGTCGCGCACCGGCAGGTCGACGCCGAGCGCGCCGCGGATCCTCGCCATCAGCCGGGTGGCCAGCAGCGAGTGGCCGCCGAGGTCGAAGAAGCTGTCGTCGATGCCCACCTCGGAGACGTTCAGCACCTGCGCGAACAGGTCGCACAGGGCCTTCTCGTCGGCGTCGCGGGGCGCGGCGTACGCGGTCGCCGCGCGGGTCTGCTGCGCCAGCTCCGGTGCGGGCAGCGCGGCGCGGTCGGTCTTGCCGCTGGGAGTCAGGGGCAGCGCGTCGAGGAGGACGAACGCGGACGGCAGCATGTAGGTGGGGAGCTTCTCGGTCAGCGCGGCCCGCAGCCTGCGGCGCAGCTCCTCGGGCGCGCCGGCCGCCGGGCCGGGGACGAGGTAGGCGACCAGCCGCCGGTCGCCCGGCCGGTCCTCGCGGACCACGACGACCGCTTCCTTCACCTGCTCCTGCCACAGCAGCACCGACTCGATCTCGCCCAGCTCGATCCGGTAGCCGCGCAGCTTGACCTGGTGGTCGAGCCGGCCGAGGTAGTCGACGGCGCCGTCCACCCGGCGCCGCACCAGGTCGCCGGTGCGGTAGAGGCGTTCGCCTGGGCCGGAGGCGAAGGGGTGGGGGACGAACTGCTCGGCCGTCAGCTCGGGCCGGTTGACGTAGCCGCGTGCCAGGCCCGCGCCGCCGATGCACAGCTCACCGGGGACGCCCGGCGGCACCGGACGGCCCTCGGGGTCGAGGATGTGCACCTCGGTGTTGGCGATCGGCCTGCCGATGGTGATGGTGCCGTCCACGATCCGGGTGCCGAGCGAGTAGATCGTGGTCTCGCTCGGGCCGTACATGTTCCACAGGTCCACGCCCTTGGCCAGCAGGCGCCGGGCGAGGTCCGGGGGCAGCGCCTCGCCGCAGATCAGCCCGCGCAGCCCCGGGCGGCCCTGCCAGCCGGCGTCCAGCAGCATCCGCCAGGTGGACGGGGTCGCCTGCATCATGGTCGCGCCGGTCGCGGCCATCTCCTGGGCCAGCAGCCTGCCGTCGGTGGCGACCTCGCGGGTGGCGACCACCACGCGGGCGCCCTCGACCAGCGGCAGCAGCAGTTCCAGCGTCGCGATGTCGAACGACAGCGTGGTGACCGCGATGAGGCTGTCGCCGGCGTCGATGCCCGGCCACTGCTTCATGGCCCGGAAGAGGTTGCGCAACGCGCGGTGCGGCAGCTGGACGCCCTTGGGGCGCCCGGTCGAGCCGGAGGTGTAGATCACATAGGCGAGGTCGCCGTCGGCGACCGGCTCGCCGAGGGCCTCGGCGGACTCGGCGGCGATCTCCTCGCGCAGCGCGTCCACGCACAACGTCGCGGCCCCGGACGCCGGCAGGCCGGGCGCCACCGACGTCTGGGTGATCAGGACGGGCAGCCCGGCGTCCTCGATCATGAACGCCATGCGGTCCTGGGGCAGCTTCGGGTCGACCGGCACGTAGGCGCCGCCCGCCTTCAGCACGGCCAGCACCGCGACCACCATGTCGAGCGAGCGTTCGAGGCAGATCCCGACCATCACGTCACGGCCGACCCCGAGGCTTTTCAGCCTGCGGGCCAGCCGGTTCGCGGACGCGTCGAGCCGGGCGTAGCTGAGCGTCTCGCCCTGGCAGTGGACCGCCTCGGCGTCCGGCCGCAGCGCCGCCTGCTGCTCGACGCGCTGGTGGGTGAGCAGCTGGTCGGGCCACTCGTGGCGGGTGTCCTCGCGCTCCGCGCGCTGCTCGCGCTCCTCGGCCGCGGTCAGCAGCGGGACGTCCAGGATGTGCTGCTCGGGGTCGGCGAGCAGACGGTCGAGCAGCACCTTCAGGTGGCCGCCCATACGGTCGACGGTGGCCGCGTCGAACAGCTCCGCGTTGTACTCGAACCAGCCGCTGAGCGCGTCGCCCTGCTCGAACACCTGGAGTTCCAGGTCGAAGCGCGCGGTGGAGCCGGCCACCTCCATCAGTTCCAGGCGGAGCCCGCCGGCGTCGAATTCCGGCACCGGGATGTTCTGGAAGACGAACGACACCTGGAAGACCGGCGACCGTGACAGGTCCCGCTGCGGGCTCAGCTCCTCCACCAGCCGCTCGAACGGCACCTCCTGGCCGGAGAACGCGCCGAGCGCCGCACCGCGGACCCGGCCGAGCAGCTCGGTGAAGGCCGGGTTGCCCGACAGGTCGTTGCGGATCGCGAGGGTGTTGACGAAGTAGCCGATGAGCCGCTCGACCTCGGACTGCCCGCGGTTGGCCACCGGCACACCGACGACGACGTCCTCCTCGCCGCTGTAGCGGTGCAGCAGCACGGCGTACGCGGCGAGCAGGGTCATGAACGGGGTGACGCCGGTACGCCGGCTCAGCTCCCGTACGCCGTCCATCACCGCGGCGGACAGGTGGAACGGCCGCGAGCCGCCGGTCGTGCTCAGCACGGCGGGCCGCGGCCGGTCGGTGGGCAGCTCGATGATCGGCGCGGCGCCTTCGAGCAGCTTCTTCGCGTGTTCCAGCTCGGCGGCGAAGTCCGGGCCCGCGAGCTTCTTGCGCTGCCAGGCCGCGTAGTCGGCGTACTGGACGGGCAGTTCCGGCAGTTCGGCCGGAGTGCCGGTGAGGTGGCCCTGGTAGAGGGCGACCAGCTCGCCGAACAGCACCGAGGTGGACCACAGGTCGGCGACGATGTGGTGCATGGTCAGCAGCAGGACGTGCTCGTCGGCGGCCAGCCGCAGGAACGTCATCCGCATGAGCGGCCCGGTGCCCAGGTCGAAGGGGCGGGCGAACTCCCGCCGGGCCAGCTCCTGGATGCCCGCCTCGCCGCCGGGGCCGCGCAGGTGCCCGCACTCCTCGACGGTCAGCTCCAGCTCACCGGAGTCGTGCACGACCTGCACGGGCTCGCCGTCGGCCTCGTCGAAGGTGGTGCGCAGCGACTCGTGCCTGCGGACGATCTCGGCCAGGCTCCGGCGCCACAGCTCCACGTCGAGCGGGCCGTGCACGCGCACCGCGGCCGGGATGTTGTAGGCGGCGCTGCCGGGGTTGAGCCGGTCAAGGAACCACATGCGCTGCTGGGGGAAGGACGCGACGAACCGGCGCTTGCGGGCCGGCGGCCGGCCGCCGCCCCTGCGCCGCAACCGCTCCGCCAGCAGCGCGCGCTTCTGCTCCGGCGTGAGGCTGGTCAGGTCGATGTCGGTCATGCGCCATTCTCCTGATCGTTGGTCGCGGCGGCGAGGAGTTCCCGGGCGCTTGTCACACGGCGATTAGCGCGGAATTCACGATTCCGACACTCTTCCCAAAAGCTCCGCGCCCGCTCCATTCGGCGAAGCCGTCGGGCTGTCAATTCCAGGGCTTTGCCCGGCACGCCGGAACGACCCAAATGATAGGCAAAAATTGCGCGTACGCCATGGTGCGTCCGCACCCGCAGGGACGCTCCCGCGGGTCGGCCGGTGTTCAACTGCCCGGGCCGGACAGTTGAACACCCTTTGACGCCAGGACGTCGGCCCCGGGCGGCTGGACTCGCCTGTCGGCCGGGTGCCAGCATGAATCACGCACTTGCCCCCACAATTCGGCAAGGTGATGGCGAAACGGACACCCAGGAGCGGCCCGATCGCCTTTCTCGCACAGGAAACCCCTTATTACTCGCGTCCTGTTCTGTTCGCGGACCAAGCCGGAAAGAGGCCGGAGACATGCAGAAGATCCTCGATGCGATCCTCGCGGGCGAGCCGGGCGAGGTGGGAAGCCTCCCGGTGCCCGAGTTCTACCGGGGGGTCACCCTGCACGCCGACGAGGTGGCGATGTTCGACGGACTGCCGGGCCGGGAGAAGGATCCGCGCAGATCCCTGCACCTGGACGAGGTGGCCACGCCGGAACCGGCGGCGGGCGAGGTGCTGGTGGCCGTGATGGCCAGCGGGATCAACCACAACACGGTCTGGTCGTCGATCTTCGAGCCGCTGCCGACGTTCGGGTTCCTGTCCCGGTACGGCAGGACCTCGCCCCAGGCCGCGCGGCACGACCTGCCCTACCACGTGCTGGGCTCCGACCTGGCCGGGGTGGTGCTGCGCTGCGGCGAGGGCGTGGCGGCGTGGAGCCCGGGGGACGAGGTGGTGGCGCACTGCCTGTCGGTGGAGCTGCACCACCCCGACGGGCACGCGGACACCATGCTCGACCCGGAGCAGCGGATCTGGGGCTTCGAGACGAACTTCGGCGGGCTGGCCGAGCTTGCGCTGGTCAAGGCGAACCAGCTGATGCCGAAGCCGGGCCACCTCAGCTGGGAGGAGGCCGCCGCCTCGGGGCTGGTGAACTCCACCGCCTACCGCCAGCTGGTCTCGGCGAACGGCGCGCACCTCAAGCAGGGCGACACCGTGCTGATCTGGGGCGCGTCCGGCGGCCTCGGCTCGTACGCCACGCAGCTCGCGCTGAACGGCGGGGCGACGCCGGTGTGCGTGGTGTCCAGCCCGCAGAAGGCGGAGGTGTGCCGCCGGATGGGCGCGGAGCTGGTGATCGACCGGGCCGCGGAGGGCTACCGGTTCTGGAAGGACGAGCACACCCAGGACCCGCGCGAGTGGCGGCGGTTCGGCGCCCGGATCAGGGAGCTGACCGGCGGCGAGGACCCGGACATCGTCTTCGAGCACCCGGGCCGGGAGACCTTCGGAGCCAGTGTGTACGTGGCGCGGCGCGGCGGCACGATCGTCAGCTGCGCGTCCACCTCGGGCTTCCAGCACACCTACGACAACCGCTACCTGTGGATGAGCCTGAAGCGGATCGTCGGGACGCACTTCGCGAACTACCGGGAGGCGTGGGCGGCCAACCGGCTCATCGCCAAGGGCCGTGTGCATCCCACGCTGTCGGAGGTCGTCGCGCTGGAGGACACCGCGCAGGCCGTCCACGACGTGCACCACAACCGCCACCAGGGCAAGGTCGGCGTGCTGTGCCTGGCGCCCGCCGAGGGCCTGGGGGTGCGCGATCCGGAGCTGCGGGCCAGGCACGAGCAGGCGATCAACCGCTTCAGGACCGGTGTACGCACGGCCGGTTAGCCGGCACGCGGCGGCGGCCGGTCCGCGGGAGCACACGGGCCGGCCGCCGGCGGCCGCGGTCGTCCTCGCCTGCCGCGGCGGTCAGGGTCCTGGGGCGCTGCCGGTCCTGTGGCGCCCGGCGGACCGGAGACCGCGGACCGGCACGGACAGCGGTTCAGGCGCCCGAGGACATCGACGAGACCCGCCCGCGTTCCGGCACGGCCTCGCCGTCCTGGGCGCGCCGCACCTCGATGTCGGTGGCGAACTGCAGCCACCGGTCGGCGCACAGCCGGGCCGCGTGGGCCACATCGGCCGCGCGGTGCGCGGGGACGCCCGCGATCAGGTCCTGCCGCTGCTCGTCGGTCAGCAGATGGGACGCCAGCAGTTGCAGCAGCGCCCGGCCGGTCTGCGACATGCGCAGGCTGGGATCCCGGCGCATCCGCGCCAGCACGCTCCCGGAGATCACCGGGGCCGGCGCGGGCACCGGCAGGTCGGACTCCCGCGGCCCGGACCCGGCGGAATATCCGCTCCCGGCGGGCCGGAGCTTGGGCGGCACCGGGTCCTGCCCGAGCCGCATCCGGTTGCGCACGTCGCGGGCGGTGGCCAGGGCGACTCCCGCTCTGCTGGCGATCTCCCGCAGCGAGGCGCCGGGGGACTCGGCGATGACCCTGCTGGCCGCGATACGTCCGGCGGCGCCGTTGACCGGGCGGTTGCGGCCGTCCCGGCCGGTTCTGAGGGTCAGCTGGGCCACCGGCACATCGGCGCGGCTGCGCAGTGCGCCCACCCCGCCGGGGGACAGGCCGGTCACGGCGGCGATCCGGCGGTCCGACCAGTGCGGATGGCTCTCGATGATGCGCAGCGCGGCTGCCGTGCGGTCCTGCCGCGACAGCGGCAGGCCGTGCTCGGCGTTGAGCTCGACGGCGAGTACGAAGGCGTCCTCCGCCGCGCCCTCCACCAGCCTGACCTCGATGTGCTTGTCGCCGCGCAGGGTGGCCGCGCGCAGCCGGTGCATGCCGTCCACCACGCGCATCGTGGAGCGGTGGACGACGATGGGCGGCAGGGCCGCCTGCGACTCGGCCAGTGTGCGCGCGTGTTCTTCGACCTCGCCCGCCAGGCGCGGGGAGTCGGCGGGCAATAACGAGCAGATGGGGAGTAACTGGGTCCGGCGTGAGATGAGTCGCTCGTGGAGGGTGATCCGCGACTCGTCACCGGTCGGTAATTCGGACACGTAGCCCTTTCCTGGCACTGACGTGAGCGTCGTCACCGGGTGTGGCCCGGGGGCGGTCGCTCAGGACCCGGCAGAGAGATTCCTTCGCTTGGCGTCGGGCTGGAACCTCCCCTCCCCCGTAGGCACATGCGGGTCACGCATGCGGCCGTGAATGACCGGTGGCGGGCCCTTGGGAGAGCCGGGCGCCCACGCCCTGGCCCGGCGTGGTCCCGCTGCTCCCCCGGCTCACCTCCCGGGTGCCTGTGGCTTGATACCGACCGGCCGACACGGGTGTCAAGCGCGCGTCGCCGACTTCGCGCCCCGGCGATCTACGCGCGTTCGCCGGTTGCCGCCGGTAACACCGCACCCACAGGCGGTGTCCGCGGCGGAGCGGCCCGGCGCCGCCCGGGGCCGCCCGCACCCGCGCCGCGGCGGCGCCGGAACCACCGCTGTCGCGGCGCTCGCCGTACGCCCTTCGTTTCTTGACGGGTCGCGGAGCGTCGTGGATGCTGACTTGCCAATGGCGGGAATCACTCGGGAAATCCGCCCCGTGCACCGATCGGATTTCCCTCACCCGCCGTGAATCGTGGGCGGTGCAATTCTTCCGGCCGTACCGGCCGTTATTCGAACCGATGTACGTGAACGGTTTGCGGTAATCCGCGCCCAGGGCCGGATACCGCCGTCAGAAATACGGTGGAATCGCCAGGACATGTCTGGTTCCGCCGGATACGCGCGCGCAGGTGTCGCCCACAGAGAGGACGGTCGGATGCTGGGCCGCGATTCCGAATCGCTTGTCGACCATTTCCGTACGGTCTTCGGCGAGCACCCGGAGCAACAGGTCTTCCGGTTCCTGGTGGACGGCGAGGGCGAGCCGCACGGCATGGCCAACGCCGCGCTCGACCTGCGGGCCCGCACGATCGCCGCGGCGCTCAGGGAGCGCTTCGCCGCCGGGGAGCGGGCACTGATCATGTGCCCGGCCGGGCTGGACTACGTGGCCTCCTTCTTCGGCTGCCTGTACGCGGGCCTCGTCGCCGTGCCCGTCTACCCGCCGGACCCGGCCTTCCTGATGCGCACCCTGCCGCGGCTGACCGGAGTCATCGAGGACGCCAGGCCCGCGGTGGTCCTCGCGCCGGCCGGGACCGTCGCGCTGGCCGACCGGTTCGCCGAACAGGCCCCGGCGCTGCGGGACATCGCCTGGCTGACGGTCGACGCCCTCGACAGCGCCGCCGCCGACGAGTGGCGCCACCCCGGGTCCGTCCGCGACGACCTCGCCTTCCTCCAGTACACCTCGGGATCGACCAGCCGCCCCAAGGGCGTGATGGTCGGCCACGGCAACCTGCTGCACAACATCGCGGCGATGTACCGCGAGTTCTTCCACGACGACCCCGCCCAGCACATGGTCAGCTGGCTGCCGCCCTTCCACGACATGGGCCTGATCCTGGGCCTGCTCACCCCCGCCTACGCCGGCTTCCCCGTCACCTTCATGTCGCCGTTCTCCTTCCTCAAACGGCCGCTGCGCTGGCTGCGGGCGATCTCGGAGGCGGGCGGCACCGCGAGCGCCGCCCCCAACTTCGCCTACGACCTCGCCGTCGAGAAGGTGACCGAGCAGGAGCGGCGCACCCTCGACCTGAGCACCTGGCGTGTGGCGCCGAACGGCGCGGAACCGGTCAGCCCGCTGACCCTGGAGCGCTTCTCCCGCGCCTTCGCCGACTGCGGCTTCCGGCCCGCCACGCACGCCCCCTCCTACGGGCTGGCCGAGGGCACACTGATGGTCTCCACCGGCGACCCCGCGGCCGAACCGGTCAGCAGGAGGCTGCGGACGGCCGGGCTGCTGTCCGGAGCCGCCGAGGACGCCGGCCCCGACGAGGCCGCGCGGACCCTGCTCAGCTGCGGCGTCTCCCCGCACGACCAGCGGGTCGTCGCGGTGGACCCGGACACCCGCGCCCTGCTGCCCGAGGGCCGGGTCGGTGAGCTGTGGGTCGCGGGGCCGAGCGTCGCCCACGGCTACTGGGGGCGCGAGCGGGAGACCGCGGAGACCTTCGGCGCCCGTATCGCCGGCAGCGGCGAGGGTCCGTTCCTGCGCACCGGCGACCTGGGCTTCACCGACGGCGGCCAGATCTACGTCACGGGCCGCATCAAGGACGTCATCATCGTCGCGGGCCGCAACCACTACCCGCACGACATCGAACGCACCGTCGAGGGTGTCGACAAGGGCCTGCGGTCCGGCTGCGGGGTGGCGGGCGTCCGCGACCTCGGCGGCGAGGAGCGCCTGATCGTCGTCCAGGAATACCGCGGCAGCCGTTCGCCCGCGGACCGCGACCGGGTCATCGCCGCGATCCGCGCCGAGATCGCGGTCGAGCACGGCCTGCAGGCGTACGTCGTGGCGCTGGCCAGGCCCGGGACCGTGCCGAAGACCTCCAGCGGCAAGCTCCAGCGCCAGGCCTGCCTGGACGCGGTGCTCGGCGGGACCCTGAACCCGCTGGCCCTGTGGCGGGCGGACGGGACCGGCGCGGCGGGCCCGGCGGAGGTGCCCGCGGCGGCCGACGGGGAGGTGCCCGGGGCCCCGCCCGTCGCGGCTGCTCCGCCCGGCACCCCGCGGCCCGCCCCGGGCGCGGCCGGCATCGAGCGGTGGCTGCGCGAGGCGCTGGCCGCCGCGACCGGCAACCGGGCCGAGACCGTCGACCCCGCGCTGCCGTTCGCCGCTTACGGGCTGCGGTCGGTGGAGACGGTCGCGATGGTCGGCGACCTCGAACGCTGGCTCGGCCGGCCGCTGGAGCCCACCGTCGTGTGGGAGCACCCCACCCCGGCCGGACTCGCCGAGCACCTGGCCGGCAACGCCCCGGCCGCGGCCCCCGCCGTACCGGCCGCCGGCAGCGCTGCCCGGCCCGCCCCGGAGGCGCCCGCCGCACCCGCCGCTGCCGCCGCGTCCGAGCCGGTCGCGATCATCGGCATCGGCTGCCGCTTCCCCGGCGGTGTCGACGGCCCCGAAAGCTTCTGGCGGCTGCTGAGCGAGGGCCGCGACGCGGTGACCGAGGTCCCCGCCGACCGGTGGGACATCGAGCAGTACACCTCGGACGACCCGGCCGCCGCCGGGCGCACCAACAGCCGCTGGGGCGGCTTCCTCGACGGCGTCGACCGGTTCGACGCGGCCTTCTTCGGCATCGCGCAGCAGGAAGCCGCGCGCATGGACCCCCAGCAGCGGCTGCTGGCCGAAGTCGCCTTCGAGGCACTGGAGAACGCCGGGGTGCCCACCGACCGGCTGGCCGGCTCCCCCACCGGCGTCTTCGTCGGCATCTCCACCTTCGACTACGCCACGGGGCAGTTGCGCGACCTCGACGCGATCGACCCCTACACCGGCACCGGCAGCGCCCTGAGCATCGCCGCCAACCGGCTGTCGTACCTGCTGGACCTGCGCGGCCCCAGCATGGCCGTGGACACCGCCTGCTCCTCCTCGCTCGTCGCGGTCCTCCAGGCGTGCGCGAGCCTGGAGCGGGGCGACTGCGACCTGGCGCTCGCCGGCGGGGTCAACCTGGTGCTCTCCCCCGCCTTCGCCATCAACTTCAGCAAGGCCGGGGTGATGTCGGCCGACGGCCGCTGCAAGCCGTTCGACGCGGCGGCCGACGGATACGTGCGCTCCGAGGGCGCCGGGGTCGTCGTGCTCAAGCCGCTCAGCCGCGCGCTGGCCGACGGCGACCCCGTGCACGCCGTCATACGCGGCGGCGCCGTCAACCAGGACGGCGCGAGCAACGGCCTGATGGCACCCAACCCGCAGGCCCAGGAGGCGGTGCTGCGCGCCGCCCACCGCAGGGCCGGGGTGCGGGCCGCGGACATCGGATACGTCGAGGCCCACGGCACCGGCACGATCCTCGGCGACCCGATCGAGGCCAAGGCGCTCGGCGCCGCCCTCGGCGAGGGCCGCGCGCCGGAACGGCCCTGCCTGATCGGCTCGGTGAAGTCCAACCTGGGGCACATGGAGGCCGCGGCGGGAATCGGCGGCCTGATCAAGGCCGCGCTGGTGGTGCGGCACCGCACCGTGCCCGCGACCCTGCACTACCGCGAGCCGAACCCGCACATCCCCTTCGGCGACCTCGCGCTGCGGGTCGCCGACACCCTCCAGCCGTGGCCGGCCGGCGCCGAGGCCCCCGCCCTGGCGGGCGTCAGCTCGTTCGGCTTCGGCGGCACCAACGCGCACCTGGTGCTGGAGCAGCCGCCCGCCGCCGCTCCCGCGGTCCGGCGGGAGGGCGCGGACGGCGCCGTCGTACTGGCCGTCTCCGCCCGCGACGAGCAGGCCCTGCGCGACCTCGCGGCGGCCCACGCCGACAAGCTCGCCGCGCCCGGCACGTCCCTGGCCGACTTCGCCGCCGCCGCCGCGGTCCGCCGCACCCACCACGAGCACCGGCTGGCCTGCACCGGCTCGTCCGCGGACGAACTGCGCGCCGCGCTGGCGGCGTTCGGCCGCGGCGAGGAGGCGGCCGGCCTGTCCAGCGGAATCCGCCGGGTGGGCTGGCGCCCCGCGCCGGTGTTCGTCTTCTCCGGGCAGGGTCCGCGCTGGTGGCCGCTGGCCGCCGACCTGCTCGACGGGGAACCGGTCTTCCGCGCGGTCGTGGAGCGCTGCGACGCGCTGCTGCGCCGGCACACCGACTGGTCGCTGCTCGGCCAGCTCACCGCGGAGCCCGCCGGGTCCCGGCTGCTGGACACCGCCGTCGGGCAGCCCGCGCTGACCGCCGTGCAGGTCGCGCTCGCCGCCTTGTGGCGCTCCTGGGGCGTCGAACCGGCCGCCGTCGTCGGCCACAGCGTCGGCGAGATCGCCGCGGCGCACCTGTCGGGCGCGATCACCCTGGAGGACGCGCTCGTCATCGCGCTGCACCGCGGCTCCGCCCTGCACAGCGCCACCGGCAAGGGCCGGATGGCCGTCGCCGGTGTGACCCTGGACCGGGCCCGCGAGATCCTCGCCGAGCGGCGCCCGGGGCCGGTGTGGGTCGCGGCGAGCAACAGCCCTGGCTCCACCGTCTTCTCCGGTGAGAGCGCCGCCCTGGAGGCCCTCGCCAAAGCGCTGGAGGCCGACGGTGTCTACTGCCGGGTCCTGGAGTCGGTCGAATTCGCCTCCCACTGCCCGCTGATGGAGCCCGTCGCGCAGGAGCTGTGGCGGCTGCTGGCGGACCTGCGGCCGCGCGCCGGCGCCATTCCCATGATCTCCACCGTGACCGGACGGCCCGTCGAGGGCGACCGGCTGGACGCCGAATACTGGGCGTCCAACCTCACCCGACCGGTGCTGTTCGACACCGCCGTGACCGCGCTCGCCGAGTCCGGCCACGACGTCTTCGTGGAGATGTCGCCGCACCCGATGCTCACCGACGCCGTCACCGAGCGCCTGTCCTCGTACGGCCACACGGCCGCCGTGTCGTCGCTGCGCCGCGACCAGCCGGGCCGCGCCGCCGTCCGCGGCGAACTCGGCCGGCTCTACACCGCCGGCTACCAGATCGACTGGACCCGGGTGTACGGCCCGGCGGGTCCGATGGCCGATCTGCCCACCTACCCGTGGCAGCGCACCCGTGCCTGGTTCGCCGAGCACACCCGGCACAGGCCCGAGCACCGCGGGCACCCCGTCCTGCGCTCCGCCGTACGGTCCGCACTGCCGCCGTACGCCGCCCACTGGTCCGCGCCGGTCGACCTCGACGGCTTCGGCTACCTGGCCGACCACCAGGTCGGCGGCAGCCCCGTCCTGCCCGGCGCACTGGTCCTGGACGCGGCACTCGCCGCGGCACGCGACCACCTCGGCGGGCCGGCCGCGCTGGCCGACGTCCACTTCACCCGGCTGACCGTCGTGCCGGAGAACGCCGAGGACACCACCGTGCAGCTCGTCCTCGTCCCCGAGACCGCCGACGCCGGCTCGCTGCGGCTGTTCACCCGCGCCGCGGCCGACGACGAATGGGCCGAGGCCGCCCGCGGCGCCTTCCGCCGCGGCGCGCCCGAAGGCGGCGGTGAACCGCTGTCCGCCGTACGGGACCGGTGCGCCGCTCCCGCCGACGCGGAGGGCCACTATGCCGCGCTGCACCGGGCGGGGCTGGCGTACGGGCCGGCCTTCCAGGGCGTCGAGGAGCTGTGGCACGGGCCCGGCGAGGCCCTGGCCAGGCTGCGCGACCGGTCGGCGCTGACCGCGGACCGCGGCGAGCACCCGGTGCACCCTGCCGTACTGGACAGCGCGCTCCAGACCCTCATGGCCGCGCTGTCGCCGCACACGGCCGAGGAGGGCGCCGTCACCGGCACCTATCTGCCGGTGCGCGTCGGCGGCTTCACCCTCTTCACCGAGCGGGCAGCGCCGCGCTGGGCGCACGCCGCGGTCACCGCGCCGCAGGCCGGCGCCGAGGAGATCACCGGCGCGAGCGTCGTGCTCTACGACGGGTCCGGCGCACCGGTCGGCGAGATCACGGGCATCGCGCTCCGGCTGCTGGAGGGCGGAACCTCCGCCGACCCGCTCGCCGAGGCCCTGCACGAGATCGCCTGGCGGGAGGCCCCCGCGGACTCCCCCGCCGGCGTACAGCCCGGCACCTGGCTGGTGTTCGCCGACGCCGGCGGCACCGCCGACGCGCTGGTCACCGAGCTGCGCGCCCGCGGCGGCACCTGCGTGACCGTCACTGCGGGCGCGGCCTACGGCACCCCGCACCCCGCCCACTACCTGCTCGACCCCGCGCGGCGCGAGGACGTCGCCGCGCTGCTGGCCGACCTGGCCGCCGCCGGAATCCGCCCCGACGGCATCGTGCACGCCTGGACCCTGGACACCGTGCTCACCGAGGACGGCCGCCCGCAGCAGCTGCCCGCCGCGCAGGACGCCGCAACGGTGCCCGTCCTGCACCTGGTCCAGGAACTGGCCCGCGCGGGCCAGGACCCGGCCCCGCGGCTGGTCCTGCTCACCCGCGGCGCCCAGCCCGCGCGCGACGGCGACGCCCTCGCGGCCGGCCAGTCGCCGCTGTGGGGCCTGGCCCGGGTGATCGGCCTGGAGCACACCGAACTGCGGCCCACCGTCGTGGACCTGGACCCGGGCAGGCCCGACGGGGAGACCGGCCTGCTGCTGGCCGAACTGCTGCGCTCCGGCGACGACGACCAGGTCGCCCTGCGCGCCGGCGCCCGGCTGACCCCCGCCCTGCGGCCCTGGTCGGCCCCGGCGGACCGGGCCCATTGGGAGCCGGCGGCCTGGCCCTTCGACGCCGCGCGCGACGGCAACCACCGCGTCCTCGCCGCCCGTCCCGGCGCCCTCGGCAGTGTCGCGCCCACCTGGTGGCACCGCACGCCGCCGGGACCGGGCGAGGTCGAGATCGAGATCAGCGCCGCCGGGCTCAACTTCAGCGATGTACTCAAGGCGCTCGGCGCCTATCCCGGGGCCGAAGGGGTCGTCCCGCTCGGCGCCGAGTGCGCCGGCCGGGTCAGCGCCCTCGGCGAGGGTGTGACCCGCTACCGGGTGGGCGACCGGGTGATGGCCGCAGGTCCCAGCGCGCTGGCGGCGTACACCACCGTCAGCGAGCACCTGGTGGCCTACGCGCCGCCGATGCTCGGCGACGAGCAGGCCGCCGCCGTCCCCATCGCCTTCCTCACCGCCGTCCACGCCCTGGAGCACCTGGCCCGGCTGCGCGCCGGCGAGAGCGTCCTGATCCACTCGGCGACCGGCGGCGTCGGACTGGCCGCGCTCCAGGTCGCCCGGCGCCGCGGCGCCGCGGTGTACGCCACCGCCGGCACCCCCGAGAAGCGCGAACTGCTGCGCACCCTCGGTGTGCCGGACCCCATGGACTCCCGCACCCTCGCCTTCGCCGACCGGATCATGGAGCGCACCGGGGGCCGCGGCGTCGACGTCGTCCTCAACTCCGCCTCCGGCGAGGCGCTGGTCCGCAGCATGCGGCTGCTGGCGCCGGGCGGCCGGTTCGTGGAGATCGGCAAGCGCGACATCTACGACAACAGCCATATCGGCATGGAGTTCTTCAAGGACAGCCGCGCCTTCCTCGCGGTCGACCTGGAACGCACCATCCGCGAACAGCCCGAGGCCGTCGCCGAGTTGTTCGCCGCCGTCACCGAGGGCTTCGAACGCGGCGATTTCAGCGCCCTGCCCGTCACCCCCTACGGCTACGCCGACGCCCCGGCCGCCTTCACCGCGATGGCCAAGGCGCGGCACACCGGCAAACTCGTGCTGTGCCCCGACCCGCACGAGCCGGTCAGGACCGCCCCGGACTCCGCGCCCGTACGGCCGTCCGGTACGTACCTGATCACCGGCGGCCTCGGCGCGCTGGGCCTGGAGACCGCCCGCTACCTGGCCGGGCAGGGCGCCCGCCACCTGGTGCTGGCCGGGCGCAGCGCCCCGACGGCGGAGGCGGAACAGGCCCTCGCGGTCCTGCGTGCCCGCGCCGAGGTCGCCACGGTCAGCGCCGACCTGTCGGGGCGCGGCGCCGTGGACGAGCTGCTGGCCCGTATCGACGCCACCATGCCGCCGCTGGCCGGGATCGTGCACGCCGCGGGCGTCCTGGACGACGGCCTGCTCACCGGCCTGGACCGGAACCGCTTCCACGCCGTCGCGGGCCCCAAGTCCGCCGCCGCCTGGCATCTGCACCGCGCTACCGTGCGGCGGGACCTGGACTTCTTCGTGCTGTACTCCTCCGCCGCCGCGGTCCTCGGCTCCGCAAGCCAGGGCAACTACGCAGCCGCCAGCGCCTTCCTCGACACGCTCGCGCACCACCGGCGCTCGCTCGGGCTGCCCGCGCTCAGCATCAACTGGGGGCCGTGGGCGCGGATCGGCCTGGCGGCCCGGCCCGACCGCGGCGGCGCCCTTGCCGCCCGCGGCATCGGGAGCATCAGCCCGGAGTCGGGCATCGCGGCCCTCGACCGGCTGCTGCGCTCCTCCGCGACCCAGGTCGGCGTCCTGCCGCTGGACCGCGCGAAGCTGCGCGAGCACCCCGGCGGCGGCCTGCTGCGTACCCTGCTCGGCGGCTCCGAGGAGGCGGAGGGCGGCGAGCGGCGGCCCCTGGACGAGGTCCGCCGCGCGATGCTCGCCGTCGAGCCGGGCCGCCGCCGCAGGGCCGTGCTGACCGAGCACTGCAAGGCCGTCGCCGGCCGGGTGGTGGGCGCGGAGGCCGCCGGGATCGACACCAGCGCGCCCCTGACCAGCATGGGCTTCGACTCGCTGCTGTCGCTGGACCTGCGCAAGGCGCTGGAGTCCAGCCTGCACGTCCAGCTGCCCTCGACCGTCACCTGGCGTTTCCCGACGGTCGACGCCCTGGTGCCGTATCTGGCCGAGCGCATGGGCATCCCGCTGGAGGCGGACCGGGCGGCGCAGCCGGCGGGCGGCCAGGAGCTGCCCGCCGCCAGCGCCCCGCCCGCCGCCATGGACGACGGGGGCGCCGCGGACGGCACGCCGGACCTCGACTCGATGTCCGCCGCGCAATTGGAAGCACTGCTGCTGGCCAGGACCCAGCAGATCGACGAAAGGGGTCAGCGATGACGTCAGCCGGACCGGACATGGTGTCGGCCGACACGCTGAAGCGCGCCTATCTGACGATGGAGCGCCTGCAGCGGCAGGTCGAGGAGCACGAGCGGGCCCGCTTCGAGCCGGTCGCCATCGTCGGCGCGGGCTGCCGCTTCCCCGGCGGCGTCACCGACACCGCGACCTACTGGCGGATGCTCACCGAGGGCACCGACGCCGTGGGCGGCATCCCCGCCGACCGCTGGGACCACGACGCCTTCTACGACGAGGAGGCCGGCAGACCCGGCAAGGTCTACACCCGCTCCGGCGCCTTCCTCGACGGCCTGGACCGCTTCGACCACGACTTCTTCGGGATCTCCCGGCGCGAGGCGCTCCAGATGGACCCGCACCAGCGGCTGAGCCTGCAAGTGGCCTGGGAGGCGCTGGAGGACGCCGGGCAGGCCCCCGGCTCGCTGGCCGGCAGCCACACGGGGGTGTTCATGGGCGCGGCCAGCTGGGACTACATCACCGCGCAGATCCGCCACCCCGACGACGTCAGCGCCTACACCAGTTCCGGCGCCGCCCTCAGCTTCGTCCCGGCCCGTATCGCCTACCTGCTCGACCTGCGCGGCCCCAACATCACGGTCGACACCGCCTGCTCGTCCTCGCTGGTGGCCGTCCACCAGGCGTGCCAGAGCCTGCGCACCGGGGAGTGCGACATGGCGCTGGCCGGCGGTGTCAACGTCGTCCTGTCCCCGCTGCTGATGATCTCGCAGTCGCAGTTCGGCTCGGTGTCCCGGCAGGGCCGCGCCATGACCTTCTCCGACGCCGCCGACGGCTACGTACGCGGCGAGGGCTGCGGCGTCGTCGTGCTCAAGCGGCTCTCGGACGCCGTGCGCGACCAGGACAGGGTCCTGGCCGTGGTGCGCGGCGGCGCGGTCAACCAGGACGGCCGCAGCGCCGGCATCACCGCGCCCAACGGCGCCGCGCAGCGCGACGTCTTCCGCCGCGCCCTTGCCGCGGCCTCGGTACGCCCCGAGCAGGTCGGCTTCATCGAGACCCACGGCACCGGCACCCGGCTCGGCGACCCCATCGAGGCCGAGGCCCTCGCCGACGTCTACGGCCGCGAGCACGGCGCCCCGGTCTACCTCGGCGCGGTCAAGACCAACATCGGCCACCTGGAGGCGGCGGCCGGGGTCGCCGGGCTCATCAAGGCCGCCCTGTGCCTGTCGCACGCCGAGATCCCGCCCAACCTGCACTTCGACAAGCTGAACGCCAACATCTCCTTCGACGGCACCACCTTCGAGGTGCCCACCGCCCGCATCCCGTGGCCGCAGCCCGAGGGCGGCAGGCGGGCCGCCGCCGTGAGCGGCTTCGGCCTCAGCGGCACCAACGCGCACCTCATCCTGGAGCAGGCACCCCCGGCCGCGCCGCCCGCGCCGGACGACCGCAGGCCCGCCTCGGTCCTGGCGCTGTCGGCCCGTACCGAGACCGCGCTCGCCGAGGTCGCCCGGCGCTACGCCGCCCGGCTCACCGACGGCGACGGGACCGCGCTGGCCGACCTGTGCTGGTCGGCCGGCACCGGCCGCTCCCACTTCCGGCACCGCCTGGCCGCCGTCGGCGCCACCCGGAGCGAGGTCGCGGGGCGGCTCGCCGGCTTCCTGCGCGGCGAGAGCGGACCCGGCCTCGTCCAGGGCGAGGCGGGCAGCTCCGAGGTGGTCTTCCTCTTCACCGGGCAGGGCGCCCAGCGCCCCGGCATGGCCCGCCGCCTCTTCGACACCCAGCCGACCTTCCGGCAGGCGGTCGAGGAGTGCGCGCGGATCGTCGAACCGCTGCTGGAGCGGCCGCTGCTGTCCGTGCTGTTCCCCGACGACCCCGCGGACACGCAGATCAACGAGACGGCCTACGCCCAGCCCGCCACCTTCGCCGTCGAGTACGCCATGGCCCGGCTGTGGCAGTCCTGGGGCATCACCCCGGCGGCGGTCCTCGGGCACAGCGCGGGCGAATGCGTCGCCGCCTGCGTCGCGGGCGCGATGTCGCTGGAGGACGGGCTGGCCTTCTCGGTGGAGCGCGCCCGGATCATCCAGGACCACGGGCGGCCCGGCACCATGGCCGCGGTCTTCGCCGCCGAGGAGGACGTCGCGGCCGAGATCGCCGCCCACCGGGACCTGATCGCCATCGCCGCGGTCAACGGCCCGGCCGCCACGACCATCTCCGGCGACCGCGGCCTGGTGGAGTCCGTGTGCGCCGCCTTCGCGGCCCGCGGTGTCAAGGCCAGGCCGCTGCACATCGCGTCGGCCGGGCACTCGCCGCTGATGGACCCGGCGGTCGAACCGCTGCGCCGCGCCGCGGAGAAGATCGCCTTCACCGCCCCCCGCATCCCGCTGGTCTCCAATGTCAGCGGCGCCCTGTGGCCGTGGGACCAGGCGCCGGGCCCCGACTACTGGGCCCGGCACGTCCGGGAGACCGTACGGCTGGCCGACGGGGTGCGCACCCTGCGCGACATGGGCTACCGCACCTTCCTCGAAGTCGGCCCCGCCCCCACCCTGCTGGGCGTCATCAGCGACGCCCTGCCGCCCGGCCACGACGACCTGCTGCTGCCGAGCCTGCGCCCCCAGCAGGACGACTGGGAGGTGCTGCTGTCGACGGTGGCCGAGCTGTACGCGGCGGGCGCCGCCATCGACTGGGCCGGCTTCGACCGGGACTACGCCCGCGCCAGGGCGCAGCTGCCCGGCTACCCGTTCGAGCCGGTCCCCTGCTGGCAGCCGCCCCGGCCCTGGGACGGCGCCGCCACCGCCGCCGCCGAGGGCGAGGACGTCCAGGAGGACCCCGGCAGCCGGGCCGCGGAGCCCGGCGGCGGGCGGACCGCCCGGCGCTCCTCGCGCTCCCGGCGCAGGCAGAGCCGGATCGGCACCGCCGAGGAACTGCTGCGGCTGCCCGAGCAGGAGCGGCTGGCCGCGCTGACCGGGCAGTTCGTGCTCGGCGTCAAGGACGTGCTCGGCTCGGCCACCACCGAGGTGGGCCTGGACGAGCCGCTCACCGCCTTCGGCCTGGACTCGCTGATGGCCGTGGAATTGCGCAACGACATCCAGAGCCGGCTGCTGGTCACCCTCCAGATCACCGACTTCCTCGGCGGCGCCACCATCCGCAGCGTCGCGGAGCGCGTCCTCGGCGAACTGCCGTCCAGCGGCGCCGGCAGCGGCGAGGCGGGGGCGCCGCAGGCGCCAGCGGCGCCGGCCGCGATCCGCCGCGTGCGGCGGTCGGCCGACCTCGCCGCGCAGCTCCTGGACGAGATCACCGCCCGCGGCGAGGGCCGGGCGGCGTCGCCCGCCGGTCCGGAGGGACGGCAGTGACCGACGACCTGGACCGGCGGCTGGCCGCCCTCACCCCCGAGCAGCGGGCCCGCTTCGAGGAGCTGCTGGCCCGGGGCGCCCGGGCCGAGGACGTCTTCCCGCTGTCGGTCCTGCAACGCGGCACCTGGTTCCTCGAACAGCTCAGGCCGCGCAACCCCGGCTACATCGTGCCCGGCGCGGTCCGGGTCGAAGGCCCCCTCGACACGGCGGTGCTGCGCGCCGCCGTCGCCGAGATCGTGCGCCGCCACGAGGCCCTGCGCACCGTGTTCGAGCTGCGCGAGGGCGCGCCGGTCCAGGTCGTCCGCCACGGCATGACCGTGGACGTACCGGAAACCGACCTCGGCGGGCCGCGGTTCACCGAGGCCGACCGGCAGCGGTGGATCGGCGAGGCGCTGGCCGAACCCTTCGACATCGGCACCGGCCCCCTGCTGCGGGTCCGGCTGCTGCGCACGGGCCCGGACGAGTCGGTGCTCGCCGTGGCGATGCACCACCTGATCTCCGACCGCTGGTCCACCGCTGTCTTCCTGTCAGAACTGTCCGAGCTGTACGAGGCGTTCGCCGACGGGCGCCCCTCGCCGCTGCCCGAACCCGACATCCAGTACGGCGACTTCGCCGCCTGGCAGCAGCGGCAGCTGGAAGAGGGCGGCTGGGAGCAGGACCTGGCCTACTGGCGCGGCCATCTGGCGGGCGCGCCCGCCGTTCTCGACCTGCCCACCGACCGGCCCCGCCCCGCCGTGCAGGGCTTCAACGGCGCCTCCGTGCCGGTCGACCTGCCCCCGGCCCTGATCGGCGACCTGGCCGCGCTGGCCGGCCGGCACGGCGCCACCCCGTACATGGCGCTGCTGGCGGTCTTCCAGATCCTGCTGCACCGCTACAGCGGCCAGGACGACATCGTCGTGGGCGTGCCCACCGCCCTGCGCGGGCGCGCCGAGGTCGAGCCGCTCATCGGCTACTTCGTCAACACCCTGCCGATCAGGACCTCTATGGGCGGCGACCCGTCCTTCGTCCCGGTCCTCACCCGCGTCCGGGACGCGTGCCTGGGCGCGTACGCCCACCAGGACGTCCCGTTCGAACTGATCGTCGCCGACCTCAACACCCCGCGCGACCTCAGCCGCCCCCCGGTCTACCAGGTCAGCTTCAGCTACGGCCGCGAGCCCGTACCGCACTTCGCCATGGCGGGCGCCCGCCTCACCCGGCTCCCGGTCAGGAGCGAGGGCGCCCGCTTCGACCTGGAACTCCAGGCGTTCGACGCCGACGGCGGCCTGACCGGCTGGTTCGAGTACGACCGCGACCTCTTTGACGAGGCGACCGTCGTGCGGCTCGCCGGGCACTTCAGGCGGCTGGCGGAACAGGTCGTCGCCCGCCCCGACGCGCCCATGGCGGAGCTGGACCTGCTGGACGCCGCCGAGCGCCGCCGCGTCCTGGCCGACTGGAACGACACAGAAAAGCAGTGGCCGGGCAGCGGCCCCGTGCACGAGCACATCGAGGAGCAGGCCCGGCTGCGGCCCGCGGCCGAGGCCGTGCGCCACGACGGCCGGAGCCTGAGCTACGACGCGCTCAACCGCCGCGCCAACCGGCTCGCCCATCTGCTGCGCCGCCACGGCGTCGGCCGGGACGTCCTGGTCGGCGTCGCCATGGAGCGCTCCCTCGACCTGGTCGTCGCGCTGCTGGCGACCCTCAAGGCCGGCGGGGCGTACGTACCGCTCGACCCGGAGCTGCCGGCCGCGCGCCTGGCCGCGATCGTCGGGGACGCCCGGCCCCCGGTGCTGCTCACCCACGGCCCGGCGGCGGGGGCGCTGCCCGCCGTGGACTGCCCGGTGCTGCGCGTGGAGGACCTGGCGGCGGCGCTCGCCGCCGAGCCGGACAGCGACCCCGCGGTGGCGGTGGACGGCGAGGATCTGGCGTACGTCATCTTCACCTCCGGCTCCACCGGCCGCCCCAAGGGCGTCATGAATGTGCACGCGGCGCTGCGCAACCGCCTGCTGTGGATGCAGGACGCCTACCGGCTCGACGGCACCGACCGCGTCCTGCAGAAGACGCCGTTCTCCTTCGACGTGTCGGTGTGGGAGTTCTTCTGGCCGCTGATGGCCGGCGCGACGCTCGTCCTCGCCCGGCCCGGCGGCCACCGCGACAGCGGCTACCTGGCCGCCACCGTCGAGGCCGAGCGCATCACGACCCTGCACTTCGTCCCGTCGATGCTCCAGCTCTACCTCCAGGAGCCGCCGCGGATGTCCGCCGGTCTGCGCCGGGTCTTCTGCAGCGGCGAGGAACTGCCGCGCGCCCTCCAGGACCGCTTCCTGGAGCGCTACCCGGCGCAGCTGCACAATCTGTACGGCCCCACCGAGGCCGCCATCGACGTCACCGCGTGGCACTGCCGGCCGGAACCGGGCGGGCGGCCGGTGCCCATCGGCCGGCCCATCGCCAACACCCGGATGTACGTCCTGGACCGGCACGACCGGCCCGTCCCCGAGGGCGTCCCCGGCGAGCTCCACATCGGCGGGCGCGGCCTGGCCCGCGGCTACCTCGGCCGCCCCGACCTGACCGCGGAACGCTTCATCGAGGACCCCTTCGTGCCCGGCGCCCGCCTCTACCGCACCGGCGACCTCGCCCGCTTCCGCGACGACGGCGCCCTGGAATTCCTCGGCCGGCTCGACCACCAGGTCAAGCTGCGCGGCCTGCGCGTCGAACTCGGCGAGATCGAGGCGGTGCTGACCCGGCACCAGGACGTGCGCGAAGCGGTCGTCGTCGCCCGCGAGCACGCTCCCGGTGACGTGCGCCTGGCCGCCTACACGACCGCCGCGGGACCCGTCGCGCCCGCCGCCGGCGACCTCGCCGCGCACCTGCGCGCGCACCTGCCGGAGTACATGGTGCCGGCCTCCTTCACCGCGCTGGACGCGCTGCCGCTCACTCCCAGCGGCAAGACCGACCGCAAGGCGCTGCCGCAGCCGCAGGGCGACCGGCCCGATCTGCGGACCCGGTTCGTGGCGCCCACCGACGGCCTGGAGCACGCGCTCGCCGGGATGTGGCGCGGCCTGCTGGGCGTCGAACGCGTCGGTGTGCGCGACAACTTCTTCGACCTGGGCGGCCATTCGCTGCTGATGGCGGAATTCCGCACCGGCCTGGCCGCCGACCTCGGCCACGAGCTGACCATGGTCGAACTCTTCCAGCACCCCACCATCGGATCGCTCGCCGCCTACCTCGGCGGCGGGCGGACCGGGCCGCAGGCCGTCGCGCCCGGCGCCCGGCAGCGCGCAGAGAACCGTCGTCAGTCCCAGAGCCGGCGCCAGCAGGCGGCCGAACGGCGGGCTTCCTCCCGCGGAGACAGGTGATCGAAGTGTCAGAGCCAGACCAGGATCCGGGCCGTATCGCCATCATCGGCATGGCAGGACGCTTCCCCGGCGCCGACGACGTGGAGGCCTTCTGGAACAACCTCGAACAGGGCAGGGAGGGCATCACCGCCTTCACCGAGGGGGAACTCCTCGCGGCGGGCGCCGACCCCCTGCTGCTCGGCCAGGAGGGCTACGTCAAGGCCAAGGGCGTGCTGGCCGGCGCCGACCGCTTCGACGAGGGCTTCTTCGGCTACAGCCCCCGCGAGGCCGAACTCCTCGACCCCCAGCACCGGGTCTTCCTCGAATGCGCCTGGCACGCCCTGGAGTCGGCGGGTGTCGACCCGCAGCGCTTCGACGGGCGGATCGGCGTCTTCGGCGGCTCCGGCCTGAATTCCTACCTGCTGTTCAACCTGATGACCAACCAGCGGGTCCTGGACTCGGCCGGCCTCTACCAGGTGATGCTGGCCTCGGACAAGGACTTCCTGGCCACCCGCGCGGCCTACAAGCTCGACCTCACCGGTCCCGCGGTCACCGTGCAGACCGCCTGCTCCACCTCGCTGACCGCGGTGCACCTGGCCTGCCAGAGCCTGCTCAACGGCGAGTGCGACATCGCCCTGGCCGGCGGTGTCTCGGTCTCGTCCCCGCTGCTCGGCGGCTACCAGTACGAGCCCGGCGGCATCCTGTCCCCCGACGGCACGTGCCGGGCCTTCGACGCCGACGCCGCCGGGACGGTCGCGGGCAACGGGGTCGGCATCGTCGTCCTGCGCCGCCTGGAGGACGCCCGGGCCGGCGGCGACACGGTCGACGCGGTGATCCTGGCCACCGCCGTCAACAACGACGGCTCGCTGAAGGCCGGCTACACCGCGCCCGGCGTCGACGGCCAGGCCGATGTCATCGCCGAGGCCCTGGCCCTGGCCGACATCGACCCGGCCACCGTCGGCTTCGTCGAGACCCACGGCACCGGCACCCCGCTCGGCGACCCCATCGAGGTCGCCGCCCTCACCCGGGCCTTCCGGGCCGGCACGCAGGACGCCGGGTTCTGCGCCATCGGCTCGGTCAAGAGCAACGTCGGCCACCTGGACGCCGCCGCCGGGGTCACCGGCCTGATCAAGGCCGCCCTCGCGCTCAAGCACGAGGCGATCCCGCCGACGCTGCACTGCGAGCGGCCCAACCCCGGACTCGCCCTGGACACCGGCCCGTTCTACGTCAACACCGCGCTGCGGCCCTGGCCGCGCGCGGACGAGCCGCGCCGGGCCGGCGTCAGCTCCTTCGGGATCGGCGGCACCAATGTGCACGTCGTCATCGAGGAGGCCCCCCTGCCGGCCCCCGTACCCGCCCCGGGCCGCCCGGCCCGGCTGCTGGTGCTGTCCGCGAAGTCCGCGCCCGCGCTCGCCGCCGCCGCCCGGCGGCTGGCCGACCACCTCGAACTGCGGCCCGGCACCGACCTCGACGCCGTCGCCGCCACCCTGGCCTGCCGCCGACGGCACTTCGAGCACCGCGGGACGGTGGTCTGCCACAGCGCCGGGGAGGCCGTCGCGGCACTGCGCCGGCTGGCCGCGGCGCCCGCGACGGCCGCCGCGCCCGAGACCGCGCCGGTCGCCTTCCTCTTCCCCGGCCAGGGCGCCCAGTACCCCGGTACGGCCCGCGGCCTGTACGCCCACGAGCCGGTCTTCACCGCCGAGTTCGACCGGTGCGCGCAGGCGTTCGCCCCGCACCTGGGGCAGGACCTGCGCACCCTGGTCCTCGGCCCGGACGACCCCGAGGCGCCCGAGAGCGCCGCCGAGGTGCTGCGCCGCACCCGGATCGCCCAGCCGGTGCTCTTCGCGGTGGAGTACGCGCTCGCCCGGCTGTGGCAGTCCTGGGGCGTGCAGCCCAGGGCCATGGCGGGGCACAGCATCGGCGAATACGTCGCCGCCTGCCTGGCCGGGGTCTTCTCGCTGGAGGACGCCGTACGACTGGTGGCCGCCCGCGGCCGGCTCGTCCAGGAGATGCCAGGGGGCGCCATGCTCAGCGTCTTCCTCTCCGAGGAGGACACCGCCGCCCGGCTCGGCGACGGCCTGAGCCTCGCCGCGGTCAACTCCACCGCGCTCAGCGTGGTCGCCGGCAGCGCGGACGCGGTGGCGGCCCTCGAAGCGCGGCTGACGGCCGAGGGCATCGGATGCCGCCGCCTGCACACCTCGCACGCCTTCCACTCCCCCGGCATGGACGCCGCCGTCGACCCGTTCGTCCAGGAGGTGCGCGCGGTCACCCTGCACGCCCCGGCCGTGCCCTTCCTGTCCAATGTGACCGGCACCTGGATCACCGACGAGCAGGCGACCAGCCCCGAATACTGGGGCGCCCACCTGCGGCGGCCGGTGCGCTTCCGCGACGCGCTGGACATCCTGCTCGCCGACCCGGCGCTACTGCCGCTGGAGGTCGGCCCCGGCCAGAACCTCACCAGCTTCGTCCGCGCCCACCGGGCGTGGACGGACGCGCGCACCGCGGCCGGATCGCTGCGGCACCCCGGCGACCGGACCGACGACACGGCATATCTCCAGGCGAGCCTGGGCGCCCTGTGGAGCGCCGGCGCCCGCGTCGACTGGGCGGCCGTCCACGGCGGCGCCCCCCGTCCGCCGCTGCGGCTGCCCGGCTACGCCTTCCAGCGGCGCCGCTACTGGGTCGAGCCGGCGGGCGCGGAGCGACGCGCCGCGGCTGCGGCCGTACCGGCGGCGCCCGCCTCGCCCGCCTCGCCCGGCGACTGGTTCTACGCCCCGGGCTGGAAGCGCCTCCCCCTCCCGGCCGCGACGGCGGCCGGCCCCACCGGGGACACCTGGGTGGTGCTCGGCGCGGGCACCGCCCTGGGCGACGCCCTGGCCGAGCGGCTGGCGGCGGCCGGTGACCGGGTCGTCCGCGTCACCGCGGGCGGCGCCCTGGCCGGGTCGGGCGACTCCTGGACGGTGGACCCGGCCGAACGCGACCACCTGGCCGCGCTCGTCCCGTCCCTGGACCCGGCCCCGGCAGCGGCCCCCGGCGCGGAAGGGGACGGGCCGCGCCTGCGCTTCGTCCACCTGTGGAGCGCGGCCCCCGGCGCGAGCGGCGCGGAACCGCTCACCGGTGACCGGCTGGACGCCGCCCGCCGCACCGGCTTCGACAGCCTGCTCGCCCTCGCCCAGGCCCTCAGCGGCGAACGCCCGCGGGTCCCGGTGACCATCGACGTGCTGTGCCGCGGTGTGTACGACGTCACCGGCGACGAACCGCTGATGCCCGAGCAGTCCCTCCTGCTCGGCGCGTGCACGGTGATCCCGCAGGAGATCGCCGGCGCCGCCTGCCGCGCCCTCGACATCACCGGAGCCGAGGCCGCCCGCCCGCTCGACGGCGTCGTCGGCGCCGTGCTCACCGTGCTCGCCCGTCCCGCGGGCGAGCCGGAACTCGCGCTGCGCGGGCGCCACTGGTGGAGCCGCGGCTTCGACCGGATCGCCCTGGACGCGGACGGCACAGGCCCGCGCGACGGCGGCGTCTACCTCATCACCGGCGGCCTCGGCGGCCTCGGCCTGGCGATGGCGGAACACCTCGCGGGCGCTGCCTCCCGGCCCGTGCTCGGGCTGCTCGGCCGCTCGGCGTTCCCCGCGCCCGCCGCGTGGGACGCGTGGCTCGCCGCCCACCGAGCCGACGACCCCACGAGCGCCCGTATCCGCCGGCTGCGGCACATCGAGGGCCTCGGCGCCCGCGTCGTGGTGTTGCGCGCCGACGTCACCGACGAGCGGCAGACCGGGCAAGCGGTGGCCGGACTGCGCGCCGCCGCGGGCCGGTTGAACGGCGTCGTGCACGCCGCGGGCAGCCCCTCGCAGGGCATGATGGTCACCAAGACCCGGGCGGAGGCCGACGCGGTGCTCGCCGCCAAGACCCACGGACTGCTCGTCCTGGACCGGGTCTGCCGCGACGACGACCTGGACTTCCTGCTGCTGTGCTCCTCGGTGACCGCCGTCCTCGGCGGCCCGGGACAGAGCGACTACGCCGCCGCCAACGCCTTCCTCGACGCCTTCGCCCAGTGGAAGCGGCGGGAGACCGGGCTGCCCGTCACGGCCGTCGGCTGGGACACCTGGCAGGAGACCGGTATGGCCGCCGGGCTCGGCTCCCGGTTCGGCGGCCCGGGCGGGACGGCGCTCGGCGACCACCCGCTCCTCCAGCGCCTGGTCCGCGACACTCCGGCCTCCCGTACGTACGCCACCGTCCTGAGCACCGCCGACAGCTGGATCGTCGGCGACCACCGCATCCAGGGCCACGGCCTCGTCCCGGGCACCGCCTACCTGGAGCTGGTGCGGGCCGCCGCGGCCGGGCAGGCGGCCGGACGGGACATCGAGATCGGCGATGTGCAGTACCTGGTCCCGGTCATCGTGCCCGACGGGCAGACCCGCGAGGTCTTCACCACCGTCGAGGAGCGCGACGGCCGCTGGCACTTCGCCGTGCAGAGCCGCACCGGCGCGCCCGGGGCCGCGGCCTGGACCGACCACGCGCGCGGCACCGTCGCCTTCCCCGAGCGCCGTCCCGACACCGTACGCGACCTCGGCGAACTGCTCGCCGACTGCGAGGTGCGGGACGTCCTGGACACCACGGAGTCGATCAAACTCGGGCTCAGGCTTGACCGGTTCGAGAAGGGCGGCCCGATCGAGTTCTCCTTCGGCCCGCGCTGGAGGTGCATGCGGGAGATCCAGGTCGGCGCCCGGCGGCTGCTGGCCACCCTGCGGCTCGACGAGGAATACCACGGCGACCTCACGGACTACCTGCTGCACCCGGCGCTGCTCGACGCGGCAGGCGGCACCGCCCGGGTGCACGCCCCGGACACCTACTACCTGCCGTTCAGCTACCGCAGGCTGCGCTTCACCCACGGTCTGACCAGCACCGTCCACGCGTACGTCCAGATGAAGGAGCCCGCGGACTCGGCGGGCGAGACCAGCACGTGCGACATCGAGATCCTCGACCCCGACGGCCGGGTGCTGGTGAGCATCAGCGACTTCACCATCAAGCGGATCAACGATCCGAGCGGCCTGCGCGAGCAGATCCTGCGTGCCTCGGCGGAGCCCGGCCGGCACCCGGACCAGGACGGCCACGACGAGCAGGCCGGCCCCGAGGTGCTGCGCACCCTGGGCGAGGGCATCACGGAGCGGCAGGGCCAGGACGCCTTCGCCCGTATCCTCGCCGCCGCCGGCCGCCCCGGCCACCTGGTGGTCTCCCACCGGGACTTCGACGGCGTCCGCGCCCTCGCCCGTACGCTGACGCCCGAGCTGCTGGCGCGGGAGATGGACCAGCTCGGCCCGCCCGGCGGCACCCACCCGCGGCCCGACCTCGCCACGCCGTACGTCGCCCCCCGCACGCCCCGCGAGCAGGCACTCGCCGAGGTGTGGCAGGAGATCCTGGGCCTGGAGCGGGTCGGCGTCGACGACGACTTCTTCGCCCTGGGCGGCCACTCGCTGGCCGCCGTGCAGATCGGCACCCGTATCAAGGCCCGGCTCGGCGCCGATCTGGACCTGCGGGCGTTCTTCGACCACCCCACGGTCGCCCACACCGCGGACCTGCTCGACTCCGCGCCCGGCGCCGGCCCCGGCGCGGCCGGTCCGCGCAGCACCATCGAGGTCCTGGACCGCGGCCTCGGCGACGACGCGGCGGACGGCCTCGACCCGCTGGCCGGGCTCACCGACGAGGAAGTGGAAGCGCAGCTGCTCGAACTGCTGGCCGCGGAGGCCGCGGAGAGCGAGGACCAGGCATGAGCGGCACCGCCCGTCCCGTCGCCCTGGTGGCGGGCGGCTCCCGGGGTATCGGCCGGGCCGTCGCGCTGCGCCTGGCGCAGGACGGCTACGACGTCGCCGTCTGCTACGCCTCCGACGACTCCGCCGCCCGCGAGGTGGAGAAGGAGATCAGCGCGCTGGGCCGCCGCGCGTTCGTCCGCCGCGCCGACGTCGCCGACCCGGGCGCCGTGGACGACCTGGTCGACGCCGTCGAGGACGCCCTCGGCCCGGTACAGGCCGCCGTCACCTCCGCGGCGGTGCTGCGCGACCAGCCGCTGGCGCTGATGGAGGACGAGGACTGGACGGGTGTGCTGCGCACCAATCTCGACGGTGTCTTCCACGTCTGCCGCGCCGTCGTCGGCGACATGATCAGACGCCGCCGCGGCGCGATCGTCACCCTGTCCTCCATCGCGGGCCTGCACGGGAACGCGGGGCAGACCAACTACGCCGCGTCCAAGGCCGGGATCATCGGCTTCACCAAGTCCCTCGCCCGCGAGGTCGGCCGCTACGGCATCCGCGCCAATACCGTGGCGCCCGGCTTCATCGCCACCGACCCCGTACTGGCCCTGCCGCAGGACGTACGCGACCGGTTCGAGCAGCGCGCCGCGCTCGGCCGTTTCGGGCGCCCCGAGGAGGTCGCCGACCTCGTGTCCTTCCTGCTGTCCGACCGGGCCGGCTACATCACGGGGGCCACCTTCCAGATCGACGGCGGCATGGCCGCCTGACCCGGATTCCCGTGCTGCGGAAGGCCCGCGGCGCCGTTCACGTCCCGCCCCACCCGCGAACCGAAAGATGCCGAAGATGCGAATCGAGGCCGACACCGACATGTGCGCCAGCTCGGGCATGTGCGCCCTGACCGCGCCCGACCTGTTCGACCAGTCGGACGTGGACGGGACGGTGCTGCTGCTGCGGCCCGCACCGGCGGACACTCACATCGGGGACGCCGAGGAGGCCGTACGGCGCTGCCCGTCGGGCGCCCTGAGACTGACGGACTGACCAGCGGTACGGGCCGGGCCGAGCGGCGCCGGTGTCCGCGCGACGAAGGAGGACCGACGTGCACAACCCGTGGTTCGGCCGCGGCGAGCCCGAACAGGGCGCCGCGGTGCGGCTGTTCTGCCTGCCCTACGCCGGCGGGAGCGCCGCCGCCTACCGCGGCTGGCCCGCCCTGGCGCCCGGCGGCCTCCAGGTCTGCCCGCTGGAACTGCCCGGCCGCGGCGGCCGGATCGGCGAACCGCCGCTGAGCCGGATGCGGCCGCTCGCCGACGCGCTGGCGGGCGCGCTGGCGCCCCATCTCGACCGGCCCTACGCGGTCTTCGGGCACAGTATGGGCGGTCTGCTCGCCTTCGAGCTGGCCAGGACCCTGCGCCGCCGCGAACTCCCGCCGCCCGCGCACCTGTTCGTGTCCGGGGCAGCCGCCCCCGGCACGCCCCGCAACCGTCCCCCGATCCACGGGGCACCCGACGCCGACGTCCTGGACGAACTGCGCCTTCTCGGCGGAACCCCTCGCGAGATGCTCGACGACGAGGAGCTGATGGCGCTGATGCTGCCCACTCTCAGGGCCGACTTCTCGCTGCTGGAGACGTACGAATACCGCCCGGAGCCGCCCCTGGGGGTGCCGCTGACCGTCTTCGGCGGTACCGACGACCCGCTGGTGCCGGTGCGGGTCCTGGACGGCTGGCGCGGGCAGTCCGCCGCCGGCGCCCGGCTGCGTGTCCTGCCCGGCGGCCATTTCTTCGTCCACCCCGCCGCCGCCGAGGTCATGGCCGTCATCGCCGGCACGCTCGGCGGCTACCTCTCCCGGGGCCTCCCGCCGCAGCAGGTCGGCGAAGGCGGCAGGTGACGGCGCGTCCGGGGCAGCGGGTGACGGCGGTGTCCGGGGCGGCCGGTCCGGTCAGTCGAGGTCGCCGGGAGCGAGGTCCTGGCGCAGCCGGTACCAGGACGGCTGCCGCAGCAGGCCGGCGCGCGTCCGGGTCGAGTAGCCGACCTCGCCGACCAGGCGGGGCAGCACCCACCGGGCACGCGGCACCCGCGGGGCCGGGCGGAAGGGGCAGGTGTCCGTCGCCGCGACGTCCAGCAGGCGGGCGAGCACGGCCCGCTCGCGGTCGGACCAGCCGGTGCCCACGCTGCCGAGATAGCGCAGGGCTCCGTCGCGGTGTTCGCCGACCAGCAGCGCACCGGGCAGCCCGGCCAGGTGCCCGCCGCCCGGCACCCACCCGCCGACGATCACGTCCTGCGTCCGTACGTTGCGGATCTTGATCCACGACCGCGACCGGACGCCGGGCTCGTAGACGGACGTCAGCCGCTTGCACACGATGCCCTCAAGACCCGCCGCCCGCGTCGCCTCCAGCGCCTCCGCCGCCCGGCCGACGACGGCCGCGGGCACCGACCAGCGCGGACCGGCCAGGCCGAGCGAGGCCAGCACCTCGCGCCGCTCGGTCCACGGACGGCCCGTCAGGTCCCGTCCGCCGAGCAGGAGGACGTCGAAGATCATCAGATGCACCGGCGTCGTGGTCGCGAGTCGGGCCGCGCGGCCCGGGGAGCGCAGCAGGCCCATCCGGGCCTGCAACCGCTCGAAGTCCGGCCGGCCGGACGCGTCGAGCGCGACGACCTCCCCGTCCAGGACCGCGGGGACCGCGCCGAGCGCGCCGCCGAGGCCGCGCAGCTCCGGGTAGACCGCGGTGATGTCCTCGCCGCTCCTGGACCGGACCAGCGCCGTACCGTCGCCGGGCGCGTGGACCACCGCGCGCTGCCCGTCCTGCTTGGTCTCCACCGCCCACCCCCCGTCCCCGCCGGGCAGCGGCAGGCGGCCGGGGGTGGCGAGCATCGGCGCGATCAGCGGGAGGTCAGCCATGGGTGCAGCATGGCCCGCGGACGCCGCCGCGGCCCGGCGGCCCGCCCGGGCGGTACGCCGGACAGCCGGACAGCCGGACAGGACACTGTGCGGGCCGCTCAGTGCCGCTGGGCCCTGAGGTCGTCCAGCATGCCCTGCTGGTGGCGGTGGCCGACCGTCTCGTAGCCGATCACGGTGACGAACGGGGCGAGCATGAGCACCAGCAGGCACACCGCGATGGCGACACCGGCCACCGACAGCAGCACGGCCGCGAGCAGGACGGCGAGGGTGAGGGAGATCAGCAGCAGGTGGAAGGAGTCCGCCGCGGACAGCAGCAGGGTGTGCAGCAGATAGACCATGACCAGGTAGAGGCCCACGGGGAGGGCCAGGGACAGGACGACGGTGGTGTCGGCGAGTTCCGAGTGCTGCTCCAGCTGCAGGCCGGCCAGGTGCAGCCCCGCCCCGGCGCCGGCGATGCCGAGGAACAGCGGGATGTGCCCGTAGCCGAAGAGGTAGCCGCGGCCCCGGCGGCGGGCGAGGATGTCGCCGAAGGGGGTCGCGAAGTACACCCACCACATGCCGAAGGTGAGCCCGACCCCGGCGACGACGATGGCGACCGCGTTCCCGCTCCACTGCGTCCCGTCGGCGCCGCCGAGGAGTTCACCGGACGAGGCGACGGTGCCGACCACTCCCTCGCCCAGCGTGATGATCGCGAACAGGCCGTACCGCTCGGCCACGTGGTGGGGGTGCCACGGTGTGGCGCCCGCCTCGCCCTGGGTGATGACCGGCAGGACGAGTTCCAGGACGCCGAGCACGGCGAAGGCCGCGAAGACGGCGGCGATCGGCAGGTCGGCGAAGCCCACGGCGATCCAGCCGGCCTGGACGATCACGGTCCAGCGGATGTTGGCCGTGCCGACCTTGTGGAAGGAGGGTGATTCGGTGGCGGCGCGCCACCAGTGCAGCACCATCGCGATCCGCATCACGACGTAGCCGATCACCATCGCCCGCAACTCCAGGTGGTGGCCCTCCTGGACGGAGTGGAACATCGCCGGCAGGCCGAGCGAGAAGATGACGACGCCGATCATCTGCACCATCGTCAGCGCCCGGTAGAGCCAGTCGTCGGTGGCGAACGCGGAGGCGAACCAGCTGAAGCTGATCCAGGCGACGCTGATCGCGAACATCGCCAGCACGAAGGCCACGACCGCCTGCGCGGGATGGTCCTCGGCGAGCATCTCGGCGAACTGCGAGGCGGCGGTGCCGACCGCCACCACGAAGGTCAGGTCGAACAGCAGCTCCAGAGGTGAGGAGACCCTGCCGGGTTCCTCCGGATCGCGCCCGGTCATCGGGATCCTGCTGTGTGCCGCCTTGCCCGCGCCGGGGCCGCTGGTGACTTCGGAGCCGCTCATGCGCAGCATGATGCCGGACGGGGCCGTGTCCGCACGCGGGGTACGGACCGGCGCCCTGCCCTTTTACGGCCGTGGTCGCCGGTCTTCACGGCCGTGGGGCGGCCGTCTTCACGGATGTCGGCGCGGTGCCGCCGGGCCGATGGCCGCCCGGCGGCTCCGCGCCGCCCTGCTGCTTCCCCCGGGTCAGGCCGCCGTGCGGTCGGCCGGACCGGCCACGGCGGCGCGCCCGGTGCGCACGCGCTGCGCGACCAGCGCGAGCGCGCCGAAGGCGATAACGGCGGCGCTGTAGACGACCGCGGTCCTGTGCAGGCCCACGTCGGTGGTGGCGAACCCGGCGACGACGGCCGGGATGCTGAAGGCGAGGTAGGAGATCACGAAGGCGACCGCGAACAGCTCGCCCCGCTCGGCCGGTTCCGCTATCCGGGCCAGGGTGCCGAAGCTGGCCAGGCCCGCTCCGCCGAAGCCGACACCGGCGATGGCCGTACCGAGGGCCGCCGCCGTGACCGAGTGCGCCTCGACCCCGGCCAGGCCGACCGCCGTACCGGCCACCAGCAGCCCTGCGCCCAGCGCGAGCGTGCGCTCGGTCGGCCAGCCGCGCAGCGCGAACGCCGTGATCGAGGCAGGCCCGCACAGCAGGGTGACGACAAGACCGCCGACGACGTGGCTGGACAGGCCGAACAGGCCCACGGCCACGGACGGGCCGAGCGCGAGGTAGAGGCCGCCGAGCGCCCAGCTGGCCACCAGGATCGGCACCAGCGCGATCAGGTCGGCCCGCAGCCGGGGGGCGACGCCGAGCCGGGGCTGGAGCGAGCGCGCGGCGCCCGGCCGCTGCTGGGAGGTCTCCGGCAGTACGGCGACGAGCAGGCCGGCCAGCACCAGGCCCGCGAGCAGCAGTACGTACACCAGCCGGGTCGGGTGCGGCCCGTACTGGACGAGGAAGCCGCAGCCGAGCGCGCCGAGGCCGAGGCCGAACGTCGGCGCGGCGCCGGTGATGACTCCCGCGCGGTGCGGTGCGTGCGGCGGGTTGAGGTCGACCAGCGTCGCGCCGAGTGTCGTCATCGCCGCTCCCGTGGCGACGCCCTGCACGAAGCGGGCCGTCAGCAGCAGCGGGACGTCGCCGGCGACGATGAACAGCACCATCGCCACCGCTTCGAGCGCGATCGCCGAGACCAGGACGGGGCGGCGGCCTATGTGGTCGGACAGCGCCCCGAGCACCAGGAGCGCGCCGATCATGCCGACGACGTAGACGGCGAAGACGGTCGTCAGCGTGGACGCGGAGAAGCTCCACTCGTGCTGGTAGACGACGTAGAGGGGGGACGGCGCGCTGGACGCGGCCATGAACAGGACGAAGATCGCCGCGATGGCGGCGAACGCGGCGGGCCGGCTCAGCCCGCGTCGCCCGGACGTGCTCCGCCGGGCGTCCGGGGTGGCGGGGCTCTTGTCGTGGTGCATCGGCGCGACGGGCATACGAATCTCCGATGGCAGTGATCGTTGCGTTAGTGACCGCTATGCTAACGCAACGATGAGTGCGATAATTTCGGTATGAGCGAAGCAGTCCAGACACGGCCCGGCGGTCGCTCCGCCCGGGTACGTGCGGCCGTGCACCGGGCCGTCGAGGAACTGGCCGGCGCGGGATCGGCCGAGGCCCTGACCATTCCCGCCGTCGCCGCGCGCGCCGGGGTGCACCCGACCACGGTCTACCGGCGCTGGGGATCGGTGGCCCAACTGCTGGCCGATGTCGCCACCAGCCGTTTCAGCGGCGATGTCGTGGTGCCCGACACCGGCTCCCTGGCCGGCGACCTGGAGCGGTGGATGGGCGATGTCGCCACCGACCTCGCGGACCCCGATGTCCTCGCCCTGATGCGCGCGACCATCGGCTCGGGCCCGGAGGGCGGCTGCGCGTGCACGGCCGACCGGCACGAGCAGCTCGGCGCGATCATCGAGCGGGAGCGGGCCAGGGGCGGCGGGGTGCCCGAGCTGGAGCGGGCCGTCGACACACTGCTCGGACCGCTGTACTACCGGGCGATCTTCAGCGACCGGCCGGCGTCGGGCGACTGGGCCCGCGGCCTGGTGGCCACGCTCCTCGCGGACGCGTAGCCGGGCCGCCCGGCGGGGGCGGAAGGCCGTCGTCCGGTGCCGCCGGGCGTGGTTGACTGCCCCGGTGACCGACTACGACGTACTGCGTGTCTTCTGCGGAGCCGACGGCCGTCACGGCAACGAACTCGCCGTCGTACGCGACGGGTCGGCCATGACCGACCCCCGCGAGCGCCAACTGCTGGCCGGGAAGCTGGGGTTCAGCGAGACGGTCTTCGTGGACGACCCCGAGCGCGGCGGTATCGACATCTACACGCCCACCCTGCGGCTGCCCTTCGCCGGGCACCCTTGCGTGGGCACCGGCTGGCTGCTCGACCTGCCCGAACTCATCACGCCCGCGGGGGTGGTGGGGGTACGCCTCGACGGGGAGTTCAGCTGGATCGAGGCGATGGCCGCCTGGGCGCCGCCCCGCACCCTGCGGCAGTACGCCTCGGCCGACGAGGTGGACGCGCTGCCGGTGCCGGCGCCCGGCGAGTGGATCTACGCCTGGGCCTGGCAGGACAAGGCGGCGGGCCGCATCAGGGCCAGGGCCTTCCCCGGCCGCGACGACGGGGTCGAGGAGGACGAGGCCACCGGAGCGGCGGCGCTGCTGCTCACCCAGCAGCTCGGCCGCGCGCTGAACATCGCGCAGGGCCTCGGCTCCCAGATCATGACGGCCCCGTACCCCGGGGACTTCATCGAGGTCGGCGGCCGGGTGCGGCTCGACGGCCAGGAATCGGTGTAGCCGCGCGTACCGGGCGGCGGCTCAGCCGGGGTGGTCGCCGGGGTGGGCCGCTCTCCCGTTGGCCGCCGCGTCCGCCGTGGCCTCGTGGAGGAGCTGCCTGCCCAGGTCGAGCACGGCGCGCCCGACGGCGTCGTAAACCGGGGCATAATACTCACCGTCCGGGCGGCGGCCGAGCTGCTGGCGGCCGTACTGCGCTGAGCGGTTCCGGTGCCGCCGGGCTCCGGTGCCGCCGGACGTGGGGACCGCCGCCTTCGGGCTTTCCCAATGAATCCGGCCACGCGCAACCGCGCCCGCCCGGATCCGCGTCCATCGACGTGGGGGGCAAGGGCTGAGGCAGCCGGCGCTCCGAGGCAGTGGCCCCGGTCACCGGGCCGGGCACGAAGGGGGAACAGCCATGGGTGCTGTGATCGTGATCGCCGTCGTGGGAGTGGTGATCCTCGGGTCGGCCCGAGGCGCTGTCCGGGCGCGCAGCCGTCGCGGCGGCGGACGGGCCGGCTCGGGGGCGTACCTCAGCGGCGTGAACCACCGGCAGGATGTGGGGACCGACCCGGCGCGGAGCCTGTTCGGCAGCGGCCCCGACCAGCAGCCGGGGCAGAGCCACCACCGTCACGGGGGCCACCACGGGACTCACCACGGGAGTCACCACGGCGGCGTCTTCGGCGGTGGGGACGCTGCGGGAGGACACCACGGCGGGGGCGGGCACCACGGGGGCCACCACGGAGGGGACTTCGGCGGGCACCACGGCTGACCCGTCGGCGCGGCGGGACGCGTGAAGGGTCCCCGCGGGCTTGCGGCCCGCGGGGACCCTTCACGTCATCGGGGGGGCGGCCGGGCGGGGACCCGGCCGTGTGCCCGGGAAGGTTATTCGACGGTGCCGGACGCGGTGATGACGACCTTCGAGGAGGGCTTGCCGCTGCGGGAGCCCTTGCCCTCGATCAGCTTGACGAGCTTCTCACCCTCGACGACCTCGCCGAAGACCACGTGCTTGCCGTCGAGCCAGTCGGTGGTGACGGTGGTGATGAAGAACTGCGAACCGTTGGAGTTCGGCCCCGCGTTCGCCATCGACAGCAGGAACGGGCGGTCGTGCTTGAGCTGGAAGTTCTCGTCCTTGAACTTGGCCCCGTAGATGCTCTTGCCGCCGCGCCCGTCACCGGAGGTGAAGTCGCCGCCCTGGAGCATGAAGTCCGGGATGACCCGGTGGAAGGCGGAGCCCGCGTAGCCGAAGCCGTGCTCGCCGGTGGCCAGCTCGCGGAAGTTCCTGGCGGTCTCGGGCACCACGTCGTCGAACAGCCGGAAGACGATGCGTCCGGCCGGCTCGTCGTCGATGGAGATGTCGAAATAGACATTGTTCATGTGCCCCATCCTTACATCCCGCCAGCCCCGCACCGCGCGTCGGGGCCGTCTTCCGGCCGTGTCCGGCCAACCGGTCGCGGGTTCGGCGTGAACGTGCCCTGCCGGCCGCACCCCGCGGTGGCGGTCGGTGGCCGGCGCGGGAGGATGAGCGGATGAGCGACTTTCTGGTGGTCGGCGAATGCGTCGCCGACATCGTCCGCACCCCCGGCAGCCCCGATGTGCCGCACCCCGGTGGCAGTCCCGCGAACGTCGCCTACGGGCTCGCCCGGCTCGGGCGGCCGACGACACTGCTCACCCAGCTCGGGCAGGACGACGCCGGGCGGCTGATCGGCGGGCACCTGGCGTCGGCCGGGGTGAAGGTGCTGACGGACGGGCAGGCCGGCGTGGCCACCCCGACCGCGGTGGTGACGCTGGACGGGCGCGGCGCGGCCACGTACGACTTCGACATCGGCTGGACGCTGCGGCCGGTGGACGTACCGGCGGGCGTACGGCATGTGCACCTCGGGTCGATCGGCGCGGTCCAGCCGCCGGGCGCGGCGGCGGCGCTGGACGTGGCGGCGCGGCTGCGGGGGTCGGCGACGGTCAGCTACGACCCGAATGTGCGGCCCGCCCTGCTGGGCGGCCGGGTGGAGGCGGTGGCCCGGGTGGAGCGGTGCGTGGCGCTGAGCGACCTGGTCAAGGCCAGCGACGAGGATGTGGAGTGGCTCTATCCGGGCGAGCCGGCCGCTTCTGTGGCGCGGCGCTGGCTCGAACTCGGCCCTGCTGTCGTCTTCGTGACCCTCGGCGGTTCCGGCGCCCTCGCCTTCACCCGGGCCGGGCAGGTGACGGGCGCGCCGGTCGTGGTCGAGGTCGCGGACACGGTGGGGGCGGGTGACGCCTTCATGTCGGCCGCGCTGGACACGATGGCCGGCCTCGGGCTGACCGGCGCCGCGGCCCGGCCGGACCTCCCGGCGGCGTTCGACGGGCCGGCTCTCGCGCGGACGCTGCACCGCGCGGGGACGGCGGCGGCGCTGACGGTCTCCCGGTCGGGGGCGAACCCGCCGGACGCCGCGGAATTGGCGGCGGCCCTTTCGCCTCCCGGCGCCGCGCGCTAGCCTGTCTTCGCGTCGCCGGACGCGGACCGCTCGTCGGCCGGGGGTGGCGGCGGGGTCAGTACCGCAGGACGGCCGCCACACCCTCGGCGCCGGGAAGCGTCCCGTCGGGCACGAACAGCACCCGGGAGTCCGCCCGCACGGCGTTCTCCACCAGCTGCTCGACGATGTCGGTGGCCACACCGGCGGCGGGCGGCTCGGTGTCCCGCCTCGGGTCCGGCAGCGTCACCGGCTCCGGGAACGGTACGACGTCCAGGATCCGGCCGTCGCCCCCGATCCGGCCCGCCAGCTCGGCACCCTCCTCCACCACCAGCAGGCGCACCCGCTTGTCGGCGACGGCGGTCCACACCTCCGCCGGGCCGCCCGCGTACTTCACCTGGGCGCGAGACGCGTCGAGGTCCGCGACGGCCTCGGCGACCTGCCGGTCGCGGAAACCGGCGAGCACCGGCGCCAGCCGCTTCTCCAGGTCGGGCGTCGGGTCCTTGTCCATGCCGGTCAGCGGCAGCGTGCCCGCGATGTGGCTCCCATGGCTCGTGAGGCCCTTGAAGACCGCGAGGATCTTCTCGCCGCCGATGACGAACAGCGGCTCCCCGCCGTGCTCCTTCAGCGCCGTCCCGAGCCGTGCGTCGACGGTCCGCAGATACTGCCTGACCCGCTCCTCGTGCCCCTCGTAGGGCGCGGCGTGCGGAATCGGCCCGGGAATCGAATCCTCGGGCGACGGAATCCGCGGCGCGTCCGGGAAACCGTGCCGCGTCACCTCCACCAATTCCCGCGCCGAGCCGCGGTAGAGCCGGCACGTCTCCTGGTCGAGGACGAGCACCACATACGGCCGGGAGCGCTGCTCGGCGGCCACCGCGTACCGCGTGAGGAATTCGGTGGCGAAGGCCACCCGCGGTTCGACGGCCGGCGATGTCAACTGCCACACCTGGACCGGCTCGCCCGCGGCGATGTGGACCACCAGTGCGCCGGCGGCGTGAAAGGGAATTCCCGCGCGCTCGATCACCTCGGGGTCCAGCAGGCGGTCCCGCAATTCCAGCCTGGCGTCCCGCGGGACGCCGGGGTCGTCCGCCAACTGCCGCTTGGCCTCGGTGACGAGGTCGCGCAGAAGGATGCGGTCCTTCTCGCCGAAGGGCCGGTCAGGATCGGTCGGCATCGCCAGCGTGATCGCGGGATACGGCCGCGGACTGCGCAGGTCGGCCAGGATTTCAGGGGTCAGATCAGACGTATCCACCATGCCACCTTCACTGTGGTTGCGGCGACGCGCGGGTCAAGGAGAAGCGGGGTCACGGGACCCAGTGGCCGTCTCGCCGCCGGTGCTCGTGCGGCTGGTGGCGCTTGGCGAGCAGCGGGTCCCTGGACTGCTGTTCCTCGTGCGGAATCCGGGTGTGGAAATAGAGCTGCTTTCCCTGTCCTCGCGCACCCAGGCCATGGTGGCCCTTGGCCGGGGAATTCCTGCCCATGTCTTTCAGCTCCTTCGCGTACGCAAAGCCCCGAGCATGGCGGCCCGTTCGTACGTTTCACGCTACGCCGCCGTCGCAGCGGCGGCGACCGGGCCGGAGGAAGGCACCTGGACTAGAATGATGTCGGGTGCCGAATTTTCGCACGACGCACCTTTATCCGGCTCCGCCCCACAACCACGGGAGCAGAAATGACCGGTGGCCCCGAGCCCCTCAGCCCCGACGCGCGTCGGGCGCTGGAGCGGGAACTGTCCGATCTGCGCGACGAACGCCGGTCGTACGCGGTGACCCTGCAGGGAAATGACGCCGACGCGCCCGGCGACAGTGCCGACCAGGCCGACGAATTGCAGCGTGCCACGGAGGTCGCACGGCTGGACACCAGGATCGCCGATGTCACGGAACGCCTGCACGACGCCACGGTGAGTGTCCCGCCGCGCTCCGACGTCGTCGGGGTGGGCAGCACCGTCACGGTGCGCTTCGCCGACGGTACGACGGACACCGTGCACATCGGCGAGCTGGCCGACGACCGGGACGAGGAGCTGGTGACCGCCGACAGCCCGCTCGGCCGCGGGCTGCTCGGGCGCCGGGCCGGCGACGCGGTGGCCTATGACACGCCCGAGGGTCCCGGGACCGCGGCGGTGGTCTCCATCGGCGCCGGGGGCGGCGGGGCGTGAGCGGACCGGCGAGGCGCGACCTGCCCCGCTTGCGGCCCGGCAGCCGACGCGTTTGAGTGTTGGTAACCCCGTCGTCAGGCGTCTGCCCCGCATCACGCCGGCGGGTCGGCGGCCCGGGGCGAGGACGGCTCGGGACGTGCCGGCAGCACTCCGCGCCGACGCGCAGGACCCGCTGCAGCGCACGGTCCGCGCCGCCGACTCCCACGACGAACAGGAGCAGTCATGGCACACCACCACAAGTCCAACAAGGCCGTCGAGGGAAATCCGGATTCCGGGCACAGCCGCGGGATGCCGGGACGCCCCGACGAGGACGAACTCGAGGAACGCACCGAGGAGGACCGGCATGAGGCCGGGCTGCCCGCGGAGCCGGAGACGTCGCCCGTACGGAGCGACCCCGACGCGTAGGCGCACAGGCCGTCGGCCGGGCACGGCGCAATGCCGCGCCCGGCCGACGGGTGCTCAGGAGGAGTAGCCCGCGGGATCGCGGGGGTGGTGCGGCTCTTCCGGGTGGTGCGGCCGGGGGCGGGACGGCGGGCCGAACGGACCGCGGGCCAGGCGGTGCGCGCCGAACGCGGCCAGCACGGCGAGCAGGCCGCCGCCACCGGTCCACAGCCAGCGCGGGGACCACCACGTGCCGGCCCAGCCGTCGCCGGGTGCGACGTCGGGGGCGTTGCGGGAGACCACGGGGACGACGGAGCCGTCGACCGCGTTACGGCCCGCGGTGCCGTGCGAGGTGGCCTTGACGGCGACCCGGACCGGCTGGCCGAGGTCGGCCTCGGGCACGTTCAGCGCGGTGAGCCGCAGGTAATAGGCGCCGCGCAGCGGGTCGTTGGACCAGGTGTCCGCCCAGGCGCGCACCGGCCGCAGGGTGCAGGCCAGTTCGACGCTCGCCGCGTCGGCCGCGGCCGTACGCGTCTGGGCGCCGTAGCGGCACGGCTGACGGCGGCGCAGCCCGTCATAGACGTCGACCTGCCAGGTCGAGGCGCCGTGCGCGGCGGCGGTACCGGAGCCGGAGCCGAAGGTCACGGTGGCCTTCACCGTGACGTTCTCCCCGGTGTCCGCGGCCACCACCCAGTACAGGTAGTCGCCCGCCGAGGCGGTGGCGGTGGCCTCCTCGCCCTGCTGGATCACCGTGGCGGTACGGAAGTTGGTGCCCGCCTCGGTGGGCGGCCCGTCGTCGGCCGTCGTGGTCGGAGTCGGGGTGGCGCTGGGAGTGTCGGCCGCGGCATGACCGGTCAGTACGGCGAGCGCGGTGGCCGCGAGCAGGCCCGCGGCGGCAAGACGTCGTGCGGTGCGCATCAGGAAGCCCTCCCCGAGTTCATCCGCCAGCGGGCGGCCCAGCCGGTCAGCAGACCGGCCACGGCGCCGGTGACGGCCAGCAGTCCCAGCAGCCACCAGCCGCGCCCGAGGCCGTAGAAGGCCACGTCGGAGGGCTGGTCCGGGCTGTGCACCAGGTCGATGGACAGCTCAACCGGCAGGCCGGGGGTGATCTTGACGGAGGCCGGCGCGGAGAAGGAGTTGCCGACCTGGAGGCATACGGTCTCCGCCGGAGTGCCGGAGTCGGCCTTCGGCTTGGGGTAGCGGATGCCGGCCGAGACGGCGTCCGTACGCCCGGTGCCGCCCTCGTCGTCGCGGACGATCTCCCGGCCGTGCAGCGTCACGCCGCGCAGCAGCACACCGTAGCCGGCGTTGACCGCCCGGTCGTCGCTGATGCTCACCGCGGCCCGCAGCTCCTGGCCGGGGCGTACGTCGACGCGGTACCAGCGGTTCTCGGAGAAGGTCTCACGGTCGGAGTACAGGCCCGCCTTGAGCACCGGCGCGTCCGCGCAGTTCGCGGCGCCCCGGGTGGCCACCGGGGTGACGACCGGCTCCGTGCTGCGGTTGACCAGCTGCTTGACCTTGGTGCTGAGCTGCGTCCTGTGCTGCACGGTGGTGTACGTGCCGCCGGTGGCCTCCGCGATACAGCTGAGCTGGTTGCGGGTGGTGGAGTCGGGGATCAGGCCGAGCGTGTCGATGACCAGGTGGATGCCCTGGGCGGCGATGTCGCGGGCGACGTCGCAGGGGTTGGCGGCGCAGGTGTCCTCGCCGTCGGTGATCAGCACCATCCGGCGGGTGCCGTCGCCGCCCGCCTTGAGGTCGTTCGCCGCCGCGAGCAGCGCGGGGCCGATCGGGGTCCAGCCGGTCGGGGCGAGCGTCGCCACCGCGGTCTTGGCCTCGGTGCGGTTCAGCGGGCCGACCGGGTAGAGCTGCCGGGTGTCCTTGCAGCCGGTCTTGCGGTCGTTGCCCGGGTAGTCCGCACCGAGGGTGCGTATGCCCAGTTGGACGTTCGGCGGTGTCGAGTCCAGGACGTCGTCGAAGGCCTGCTTCGCCGCCGACATCCGGCTCTGCCCGTCGATGTCCTTGGCCCGCATGGAGCCGCTGACGTCAAGGACGAGTTCGACCTTCGGTGAGGGTTGCGCCACCGGTTCGTCGGCGGCGGCGCTCGCGGGCAGCAGCCCGCACGCGAGAGTGGCCAACAGGCCACCGGCCATTCCCGTGGCCATCAGTCTTCTCATGATCATCGCAGGATCGTAGTGAAGGTCCGGCCCAATCATGAAGTCGGCTGGTCAGCGGGACGGCTTGGGGCGCGGATCAGCCGACTCCGCACCGGGCGGCCGGACTTGGCGAAGTCTTTACAACCCGGCCGGGCGCTGCGTCGTCTCTGCTCGCGATTCCGGTACGGCCCGGGTCCGCGCTCGCTCCCGGGCGCGGCGGGCCGCCGGAGAGAAGAGGGACGGGACATGCGCAGCACTTCACTGGCCGCCGCCGCGGCGGCGGTTCTCGCGGTCGCGGTCACGGGGGCGGCCCCCGCCGTCGCCTCGGCCCCGGTGGGCCTGGCCGGCACCCCGATGTGCGCGACCTCGCAGCTAACCGCCGCGCTGGGCGGCGGGGACGCGGGCGCGGGCAACCTCTACCGCTATCTGGTCCTCACCAACCACGGCTCCACCTCGTGCCACCTGACCGGCTACCCCGGGGTGTCGCTGCTGGACGCGGGCGGCAAGCAGATCGGGACGCCGGCCGACCGGCAGCCGAGCCGCTACGCGGCGGTGGTGCTGCGGCCCGGCGGGTCGGCGAGCGACACGATCCACACGATCAATCACCAGGGGACGTGTCTGCCGGCCTCGGCGAAGGTGCGGGTGTACCCGCCCGGGAATACGGCGGCGGTCGTCATCGCCGGGAAGGTCACGAACTGCGATCACCTCCTGACGGTGACGCCGATGGCTGCCGGGCGGGACGGCAGTGACCCCGTGGGGCCGGCCCCCACGACTGCGGCGCCCAAGCCGACGCCGTCGTCGGGGCGGCAGGTGCCGGTGGTTCCCGCCGGGGCGCCAGACACCGGGCTCGCCGCGACGGGTGGCGGCGGTCGTTCGGCGGTGGTCGCCGGTGCGGGGACCGGTGCGGTCTTCCTCTGCGGGCTGGCCGTGGTCGCCGCAGGCCGCCGGCGGCGGGCTCGGGGCTGATCCTTGACCCCCGCGAACGATCCCGTGCCTGTGCCTGACCCGACGCCGGCCTCGCGATGCCCCGCGGCTCCTTGCCGCTGCGGGGCCGCTGCGGGTGCGTCGCGGCTGGTCGCGCCGTTCCCCGCGCCCCTTGGGGGCCTGACCCCCGGCGCGGACACCGACGGCACATCGTGGTTGCGCGCGCCGTTCCCCGCGCCCCTGGTGGATGCCCCCTGCCGCAAGGACCAGCCACGCCAGGGGCGCGACCAGCCGGAGCGGACCCGCGGTGCGAAAACCGGCGATCAGGTCCCGAAGGGGCGCGAGGAATTGCGCGCGCAACCACAGCGCACCGTCGGCTCGAAGACCGGCAGTCGCACCCCCAAGGGGCGCGGGGAACTGCGCGACCAGCCACAGCCGACCGCCGGCTCGAAAACCGCCGGCCGCACCCCCAAGGGGCGCGGGGAACTGCGCGACCAGCCACGACGGACCCGCGGAGGCCCCGCAGGGTACGTCGGAGTGGTCGCCGCGGCCGTGCTGCTCGCCGGGTGCACGGGTACAGGCACCGGCGCGGGCGGCACCGGGACCGGGCCGAGCGGTCCGGCCGGGCGGGGCGGGAGTACGTCGGCACCGCCGACGACCGCGGGGTCCACGGGGGCGGAGGCCCCGGCGATGGCGAAGTCGTCGCCGGAACGGCTGCGCATCCCGAGCATCGGCGTGGACACCCCCGTCATCGCCCTCGGCCTGGCGGCCGACGGGTCCGTACGCGTACCGCCGATCGAGGCGCACGCGCCGGCCGGGTGGTACGACGGGTCGCCGACGCCCGGGCAGACCGGGCCCGCCGTGCTGCTGGGGCACGTGACCGTCGGGCGGTACGGCGACGGCGTGTTCCGGCACCTGGACCGGATGCGGCCGGGCGACCGCGTCAGCGTCGTACGCGCCGACGGCTCGGTGGCGGCCTTCGCCGTCGACACCGTGCAGACCGTCGCGAAATCGCGCTTCCCGACGGAGGCGGTGTACGGGAACGTGGACCACCCCGCGCTGCGTCTCATCACCTGCGGCGGCACGAAGGTGTCGGGCGACGGCGGCTACCCGGACAACGTGATCGTCTACGCCTCGCTGGTCGGCGGCTCGTGAACCACTGGCCCGCGGCGGTCGGCACACCTGCGCCAGGAGTGAGGAGGGCGGTCATCCGGCCAGCAGAGCACGCTGCCTCCGAGTTGTTCGAGGCCGTCTATCCGCGGCTCGCGGGCTGGTGCCGCCGGCTGGTGGACGACGACGGGACCGCGCACGAGATCGCCGCTGAGGCCTTCACCCGGCTGTGGGCGCGCTGGACCAGGGTCGAGGAACCCAACGGCTTCCTCTATGTGACCGCGGCCAACCTGGTCCGCGACCACTGGCGCAGAATGGAGCGCGAGCGCCGGGCGCTGCGCCGGGTGACCACCGAGCAGTCCGTACGCCCGCAGGCGGATCCGGCCGACCCGTCCGTACGGCTGCTGGTGCAGTCGCTGCCCGAGCGGCTGCGCAATCCGGTGCTGCTGTACTACTACGCCGACCTGCCGGTCCGCGAGGTGGCCGCACTGCTGGGCCGGAAAGAGGGAACCGTCAAGGCCGATCTGCACGCGGCACGCGAACTGCTCCGCGCCCGACTCGAGGGACACCATGACCGGATTTCCTGACCGCCGGGAGGGCGGCCCGGACGGCGACCGCGCCGGCCCGGCGGAGCCGCTGCTGCGGCAGCCGCCCGGGTATCTGGACGCACCCGCCGGCGCCTTCGCGCAGATCCGGCGGCGCGCGGCGCGGCGGCGCCGGGTGCGGGCGGCGGGCGGCGGGCTGGCGGCGGCCGTGGTGCTGACCGGTTCGGTGTATCTGGTCGGCGCGCTGACCCCGCACGGCTCGGACGACCTGGTGAGCCCGCCGGCCAGCGATTCGCTGACCAGCGCGGCCCCGTCGGCCCCGGCGCCGACCCGGGACGCCGCGCCCGTACCGTCCCCGACGGTGCCGGACGGGCGGCGCAGCGCCGGTGCGCGGGGCGGCACGGCCACCGCCACCGGAACCACGGCGACCGGCACGCCGACACCGGGCGGCCCCCGGGGCGGCGCGAGCACCGGTACGACCCCGAGGTGCGCGACCTCGCAGCTGACCGCCGCGCTCGGCGGCGGCGACGCGGGCGCGGGCAGCCTCTTCCGCTATCTGGTGCTCACCAACCACGGCTCCACGGCGTGTCATCTGACCGGCTATCCGGGGCTTTCGCTGCTGGACCCGGACGGCGGGCAGATCGGGACGCCGGCCGACCGGCAGCCGATGAGCTACGCGGCGGTGGTGCTGCGGCCCGGCGGGACGGCGAGCGACACGATCCACACCGTCAACCAGCAGGGCACCTGCCTGCCGGCGTCCGCGCGGCTGCGGATCTACCCGCCGGGCGATACCGCGTCGCTGGACTTCACCGGCCAGGTCACCGTCTGCGACGGCCTGTTCACCGTCACCCCGTTCGTCGCGGGCGCCAGGGGCAATCCGCCGTCATGACCAGGTGTCGTCGTCCGGCTGCACGTCGAGCAGCGCCAGATCGGGCGGTACGAGGGTGGTGGAGAGCAGGAGTTCGCGCAGCAGGTGGTCGTTGAGGGTGTTGCCGACCGGCTCGCCGATCTCCTCGCGGGTCAGGAAGGGGACGCCGTCCCGGGACAGCCGGGTGCGTACCGCGCTGACCACGTGTTCGACCTTCTTCGGCCCCCAGGACGCGCCGGGTTGCAGCCGGGCCAGGTGGGCGGCGGTGTCCTGCCAGGTCAGCGGCTGGGGGCGCACTTCGTGCAGCAGGTAGCGGCGGCCGAGCACCACCAGCACCAGGCGTTCCTGGGCGGTGAGGATCCAGGTGCGCGGCGGCAGCGTGATGTCCGCGGGCCGCGGGGTGGGGGCCGTGCCGTCCGCGTCGGTGACGTAGACCTCCAGCAGGTGCTCGCGGTGGCGTGATCCGCGGACGAACAGCGGGGTGTAGCCGGTGTCCAGCGGGAGCGGCTCCTCGCCGGTGAAGAGCAGCCGGCCGCGGGCCAGCCGGATCGGCAGCCGGCCGTGGTTGCTGATCCACCACTGGCCGCCGCGGTGGGTCAGCGTGCCCTGGTGGCGGCTGACCAGCGGGTCGTCCTCGCCGAGGCAGACGTGCACGGCCGGGCGGTTGCGGCCGAAGAGGACTTCCCGTCCGGCGCCGGGGCCGAGCCGCATGCCGCCGGTGAGCGCGAGGGCGAAGACGGTGCCGGCGACCGGCGCGGACACGCCCCTGGCGAGGCTGCCGTGGGTGCCGGAGAGCCGCTTGCCGCCCGGCAGCTCTGCGGCGCCGTCGGGGCTTGTCGTCATGGCTGGATCCTCGTGAAGGGTCGGAATGGGGCCGTCACGTGCCGGGCAGCCGTGCCGCGGCCGTCGTGCCCAGGTGTTTCGCCGTGTCGCAGAGTTTCCCCAGCGCGCCGGTGCCCGACACCGTGAGGTCGGCGAGTTCCTCGACGCGCTGGCCGGTGATGTCGGTGAAGTCGCGGTTGACCAGCCGCAGGGTGCAGGTGCCCCGGTCGTCGTACTCGGGTACGACAAAGCCTTTTCCGGCGCCGAAGGCGACGGGCGTGCCGTCACTGGTGTCCAGCGGCGGGGAGTTGCGGTCGAAGACCAGGTCGACTCCGCTGTCGCCGTCGGAACTGCGCCAGTGGCAGCCCCAGTTGCCGAAGTCCCGCTCGGCGCCGGCCGCTTGGACGCCTGGCAGTGCGCCGAGCGCGGCGGGGGTCAGCAGGGCGCAGGCGTCGGCGGTCGCGAGGGAGGCGGGCACGGCGGCGGAGGGGCGGCGGGGGACGGTGCCCACGCGCATCACGGTCACCGCGTGGTCGGTGGCGGCGTCGGCCATGGCGCACAGGTCGGGTCCGCTGTCGCCGATCAGCCGGGCCATGAGCTGGATGTGGTTCCGTCGTCGAGTTGGAGGGTGCGGTCGCACTCGCCGCCGTCGAGCGCTTCCGCGGCGACGGTCACATTGCCGGTCCTGCGGGTGGGGATGTGCGAGCCGGCCTCGATGTCGGTGCCCAGCAAGGTGGCGGCGACATCGACGACCGGGTCCTCGTGCGGCGGCCCGACCAGGATGTCGCAGCGGTCGAAGTTGCCGTAGTCGGCGGCCAGTTCTGTGCTGCCGAAGCGGGCGAGCGGTGCGGTGGCGAGCACCGAGCAGGGGTCGGCGCTGCGGGCGTCGCCCAGTGCGCTGCGCGCGGTCGCGGCGGTGGGCGCCGGGGCGCCGTGCGCGCCGCCCGGGGTACGCGGCTGCGCCCGCGCCGGTGATCCGTCGTCCCAGGGGGTCACGGTCAGCAGCACCGCCGCCAGTACGGCGACGAGCGCCACGGCCGCGACGGCGGTCCAGGCGCGCCGCCGGGGCCAGGTGCTGAGCGGGCCGAGCGGCAAGGGGCCGCGCCGCCGGTCGAGGGCGGCCCCCTCGTTGTGCAGCCGGCGGACCGCCTCGGACGGCGGGGCGACCTCGGCCATCAGCTCGCGGGTCTCGGCGGCGGCGGGCCTGCTGCCGGGGTTGATCCGCAGCAGCGCGGTCAGCGGCCCGGTGAGCTGCCCGGCCTGCCGGGGCGGCTCGATGTGCCCGTCCCTGGCCCGGCCGATGTAGGCCAGCGGGCTTGCCGCCTCGCCGTAGGGCACCCGGCCCTCGACGGCGGCGAAGAGCGCGGCGCCCAGCGAGAACTGGTCGGACTCCCGGCTGGCCGGTTCGCCGTTGGCAACTTCCGGGGCGAGATAGCGGGGCTTGCCCGGCACGCCGCCGCTGAGGCTGTCGCGGGTGTCGTCGCTCCACAGGGCGCGGGAGATGCCGAAGTCGGCGAGCTTGGCGATGCCGTCGTCGGTGACGAGGATGTTCTCGGGCGTCACATCGCCGTGCACCACGCCCTTGGCGTGCGCGGTCGCGAGCGCGTCGGCGATCTGCCAGCCGATGGCGGCGGCCTGCTGCGGGCTGAGCGGTCCTTCGGCGGCGACGATCGCGGCGAGGCTGCGCGAGGGCACGTACTCCATCACCAGCCAGCTCCGGCCGCCGTCGTCGATGTGGTCGAAGACCGCGACGATGTGCGGGTGGTGCAGGCGGGCGGCGTTGCGCGCCTCGTTCTTGAGCCGCTTGGCGGCCCTCTCGTCGTTCAGGCGGGCGCACTTGACGGCGACCGTGCGGTCGAGTTCGCGGTCGTGGGCGCGCCATACGACACCCATGCCGCCGGCGCCGATACGCTCCCGCAGCAGATAGCGCCCGGCTACTTCGTCACCGATCTCTGCCGTACCCCGCACCGCGCCGCCCCACTGCACACATCACGCCTCGTGCCCGCTCCGACACGCAAGGAGCGTACTGCAACCCGGCCTGTCCCGGTCGCCACTCGCGTCTCTTCGGTACCGGCTGCGTGGCGGTGTCCGGGACCGGTCCCGGACACCCGGGCTTAACGTCCCCTGGTCCGGCAGGCAGCGGCACGGGAAGGAGCGCGGGCGCGATGGGTTCGGGGCGGAAGACCGCGCGGCGGCCGCTGTTGCGGGAGGGCGGGACGGTGGGTGCCGGCTACCTGGTGGAGCGCTACCTCGGGCAGGGCGCGTACGCCGAGGTCTACCGGGTGCGGCACCCCTATCTCGGGCGGCAGGCGATGAAGGTCTTCCGGCAGGTCGCCGACCGGGCCGCGGTCGACGCGCTCCTCGCCGAGGCCGTACTGCTGACCCGGCTCGGGCACCCCCACATCGTGCGGGTCTTCGACGCGGGCAGCACGCCGACCGCCACCGGTGAGCGTGCCTTCTTCACCATGGAGTACGTCGCCGGCGGCACCCTGGCGCGGTTCATGGCCGGGTGCCTGGAGCGGTCGGGGCAGGTGCCGGTGGCGGCGGCCGTCCGGATCCTGCACCAGGTCAGTTCGGGGCTCGCGGTCGCGCACGCCGGGCAGCCGCCGATCGTGCACCGCGACATCACCCCGCACAACATCCTGGTCGGCCTCGACGGCGCCGGCGGGCAGCCGCTGCGGGCCCGGCTGAGCGACTTCGGGCTGGCCACCCGCACCGACCCGGGCACCGGACCGGCCAGTGCCCAGGGCGTGCCGGCGTTCAAGCCGCCGGAGACCCTGCTGGGCTTGCGCGGTGACTCGCGCAGCGGTGATGTGTGGGCGCTGGGGGTCATCGGCTATCTGCTGCTGACCAGCCGGCTGCCGTACCCGAAGGGCCTCGCTGGCTGGATGACCGGCTCGCACCGGCGGGCGCCGCCACCGCCGCCGGGCGCGCTGAATCCGGATGTCGACCCGGAGCTGGAGCAGATCGTGCTGGACGCGCTGGCCGTGGACCGGGAGGCGCGGATCCCGGACGCGGGGGCGCTGGCCGAGCGTTTCGCCCGGCGCGAGCAGCGGCGGGCGGCGGACTCGCCCGTGGCGCCGGTCCCGGTCGCCGAGGCCCGCGCCGGGCAGCTCGCGGCCCGGGGGATGGAGTTGGCGGCGCAGGCGGGGACGCTGCCGCAGGCGGTGGGGCTGATGGCGGAGGCGGTGGCCGCGTCCGCCGAGCTGCGCGAGCTGTACGGGGAGCGGCTGCGGCGGTGGCGCACCGGGGTGGTGGCGTAGCGGCCGGTGGAAGCGGCGGACGAGGGACGAGGGCACGACGGTCATGGGAACGGGAGCGGGGCGGCGATGAGCACGAAGGAAGGGGCGCGATGAGCACGCCCGGGGACGAGTTGGCACCGGTCCTGGCCCGGATCTCGGGTACGGATCTCTACCGGAGCAACGCCTTCCGGGTCACGGGGCTGCCCGCGGACGCGACGCCCTCGCGGATCCGCAGGACCCGTGAGGAGGCGCTGCTGATGAGCAGGCTCGGCGCGCCCGCCACGGGGGCGGCGGTGCGGACCGCGGCGCCCGGCGGCGAGGAGGCGCTGCGGGCCGCGTACGAGACGCTGCGCGACCCGGTGGCCCGGCTCGTCCATGAACTGCTGTGGCCGCAGGGGCAGTCGGCGCCCGCGTGGAGCGGCGCGGAGGAGCACGAGCGGGCCGCGCACACGCACCAGGAGGCGGTGGAGGGCGAGGCGGCGGGACCGTACGAGCCCGGTTCGGCGCAGGCCGCGCGGCTGGACGGGCTGTGGACGCGGGGCCTGGCCGGGTGGGCGTCGGTGCTCGCCGACCACGACTTCTGGGACCACGCCAGGCGCAGGGTGGCCGAGATCGGCGACCCGCGGCTGACCAGCGGGACCGTACGGCGGCTGCGGGACCGGCTGCCGAAGCATCTGGCGTCGGTGACCGCGGAACTGGCGCTGCGCTCCGCGGTACGCGGCAGGCCGGCGGGGGCCGGGCGGCTGGTGGCGCTGCTGCACTCCTCGCCGCTGCCCGAGCGGGCGGTGGCCGACGCGCTGCGCGAGGCGGTGCGCCCGGCCGAGAGCGCGCTGCGTGCCGCCTGCGGCACCGCGCGGGAGGCGGTGTCGGCCGCCGAGGGGGACGGCGGTCCCGCGGGCCGGGCGCTGCTGGAGCGGATCGGGGACCCGCTGGGGGTGGTGCGTACGGTGCTCGGCCCGGACGCGGCGCTGACCTCGGCGCTCGAGGAGGAGGTCGCGGCCGCGCTCAACCAGTGCGCGGTCGGCGAGTTCCACGCGACGGGCCGGGTGCGGGCGCCGCTGGAGGTGCTCGCCTGGGCCGCCGGATACGCGCATGCGCAGCGGACGAAGGATCTCATCGAGCGCAATGCCGAGGTCGTCTCGCACAGCAGGAACGCGTCGCCGGCCGGCCCGTCCGACGACCTGCCGCCGCTGCTGCGGCAGATGTGCCTGGACGGCAGGGTCGAGAGGGCCGCCGCCTACTTGCGGGCGATGGCCGGACAGGTCGTCAACCGCGACCGGGAGCTTGCCGGGCAGCTCATGACGCTCGCCACCGACCGCAGGAGCGTGGCCGCACCGGTGGCCAGGCAGCCCTTCACCGGGCGCGTCCTCGGCTGCGGGGTGCACGCGCTGCGGGCGCCGGGACCCGACGCGGAAGGCACCCGGTGGGTGACCCATGTGCTGACGCTGTTCTGGCTGCCGCTGCTGCCGCTGGCCGCGTACGCCCGCGACGACCGGGCGGTACGGGCCAGAGTGCCGCTGACCGGCCGGGCCCGCTGGACCCGGCGCTGGACGCTGCTGCTGGTCCCGCCGCTGGCGCTGTTCCCGGTGATCGGGCCGGCCGCGCTGCCGGTGCTGGCGGCGCTGCTGATCGGCTACGGGACCTTCCTGGGCAAGATGCGCGGGGAGCGGGTCCGCACCTGGGCGCGCCAGGACCACGGGCGGCACCGGTGAACCGGGCGGCGGAGCTGCGCGGGCGGCTGCGGCAGCGGCGCCACCCGGCGGAATTCCGTATCGCGCCGGACTACCCGCCGCCGGGTCTGCGCCCACCGCGGGCGCCCGAGCCCGCGCCCGCGCCCGGGGCCGGGGCCGGGGCCGGGGCCGGGGCCGGGGCCGGGGCCGGGGCCGCACCTGGGTCCGGGGCCGCACCCGGGTCTGCGCACGTACCCGCACGCGCACCTGTTCCCGTACCGCGGCCGGCGCAGGCCGGGACGCCGGCCGCCGCGCGGGCGTCGGACGCGGACCTCGCGGACCTGGCGACCCAGCTGTGGCGGCTGGGCCGCAAGCTCGCGGAGCCCCCGCCGGGCGGGACGGCACCCGGCGGGACGGCACCCGGCGGGGCGGCCGCCCGGCGCAAGGAGGCCCGGCATCTGCGGGCCGCGCAGGACGCGCTCGGCAAAGCCGGGGTGCGGGCCGAGGACCACGACGGGACGGAGTTCGACATCGGACTCACCCTCGACGTGCTCGCCTACCAGCCGGTGCCGGGCGCGACCCGGGAAACCGTGCACGAGACCGTACGGCCCTCGGTCTACCGGGACGGCCGCCGTATCCAGATGGGCCAGGTCATCGTGGCCCAGCCGGAAGGAGAGCAGGACCAGTGACCCGCGAGAGCGTGACCCGCGAGACCGTTGACTTCGGCATCGACCTGGGCACCACCAACAGCGCCATCGCCGCCTCGGCGGGGACCGGCGCCGGCATCGTCCGCAACAACCTGCGCGACGAGTACACGCCCTCGGCCGTGCACATCACCCGCTCGGGGACGGTGGTCGTCGGCAAGCGCGCCAGGGCGCGGCTCGACGTCGACCCGGACAACACCCACGCGGAGTTCAAGCTCCAGATGGGGGTGCGCGACGCGCGACGCGCCTTCGCCGGCTCCGGACGCACCATGACACCCGAGCAGTTGTCGGCGGAAGTGCTCAAGTCGGTGCGGGCGGACGTGCGCAGCGCCTTCGGCGAGGACATCGGCGCCGCCGTCATCACCGTGCCCGCGGCCTTCGAGCTCGACCAGTGCGAGGCGACCCGGCGGGCCGCGAAGCTGGCGGGCCTGGAGTTCGCCCCGCTGCTCCAGGAGCCGACCGCGGCGGCCTGGGCGTACGGCGCGGCCGCTGCCGATGTGCCGGCCCGCGGCTTCTGGCTGGTGTACGACCTCGGCGGCGGCACCTTCGACGCGTCGGTGATCCAGATCGAGGACGGCGAGTTCAGCGTCGTCAACCACGCGGGCGACAACTTCCTCGGCGGCAAGCTGATCGACTGGATGCTGGTGGACGACGTGCTGATCCCCGCCGCCCGCGCCGAGGACGGGCTCGCGTCGCTGGAGCGGGCCGACCCGCGGCAGGCGGGCAATGTCGCCAAGCTCAAACAGGCCGCGGAGGACGCGAAGATCGAGCTGTCGCACTCCCCCGCCGCCGAGATCGACGTCCAGTTGACCGGTGACCGCGGCGAGTCGGTGGCCTTCGTGCACGAGATCGCCCGCGCGGACCTGGAGCGGCTGGCGATGCCGCTCTACCGGCGGTCGGTCGAGCTGTGCCGCCGGGCGCTGGCCGAGAAGGGGCTCGCCCCCGGCGACATCGAGCGGGTGCTGCTGGTCGGCGGCGCCACCCTCGCCCCCGCGCTGCGCGATCTGCTCGCCGACCCGGCCGGCGGTCTGGGCATCCGGCTCGACCACAGCCTGGACCCGGTCACGGTGGTGGCCCGCGGGGCGGCGGTCTTCGCCCGCACGCAGCGGCTGCCGCACACGTTCAAGAACGCCGCGGCCGAGGCCGGCGACGTGCTCCTGGACTTCGCGCACAAGCCGACCGGCCAGAGCAGCGACCCGCTGGTGGGCGGCACCGCGCGGACCGCGGACGGCGGGCCGCGGGACTGGAACGGCTGCACGGTCGAGTTCGTGGACGACGCCGAGGGCCGGCCGCAGTGGCGCAGCGGGCAGGTGCCGCTGGGCGCGGACGGCAGCTTCGCCACCCGCCTCAAGGCACGCGGCGCGCACAATTCGTACGCGATCGAATTCCGCACCGCCCAGGGCTCGTTCCTGCCGACCCGGCCGGACCGCACCGCCTACCAGCAGTTGGCGCTGGTGGGCGGCGACGCGACCATGAGCCATTCGGTCGGGGTGTGGGTGGAGGGCAACGAGGTCGCGTGGATCCTGCGCAAGGGCACGGAACTGCCCGCCAGCGGGCGGCTGGTGCTGGAGTCGACGGTGGATGTGCGGCGCGGCGGGCGGCAGGGGCTGATCCGGGTGCCGGTCGTGCAGGGCGAACGGGCCAGGGCCGACCGCAACCCGGTCGTCGGGCAGCTGGACATCAGCCCGGAGGAGATCTCCCGCGATGTGCCGCTGGGCAGCGAGATCGAGATCACCGTCGAGATCGACCAGAGCTTCCGCACCCGGGTGGACGCGTACATCCCCATCCTGGACGAGGAGTTCGAGATCGACGTCGAGCTGGCCAGGGACGCGCCCGACGTGGCGGAGCTGCGCCGGCAGAGCCGGGCGGTCGCGGCGCAGTACGCCACGCTGCGCAACCGGGCCGGCGCCTCGGACGCGGGGCGGGCGGCCGAACTGCTGGACGGTTTCGACGAGGACGGCGGAGTCGGCGGTATCGACCGCGAGCTGGAGTCCGCGGGGGTCGATCCGGACGGCGCCGCCATCGTCCAGGAACGGCTGCGGCAGGCCGAGACCGCGCTGGACGAGGCCGAGGAGGCGTTGAAGCTGCCGCAGCTGCTCCGGGCCGCGACCGAGGTGCGCGGCTGGGTCAGGGAGGCGGTGGACGAGCACGGCGATGTCGCGACGCGGCAGGAACTGGCGGGCGCCGAGCACCAGTTGGACGCGGCGATCGAGACGGGCGACCCGACGCTCGTGGAGCACGCGACCGATGTGGTGCGCGGAGTGGGCCTGCGGGTGCTGGACGCCGCCGACCAGTTGCCGGTGCTGCGCTTCGCCGCGCTGAAGGAGACCTTCGCCCGCAGCACGGAACCCCGGGTGCTCCGGCTGCTCCAGGAGGGCGCGGCGGCGCTGGCCGCGGACGACATCACCCGGCTGCGCCCGGTCGTCATCGACCTGGGACGGCTGGTCCCGTTCGACGCGGTCCGCACCGACGCCCCCGCGGACACCACCGTCCGGCGGCAGCGGTGAGCACCTCACTGAACCGCGGCGCCGGACCGTACAGGGGGCAGCCCGGCGCCGCACCCCGCCCGACCCCGCCGGACGCGGGCGGCGGACCGGACACGGGCGAGCCGACGGAGGCGGCCGACGTGCTGGCGGCGGCTGCCCGGGCCGCGCGCGGCGGCCGGTACGCCGAGGCGCGGCGGCTGCTGGACGGGCTCGGGGGCGGCGGCGCCGACGACCCGGCCGTCCTGGACCTGCTGGCGCGGATCCACGCGCAGTGCGGCGAATTCGCCGCGGCGGACGCCTGCTGGGCGCGGGTCCAGGACGCGGACCCGCGGCCCGCCGCCGCCACCGCGGCAGGAGCCGGGCGCCGCCGGATCGCCGCGCTCCAGGCGGGGCGCGGGCGCTCGTCCGCCGGGCGGCGGGTCGCGGCGGCGGCGCTGGTGGCCGCCGCCGCGGGTGCGGCGGTCGCCGGCACGCTGCTGCCGCGCACCACCGCCGACCCGGCGACCGGCGCCGACCTGGCCGCCGTACGGGCCGGGCAGGCCGCGTTGGCCGGGCGGCTCGACGCGCTGGGGACCCGGGTGGACACCGGACTGGGCGATCTGGCGTCGGCGTCTCCCGCGGCGCCGTCCCCGAGCGCCCTGCCGGGGCCCGACCTCGGCGGCCCCGGCCGTACGGTGTCGCGGCAGGGCGACGCGCTGGTCGTGGTCTTCGGCGAGGGGCTGTTCGGCCGGGACGACCGCCTCACCGCCGCCGGCGCCGACGCACTGGACGGCCTGGCCCGGCGGCTGCGGCAGGCGGGGGTGACCGGCCCGCTGGTGGTGACCGGCCACACCGACGACCGGCCGCTGCCGCGTACCGCCGCGGTCACCGACCGGGTCACCCTCGGCTTCGCCCGCGCGCAGGCGGCGGCCGAGCGGCTGTCGGCCGCGGGCGGCATCCCGCCGGGGGCGATCGGCATCCGCAGCACGGGCACCCTGCACCCGCCCTTCCCCGACGACTCGGCGGCCGACAGGGCCCGCAACAACACCGTCACCGTCCTGGTCGGAACACCGTGACCCGCCCCGGGAGGTGCCCGGCGAAAAGCCGGAGCTGACGGAGTGTCACGGGCGCCGCGAACCTCCACCGTCGCTACTCTGCGTGGCGATGCCCGCACGCAGGGACGCCGTGCCCCTGTGCGGCAGCCAGAGATTCGGAGGCAAGAAGCATGAAGACGCACAAGCGCTGGGCCGCGGGCCTGGGAGCCGTCGCGGTCGGCGCCGGGCTGGTGTCGGGCTCGTTCAGCCCGGCGATGGCCGACGACTCCGCGGGTGCGAGCCCGCGGGCGGTCGTCGCCCGGCAGTTCACGCTGCGGCTGGCGAGCAATCCCGGCCAGGTCGCGAACGTGCGGGGAGCGTCCACCGCGAACGACGCCCCGGTCGTCCAGTACCCCTGGACCGGCGCGGCCAACGAGCGCTGGGAGGCGGACTCGGCCATCGACGGCTACTACCGCTTCACGTCCGTCCACAGCGGCAAGTGCCTCAACGTCAGGGGCGGCGGCACCGCCGATGACGCCCCGGTCATCCAGTACACCTGTAGCGACGCCGACAACGAGCTGTGGAAGTTCGTGCCCAAGGGGATCGGCTACCAGATCGTGGTGAAGTCCAGCGGCAAGTGCCTCAACGTCAGGGGCGGTGTCGGGGTGGACAACCCGCTCATCCAGTACACCTGCACGTCCCAGGGCACGCCCAACGATGTGTGGCTGCCGGTCTGGGAGCCCGTCGAGCGCTGACCGCGAAGTCCTGCCGCCCACGCACAGTCACGCACGGTCACGCCCGCCTCGGCCGGGCGTCCGGCGACCGCGCCGGCGGGTCCTGGTCGGGACCCGCCGGCGCGGTGCCGCCCGGTCGGCGGCTCAGCGGCCGTGCGGCGCTCAGACCTTGCCGGTGCCGGCGCCCGCGCTCACCGTGGCGGCCACGGTGGAGGCGGACTCGGGCGACCAGCTGTAGGTCGGCTTGTACGAGGACGTCCGGGTGATGTCCGTCGTGGAGTTGTCGAAGATGTTGTCGGCCTGGTTCGCGTAGCCGTCCACGTCGCTGTCGCCCGTGGTGGTGATGGCGTCGGGGACGTTGGTGAACACATTGGCCTGGACGAAGACCTCGGCGCCCATCCGTGAGTGCACGCCGCTGTCACCGGCGTTCTGGAAGTAGTTGTTGAAGATGTGCGACTTCCCGAAACGCAGGCTGGGCAGACGGGAGTTGACGTTGGTGAACCAGTTGTGGCTGTACGTCACCCGCAGGTGGCCGGTGTCCTCCGAGGCGTTGTCGTCGGAGTGGCCGACCAGGCTCACCTTGTAGTGGTCGTGGAATTTGTTCCACGACACGCTGACGTTGTCGGCGGCGTGGGTGATGTCGAGCAGACCGTCGTAGTAGTCCTTGCCGTGGGTCTGGTCGGACGACAGGTCGTTGTGGTCGATCCAGACCTGCGTCGACTTCTGCACGGTGATCGCGTCGGTGCCGACCGCCTTGCTGATGACCAGGTTGCGGAGGATGACGTTCTGCGCGTTCTTCAGCCGGATGCCGCCGCCGGTGAGCCCGGAGTTCGAACCGACGCCGAGCACGGTGGTGTTGGACCCGACGTCGACCTGGCCGGACAGGGAGATGAGGCCGGATATCTTGACGACCTTCGCGGTGCTGCCGGTGACCGCCGACTTGAAGGCGGACAGGCTGCTCACGGTGGTGGCCGGCGCGGAACCGCCGCCGGTGGTGCCGGCCCCGTAGCCGACCGGGGACGACTCGAACGAGGCCGCCTGGGCCTGGCCCGCGCCGCTGACGGCGGGGACGACGGCCAGCGCCAGCGCGCCGAGCGCCGCCGCGGCGGTGAGGCCGGGGCCGCGGCGTAAGGCGGACACCCGGGGCAGGTGGGGGGAGGTGAGCTTCACGGTGGTGTTCCTCTCATCCGGAGGATTCCTGTGGGGGGTGCTGTCGCTGGGGGGTTCGGCGACAGCGGAGAGCAAGCGCTTTCTGTTAGAACAGGGTGCCCGGTGCACTCGGGCTCACGATCTGACAGTGCGCGAAAAGCGTCTATGAGGTGGGGGTTCACCGACGCGGTGGTACGTCTTCGCCGGCGACTCCAGGACGACGCCTAGCGTCGTATTCCCTAATATAGCAAGCGCTTGCCGTTCACGTCAATGCCCCTCGTGCACATATGTGACGCACCGGCCGCCGGGTCACAGCCGGCCCGCGCCGGCGCCGCCGTCGACGATGTGCGGCACGGAACGGGGGTCGTCGACGCGGGTGCGCAGGGTCGGGGTCCAGCCCGCGCCCCGGGCGATCGGGGTGGCGGGGTTGGCCGCGTTGAAGGCGCCGAGCAGATCGGCCGGGCGGCCGTTGACGTAGTTGTGGTCCTCGGTCATCGCGGTGCCCTTCCAGTAGGCGATGGTCCGGTCCGCGGTGACACCGGCCGGCAGGGTGAACGCGTTGTCCTGGGCGACGAGGTGGGACTGCGCCCCGACGCCGAGGCTGTAGACGTAGTCGGCCGCGTCGGTGACGTCGTAGTGGTTGTTGTAGGCGTCGACCTGGCCGAAGCGCACGCGTGGCGCGCGCTCGCCGATGTCCTGGAAGAGGTTGTGGTGCAAGGTGATGCGCAGCTTGCCCGCGTCGGTGGCGGCGGCGCCGTCGCTGTTGCCGAACAGCAGGGTCTTGTCGTGGTCGGTGAAGGCGTTCCAGGAGGCGGTGACGTAGTCGGCGCCCCTGACGACGTCGAGTTCGCCGTCGTGCTGCTGGTAGATACGGCCGAAGTACAGGGGCTGGCCGGCGTCGGGGCGGCGGCCGTCGGTGAAGGTGTTGTGGTCGACCCAGACGTGGGTGGACCCGGTGACGACGAGGTTGTCGTACTCGGAGTTCCAGTTGCCCGTGTCGCCGTCGGTGGGGTCCCACTGCGGGAAGCAGTCGAAGGCGTCCTCGAAGGCGAGGTTGCGGACGATGACGTTGTCGGAGCCGCTGACCTGGAGGTCCAGGCCCAGCAGCCTCGGGTGCCGGCCGACGCCGACGATGGTGGTGTGGGACCCGACCTTCAGCTCGACCCGGGCGGCCTGCGCGGCGGCCGACGCGGCACGCGCGTCCTCCAGCGGGCCGGCGGGCACCTGCCCGGTGCCCCAGACCGCGGGGTCGTAGGCGGCGAGGTAGGAGTCCAGGCGGTAGCCGCCGGTGGCGTAGTCGTCACAGGACAGCGGGGCGCCCGCGGCGTCCGTATTGCCGTCGATGGTCCCGGAGACCTGGATGATCTTGGGGGTGGCGCTGCCGCCGTCCAGGGCGGCGGCCAGCTCGGCGCGGTTGGTGACGGTGAAGACGTGCGCGTCGTCGGCGGCGGCGCCGCCGGTGGTTCCGCTGCCCTGCGAGGCCCAGCCGTCGCCGGCCGGCAGCGTTTGGCGGACGTGGCGCGGCAGCTTGGCGCCCGTGCCGCAGTGCGCGGGCGCGGCGGCGAGCATCAGGGGGGCGGCGGAGATCAGCATGGCGATCATCGGGACATGGCTCTTGCGCACTGCGGCTCCCGGGTGGGGTGAAGGGGTGAAGGAGAGGACGGCTTGGGGGGAACGGACGGGCCGCGGCGGGGCCGGCTCTCGCCGCGCCGGCCCCGCCGCGGGGCTCAGGGCTTGTTGTGCTCGGCGAAGTCGGCCTGGGCGGCGTTGAGTTTGCCGGCCAGCTCGTCCGCGAAATCCTTCGCGGTCATCCTGCCGAGCAGGACCTTCTGGAAATCGGGTTCCGTGTCGGCCTTCGTGATGGTGTTCCAGTCCGGCAGGTAGTAGGGGAACTGCACGATCTTGGTGCGGGGATCGTTCAGCGACTCCATCGCCGCCTTGGTGGGCTTGGCGTCGCTGATCCACTTGTCCTGCCCCGCACCGGTGTTGGCCGGGATGGCGCCGGCGGACTCGTTCCAGAGGCTGTTCATCGGCGCGGAGGCGGCGAATTCGATGAACTTCCAGGCGGCGGCCTTGTTCTTGCCCGCCTTGAACATCCCCAGGCCGTCGACCGGGTTGGAGACGATGGTCCGCACCCCGCCGTCCTGCGAGGGCGGCAGGGGTATGCCGTCGACCTTGTCCTTGCCGAAGGCCTTGATGTGGTCGTTGTACGAGCCGAGGTTGTGCTGGAGCATGCCGACGCTGCCGTGGTCGAACTCCGCGACCATGTTCACGAAGTCGTTGTTGAGGTCGGCCTCGGGGGTCGCCTTCTTGTACAGGCCCGTGTACTTCTCCAGCGCGGCGACGTTCTTCGGGTCGTTGACGGTGGTCCTGTCGCCGTTCCAGAAGTTCTCGATGCCGGACTGGGCGTACATCATCTCCAGGGCCTGGGCGATCGAGCCCTTGCCGCCGCGCAGGGTGAAGCCGAACTTGTTGCCCGCCGCGTCGGTGAGGGCAGCGGCGGCCCGGTAGAACTCCGCCCAGGTGGTGGGCGGTTGCAGGCCCGCGGCGGCGAAGAGGTCGGTGCGGTACCACAGGGTGCCCTGGTTGGCGGAGGTCGGGACCTCGTACATCTCCTTGCCCCGGCCGCCCGCCGCCTGGACGCCGGAGACCATGCCGGTGACGAGCCTGCCCTTGAGACCGCCCGCGTCGATACGGTCGCCGAGCGGTTCCAGCGCGTTCTGCGCGACCATGTTGGCCAGATACGCCGTGCCGACGCCGCCGACGTCGGGCAGGCCGCCGCCCGCGATGGCGGTGTCGTACTTCTTCTGCACATCGGCGATCGGGATGCCGACGTACTCGACGTCGATGTCGGGGTACTTCTTCTCGAACGCGGCGATGATCTGCTTCCAGACGTCGGTGCGCACACCGCCGTTGTTGTCCCAGAAGACGATCTTCCCCTTGCCGCTGCCCTCGCCTCCCGAGGCGCCGCCGCCGCCGGAGTCACCGCAGGCGGTGGCGGTCAGGGCGAGTGCTGCGGCGAGGACGATCCCGGCGGCCGGCCGGGCTCTGCGCTGTCGGTGCTGCTGCGGTCGTGGCATGGCGGCTCTTTCGGTTGTCGGAATCATCGGGTGGTACGGGCGGCGAGCGCGGCGGCCTGGCCGGGTCCGAGCCGGCCGTCGGCGACGGCGGTGACGACCCGCCGGGTGAGGGTGCCGCCCGCGGGTACGGTCAGCGGGCTGCGCCAGGCCAGTGCGGGCCCGACGCCGGGGTATTCGCGGGTCCTGACGAACCAGGGGTCGGCGGCGCGCAGCACGAGCGTCCAGTGCTCGCCGGCCAGCGCGAGCCATTCGGCCCTGCGGCCGTGGACGGCGTCCTCCCCCGCAGCGTCCTTGGTGAAGACCAGCGGCGGTGTCCCGGTGCGGGGCGCGCGCCAGAAGAAGCCGCCGTATCCGGCGCCGGGGCGGCCGTTGGTGGCGGGGCTGCCGATCCGCAGCGGTCGCGCGGTGGTGTTGGTGAGCGTGAAGGCGAGGTCCAGCTCCCACGCGGTGGCCGTCAGCTGCCGGACGTGCAGGGTGCGCCGCTCGTGCAGCAGTCGGCCGCCGGCGGCGGTCCAGGCCAGCTCCTCGGTGAAGCCGTCGTCCGCCCGCCGGGTCCAGCGCAGATGGCGCTGCTCGCCGTGGTTGTCCAGTTCGGTCGGCCCCTGGTCGCGCACATAGGTCCTGCCGCCCCAGAAGTTCCGCCCGGCCACGTCGGGCACCGCGATGCCCGCGCCGAGGTGGTGGCGGTGGTCGGCGGGCATCAGCTCGGTGACGACGGTGCCGCCCAGGGTGGTCAGCGGGTGCAGGTACGGGCGCGGGGACAGCCGTCCCTGGACGTCGGGCCGGTGGACGTAGCTGCCCACCTGCCGGTCGCCGCAGCGCAGCGGCACGGCGGCGGTCACCGGTGCGCCGCCGTCCGCCGTACGGTCCCGGCCCAGGGCGCGCCCAGCTCGCCGAAGGTCGCCAGGCGCTCCGCCGCGGCGGTGACCAGCTCGTCGACGCCGTGCACCACCCGGCGGTGGGAGCGCTCCCCCGGGACGGCACGCCAATGGCAGCCGGGGACCGCCTGCGGGTCGTCCGCGGTGCGTACCGCCTCGACGACCCGCATGAAGGCGCCGGTGGCCTGCGGAGGGACCAGCAGGCCGGCGCCGTCGGCGCGGTGCGCGAGCAGGTTCTCCAGCAGGTCGGTGCGGCCGAAGACCTGCTCGTCGGGGCCGTGCCCGGCCCGCTGGAGCAGCACCCGGTCCTGCTTGAACCACAGCGTGATCCGGCCCCTGCTGCCGTGCACCACGACGTACGGTTCCGCCGCCGCCGCCGCGCACAAGGTGGCGGCCACCACGATCGTGGTACCGCGGGCGGTGCGGATCCGGACGCAGGAGGTGTCGTCGGACTCGATGTCGTGGGCGCGGAAGAGCTCGGTATCGATCGAGGCGACGTCCTGCTCGCGGCTGCTGCCGTCCAGGTGCAGCGCGGTGGCGACCGCGTGCGCGAGCGGATTGGTCAGCACGCCGTCGACCACGTCGGTGCCGGCCAGGATGCGCCGTCCCGACCAGGCGGCGCGGCTGAAGTAGTGCTCCTCGCGCACCCAGTTGCCGGCCGCGCCGATGCCGCGCAGCTCCCCCACCGCGCCGTCCTCGATGAGCGCGCGGACCGCGGTGACGGCGTGCGAGCCCAGCGACTGGAAGCCGATCTGGCAGGCCCGGCCGCTGCCGGCGAACCCGGCGGCGAGCCGCCGGTATGCGGCGAGGGAGGGCGCGGGCGGCTTCTCCAGCAGGACGTCGGCGCCGCCGGCCGCGGCGGTCAGCGCCAGGTCGGTGTGGGTGTGGATCGGGGTGCAGACGATCGCCGCGCGGGCGCCGGTGCGCTCGATCAGCTCGCCGAGGTCCCGGCCCTGCTCGGGCCGGCCGAGCCGGGTCAGCGCGGCGGCCTCCAGCGGCCGGACGTCGCAGACCCCGGCCAGCCGTACGACGCCGCGGGCGGTGAGGCGGCGCAGGTTGTCCAGGTGCCAGTGGCCGTGTCCGCGCCCGCCGGCCAGCACGACCGGCACCGGGCCGCGGCGGGGCGCCGCCGCGGGGCTGCCGCTCATGCCGCTCACCCCTTCACCGCGCCCGCGCTGAAGCCGGTGATCAGCCACTTCTGGATGAAGGCGAAGACGACCACCACGGGCACCGCCGCGATGACCCCGCCCGCGGCCAGCGCGCCCAGGTCGACGCTGTCGGCGCCGATGAGGGTGTTGAGGCCGACCGGGATCGTCTGCTTGTCCTGCTCGCTGAGGAACATCAGCGCGAACAGGAAGTGGTTCCAGCTGTGCACGAAGGCGAAGGAGCCGACGGCGACGAGGCCGGGCCGCAGCATCGGCAGCACGACGGCGAAGAAGGCGCGCAGCCGGGTGCAGCCGTCGACCCAGGCGGCCTCCTCCAGCGCCTCGGGTATGCCTTTGATGAAGCCGCTCAGCAGGATGACCGACAGCGGCAGCTGGAAGACGGTCTCCGAGATGACCACGCTCCACAGCGAGTTGATCAGCTGCAGGTGCCGGAAGATCTGGAAGAGCGGGACGAGCATCAGCGCGCCGGGGACGAACTGCGAGCACAGCAGGGCGATCAGGAAGGCGTTCCTGCCCCTGAAGCGGAAGCGGGCCAGCGCGTATCCGCCGCTGAGCGCGACCACGGTGGTGGCGATCAGGGTGGCGACGCCGACCAGCATGCTGTTCTGGAAGAAGATCCCGAAGGACCGGTCGTTCCAGACCTTGTCGAAGTGCGCGCCGGTGGCCGGCCACGGCAGCAGCGAGGTGGAGCCGTCGGGGCGTACCGCGAAGAGCAGCATCCAGTAGAAGGGGACCAGGGTGAACAGCAGGTACAGGCCCAGCGGCAGGTAGATCTGCCAGCGCGGCGGCCCGCCGGCCGGTCCGCGTCCGCGGCGCCGGCCGGTGCCGGGGCGGGGGACGGCGGCGGACGGCACGAGGGCGCCTTCCTCGACGAGTGCGGCGGTCATGCGCGGTCGCCTCCGAATTTGCTCAGGCGCAGGTAGAGGACGGAGAAGAACAGCAGGATCACGAAGGCGACGGTGGTCAGCGCCGACGCGTAGCCGAAGTCGTGTCCGTCGAGGCCGGTGTTGGCGACGTAGAGCGGCAGTGTGGTGGTCTGGCCGGCGGGGCCGCCGCCGGTCAGGGTGTAGAGCAGGTCGACGTTGTTGAACTCCCAGACCGCCCGCAGCAGGGTGGACAGCACGATCGCGTCCTTGAGGTGCGGCAGGGTGATGTGGAACAGCTGCCGCAGCCGGCTCGCGCCGTCGACGGACGCCGCCTCGTACAGTTCGCCGGGGATCGACTGGAGGTCGGCGAGCAGCAGGATCGCGAAGAAGGGGACACCGCGCCACAGTTCGGCGAGCGCGGCGGCCCAGAAGACGGTGTGCGGGTCGGACAGCACCGAGTGGCCGTAGGAGCCGATACCGGCGTCGGCGAGGTAGCGGGTCATGCCCGTCGAGGGGTTGTAGAGCAGCATCCAGATGGTGGTGGTCAGCACACCGGAGACCGCCCACGGCGAGAAGACCAGCGCGCGCGACAGGCCGCGGCCGATGAAGGTCTGGTTGACCAGCAGCGCCAGGGCCAGGCCGATGACCAGTTGCAGGCCGATCTCGACCACGACCCAGCGCAGGCTGAAGCCGAGGCTCTGCCAGAACCGCGGGTCGTCGGTGAAGACCCGGGTGAAGTTGGACAGGCCCGCGAAGCCGTTGCGCCAGGGTTTGGTGACGTTGTAGTCCTGCAGGCTGTAGTAGAGGACGCTGACCATCGGGTAGGCGATGAAGCCGAGCATCAGCAGGGCTGCCGGGGCTATCAGCAGATACGGCAGGCGCCGGGTGCGCCGTCCTGGGTTCTTCGCCACGGCGATGGCCATGACCGGGGCTCCTTCGTTGCGAAAGGGCGTGTGCCGGGGAGTTCGGCCGCCCGGACGGACAGGTGGGCGGCCTGGGTCAGCCCGCGTAGGGTTCCGGGACCCGGCCGGGCGCGGCCAGGAAGCGGAAGTCGCAGCCGGTGTCGGCCTGGGTGATCTGTTCCTGGTAGAGCGCGCCGTAGCCGCGGCCGTAGCGGGGCTCGGGCGCCCGCAACCCGGCCCTGCGGCGGTCGAGTTCGGCGTCCGGGACCTCCAGGCGCAGGGCGCGGGCCGGCACGTCGAGGGTGACCGGGTCGCCGGTGCGGACCAGGGCGAGCGGGCCGCCGACGTAGGACTCGGGGGCGATGTGCAGGACGCAGGCGCCGTAACTGGTGCCGCTCATCCGGGCGTCGGAGATCCGCACCATGTCGCGGACTCCCGCTTTGAGCAGGTGGTCGGGGATCGGGAGCATGCCGTACTCGGGCATGCCGGGGCCGCCGAGCGGGCCGGAATTGCGCAGCACCAGCACGCTGTCCGCGGTGATGCCCAGATCCGGGTCGTTGATGGTGGCCTGCAGCGTCCGGTAGTCGTCGAAGACCACGGCGGGCCCGGTGTGGGTGAGCAGCCGCGGCTCGGCGGCTATGTGCTTGATGACGGCGCCGTCCGGGCACAGGTTGCCGCGGAGCACGGCGATCCCGCCCTCGGCGGCCAGCGGGTCGGCGGCGGTGCGGATCACGTCGTCGTTGTGCACGGCCGCGCCGGCCAGCTGCTCGCGCAAGGTGGCGTGGCCCGCGGTGGGGCGGTCCAGGTGCAGCAGTCCGGTGATCCGGGACAGCAGTCCGGGCAGGCCGCCGGCGAAGTGGAAGTCCTCCATGAGGTACCGGCCGCCGGGGCGTACGTTGGCGAGCACCGGGACCGTACGCGCCAGCCGGTCGAAGTCGTCCAGGGTGAGCCGGACCCCGGAGCGGCCGGCCATCGCGATGAGGTGGATGACGGCGTTGGTGGAGCCGCCCAGGGCCAGCACGGTGGTGACGGCGTCCTCGTACGCCTCGGGGGTGAGGATCGCGGAGGGCCTCAGGTCGCGCAGCACCAGGTCCACGACGCGCAGGCCGCTCGCCGCCGCCATCCGCTCGTGGGCGGAGTCGACCGCGGGGATCGAGGACGCGCCGGGCAGCGTCATGCCCAGGGCCTCCGCTGCGGCGGTCAGCGTGGAGGCGGTGCCCATCGTCATGCAGTGGCCGGCGGAACGGGCGAGACCGTTCTCCAGTTCGGCCAGCTCGCAGTCGCCGATCAGGCCCGCGCGCTTGTCGTCCCAGTATTTCCACATGTCGGTGCCCGAGCCCAGCACCTCGTCGCGCCAGTGCCCGGGCAGCATCGGCCCCGCGGGCACGAAGACGGCCGGCAGGTCGGCGCTCGCGGCTCCCATCAGCAGCGCGGGGGTGGTCTTGTCGCAGCCGCCGAGCAGGACCGCGCCGTCCACCGGGTAGGAGCGCAGCAGCTCCTCGGTCTCCATCGCCAGCAGGTTGCGGTAGAGCATCGGGGTGGGCTTCTGGAACGTCTCGGAGAGGGTGGCGACCGGGAATTCCAGCGGGAAGCCGCCGGCCTGCCACACCCCGCGCTTGACGGCCTGGGCGCGGTCGCGCAGGTGGCTGTGGCAGGGGTTGATGTCCGACCAGGTGTTCAGCACCGCGATCACCGGCTTGCCCAGGTGCTCCTGGGGCAGGTAGCCGAGCTGCCGGGTCCTGGCCCGGTGGCTGAAGGCGCGCAGGCCCTCGCCCTCGTACCAGTGGCTGCTGCGCAGCGCGGGCGGGCGGGCCGCTCTGTCCTCGCTCACAGTCCCCAGCCCTCCACCGCGGCGGCGACCTCGGCCCGCCGGGCCCGCGGCAGCGCGCTGCTGGGCGGCCGTACTTCGCGGCGGCACAGGCCGAGCGCCGCCAGCGCCTCCTTGACCACGGTCACGTTGTCGGCGGACTGGCGGGCCGCGCGCAGGTCCTCGAACGCGCGGATCTGCTCCCAGACCTTCATGGCGCCCGGGTAGTCGCCGGCCCGCAGCGCGGCGAGCATGTCCAGCGAGATCCGGGGCGCGACATTGGCCAGGCCCGAGGTGAAGCCGGTCGCGCCGGCCGCGAAGTAGGCGGGCGCGTACAGCTCGGCGAGGCCCGCGAGCCACACGAAGCGCTCCAGGCCGGCGTCCCGGGCGAAGGCGGCGAAGCGGGCGGCGTCGGGCACCGCGTACTTCACGCCGACCACGTTGGGGCAGCGCTCGCCGAGTTCCGCCATCCGGCTGCCGTCGAGCAGCGGGTTGCGGATGTAGGGGACCACGCCGAGTTCCGGCACGGCCCCGGCGATGGCGGCGTGGTAGGCCACCCAGCCGTCCTGCGAGACGTACGGGTGCACGGGCTGGTGCACCATCACCATCCGCGCGCCGCAGTCGCGGGCGTGCTCGGCCGCGCCGATCGCGGTCGGCAGGTCGTGGCCGACGCCGACGATCACGGTGACCGGGCGCGGCGCGGTCTCGGCGAGGGTGTCCTGCACGACCGCCTGGCGCTCCTGCGGGGTGAGGGCGTAGAACTCGCCGGTGTTGCCGTTCGGGGTGACGGCGGCGATGCCGCCGTCCAGCAGTCGGCGCAGCAGCAGCCGGTAGGCGGGTCGGTCGATGCCGCCGCCGGCGCCGAAGGGGATCACCGGGATCGCCACCACACCGGCGAGGGCGGTCGCGAGCGCGGTCCTGTCCATCACCGGCCCTCCTGCTCGTCGTCGGGGAACGCTCGGCGGACGAAGTCCGCGATGTGCGCGTGCAGCAGCCGGGCGGCGTCCTGCGCGTCGCCGGCCAGGGCGACCCGCAGGATCTCCTGGTGCTCGTGCGCCTCGCGCTCCCACGACGGGTCGGCGGCCCAGGCGACGGTGGACACCAGCGCCGCCTGGTCGCGCACCTCGTCGAGCATCCTGGCCAGCAGCGGATTGCCGCACGGCAGGTAGAGCGCACGGTGGAAGTCCCGGTTGGCCAGGCTCCGGTCGGCCCGGTCCTGCGCCTGCTCGGCGCGCACCAGCGCGTCCTGGGCCGCGCCGAGCGACGCCTCCCGGGTGATGGTCCTGCGCAGCGCCTCCGGCTCCAGCAGCAGGCGTACGTCGTAGACCTCGCGCGCCATCGCGGCGTCCACGGTCCGCACGGTGACGCCCTTGTACTGGCTCATGACCACAAGACCGGTCCCGGCGAGCGTCTTGAGCGCCTCGCGCACCGGGGTCTTGGACACCCCGAACTGCGCCGCCAGGTCCGCCTCGACCAGGGCCTGTCCCGGGCTGAGCTGCCCGGTGAGGATGCGGTGCTTGATCGCTTCGAGGACGTACTGCGTCCGGGAGGGGATCGGGGTGGGAGCGAAAGTCATAGGGCTCTCAGATCTCGCGTATCAGGTCTCATATATGACGTACGAAGTACGACGCGATGAAAGTAGGGCCGCGGGGAGCCGGCGTCAATGCTCCGCGCGGGATCGGTAGCGCGCCCGGCCGTGCGCTGCCGCGGACCGCGGGAGGGTCAGGGACGACGAAGCCCCCGTCACCGCGGGGTGCGCGGGTGACGGGGGCGGAGGGTGCGGCGCCGGGGCGGCGGCCGGTCAGCGGCAGTCGGGGTGGCCCCAGCCGTCGGGGTTCTTGGTGATCGGCTCGCCCGCGGCGTAGGACCGGCCGCAGCGGCAGCGGCCGGGGAATTTCGCCTTGAGGGTGCGCGGCGCCCCCCCGCCCCTGGTGTCGGACCCGGCCGTCGCCGTGCCCGCGGCGGCGCGGGGGGCCTTGCGCACGGTGTCGGGAGTGCGCGGCGGCAGCGGCGAGCCGAGGTCGCTGCCGGCCGGTTCCTGGACGATGGCGGCATGGCTGGCGGCGCGGTCCGCGAAGTCGTTGAGCCGGTCGCCGTCCACCTGATGGGCGGGGACGTAGCGGAAGTCCACCGTGCGGCCGGTCAGCAGCGCGTCGATCCGTACGACCAGCTCCTGGTTGGCGACCGGCTTGCCCGCCGACGTCTTCCAGCCCTTGCGCTTCCAGCCCGGCAGCCAGGTCGTCACGGCCTTCATGGCGTACTGCGAGTCCATCCGGATCTCCAGCGCGACATCCGGGTCCACGTCGGTCAGCAGCCGCTCAAGCGCGGTCAGTTCCGCGACGTTGTTGGTCGCGGTGCCCAGCGGACCAGCCTCCCAGCGGACCGGTTCGCCCCGGTCGTCGGCGATGACCCAGGCCCATGCGGCAGGCCCGGGATTGCCCTTCGATGCGCCGTCACACGCGGCGATGATGCGTTCACCCACGTGTCCGAGCATGCCAGTAGACCGCCCCGGAAAGCACATCGCCCCCGTCGCGCCGCCCGGGCGCTCCGCATGCGGGCACCGCGGTCGTCGCCGAGCATGGGTACCGACAAGGACCACACCCGTGGCGAGAGGGCGCCGGATGGGCAAGGGAGCGGAGGGTCCGGCGGAGCGCGACCAGTCGGCGGCCGGCACCGTGGCCGACAGCGCCGACAGCGCCGACAGCGTGGAAGTGCGGCAGATCGACGCGATGAACCGGTTCGGAGCGCCGGCCGGCGGCCCCGGGACCGGGGCCGCGCCGGATTCCGCCGCCGCCGCGGAGGCCGGCCCCGCACAGGGCAGGCGGCGCGACGCGCTGCTGCTCGAAACCGGCCACGCGCTGGCAGAGGCGGAGTCGCTGCCCGCCGCCCTCACCACCGTGGCCAGGCTCTTCGCCCCGGATTTCAGCCTGGACGGGCTGGTGGTCTTCGGCGTCACCGACAAATTCCTCAACCTGCTCGGCCAGCACGGATACGCCGCCAGCGGGGCCCAGGGGATCTTCCGGATGCCGGTGACGACGGCCTTCCCGGCCACCGACGTCGTCAGGTCGGGCCGGCCGGTCTATCTGTCCTCGCCGGGCGAGTACAGCGCGCGCTATCCGGCCACCTGGCCGCTGGCCGCCCGCAACGGCCGGGAGTCGTGGGCGTTCCTGCCGCTGGTGACCTCGGGGCGGATCAGCGCGGTGTGCCTGATGGCCTTCCGCCGGCCGATGGCCTTCGGCGCCGACGAGCGGGCCCTGCTGGTGCTGACCGCCCGGCTGATCGCCCAGGCCCTGGAGCGGACCAGGACCAGCAGCGCCGAGCTGGCGCTGTCCCGCGGGCTGCGTCGCAGCATGGGCGCGGCGGCGCCCGCGGTGCCCGGGATGACGGTGGCCACCCGGTACGTGCCGACCGGCGGCGGCCTCGTGGTGGGCGGCGACTGGTACGACGTGATCAACCTGCCGGAGGGCCGGCTGGCCGTGGTGATCGGTGATGTGCAGGGCCACGATGTGCACGCGGCCGGCCTGATGGCCCAGTTGCGCACCGCCGTGTACGCCTACGCCGCCGAGGGCCACGGGCCGGACGCGGTGCTGGCCAGGTCGTCGCGCTTCCTGGCCGCGCTGGACGAGGACCGCTTCGCCACCTGCCTCTACATCGAGGCGGAGCCCTCCACGGGGATGCTGCACATCGCCAGGGCCGGCCATCCGCACCCGGTGCTGCGGCTGCCGGACGGCACCTGCATGCTCAAGCACGTCGGCGGCGGTCTGCCGCTCGGTCTGATGCCGGGCACCGAGGACTACCCGGTCACCGACCTGGAGCTGCACCCGGACGAGATCCTGATGCTGTGCACCGACGGTCTGATCGAGACCGGCGGGCACGACATGTACAGCGGCTGGGTGCGGGTCAGGGACGCGATGTCCCCCGGTCCCACCGAGGACCTGGAAGGCATCGCCGAGCGCCTGATCCGCGCGGTGCACCACCCGCTGGCCCAGTCGGCGCAGCAGGAGCTGGACGAGCGGGCGGCGGACGGCGGGGGCGGGCAGCGGGAGCCGGACGCCGCCGGTGTCCGCGCCGATCTCGCGCCGCGCAACGAGGACGACATCGCGCTGCTGCTGCTGCGCCGCGACGGCGGGGTGCAGCAGCGGGTGGTGCCGGAGCGGAAGCTGGTGCTGACCATCGAGCAGGACCAGGCGGAGGGCCTGTCCGAGGCGCGGGCGGAGCTCCAGGCGCTGCTGCACGACTGGGCGCAGCCCGACCAGGTGGACACCGCGGTGCTGCTGACGTCGGAGCTGGTGGGCAACGTCCTGATGCACACCGACCAGTCGGCGGCGCTGGCGGCGTCGCTGACCGGCCAGCCGGGCCGTCGCGTGCTGCGGGTGGAGGTCTCCGACACCGGCGACGAGCTGCCGCACCAGCGCACGCCCGGCGAGATGGCGTCCTCGGGCCGGGGGCTGATGCTGCTCGACATCCTGTCGGGGCAGTGGAGCGTACGGCCGGAGTCGGAGGGCAAGACGGTGTGGTTCTCGCTGTGGGAGGACGAGCAGCCGGACGAGGACCCGGGGCCGGCCGGCCCCGGATCCTCACCCTCCCCCTCGATCCCGCCGGAACTGCCGGACCTGCCGGACCTGCCGGACCTGCCGGACCTGCCGGAACAGGACCTGGACTAGAGCCCTCTCCGGCGGAGGGGCTCCGGGCCTGCGGCTCGCGCCGGCTCGGGCCCGCGCCGCCGCGCCGGCTCAGGCGCGCGGCATCGCGTCGGCGACCTGGTCGCGCAGCTCCTCGGGCGACAGATACGCGTTGGTGAATTCGAAGTCCCGCAGGGTCGCGGCCTTGCGGGACTGGAAGCCGGTGCGGACGAAGTCGTTGCCGGCCACCGCGTTGAGCATCCAGTTGGTCAGCACCCGGGTCTTGGCCACGTTGGTGCGCAGCGCCGACCAGTGGTAGCCGCGGGCGACGGCCTGGGCGGGCAGGCCGCGCAGTTCGATGCCCATCGGCTTGGAGACCGCGTCCCTGCCGCCGAGGTCGACGACCAGGCCGAGGTCCTTGTGCTTGTACGGCTGCAGGGGCTGGTTGCGGATCGCGGCGATGACGTTCTCGGCGGCCTTGCGGCCCTGCCGCATCGCGTGCTGCGCGGTGGGCGGGCAGACCGCGTCCTCCTCGTCCTTGGTGAGGTCGGGCACGGCCGCCGCGTCGCCGAGCGCGTAGACCCCGTCGACGCCGGGCACCGTCATGTCCGCGGCGACGGCGAGCCGGCCGCGTACGGTCTCCGCGCCGAGCGTGGCGATCAGCGGGCTGGCCACGACGCCCGCGGTCCAGATCAGGGTGCGGCAGGGCACCACCCGGCCGTCGGTGAAGGTGACCTCCTCCGGGCCCGCCTTGGCGATCGACACCCCGAGCGAGATGTCGATACCGCGGTCGGTGAGGATCTTCTGCGCGCTCAGGCCCAGTTTCTCGCCGAGCTCCGGCATCAGCCGGGGCGCGATGTCGATGAGGTGCCACTTGATCAGCTTCGGGTCGAGCCGCGGATAGCGGTGCAGCGCGGCGGTGGTCAGCCGCTGGAGGCAGGCCGCCGTCTCGGTGCCGGCGTAGCCGCCGCCGACGACCACGAACTGCAGCCGCGACTCCCGCTCGGCGGCGTTGTGCGAGGCGTCGGCGAGGTCGAGCTGCGCGATCACGTGGTCGCGGATGTAGGCGGCCTCGGCGAGGGTCTTCATCCCGCGGGCGTTGTCGACCAGGCCGGGGATGTCGAAGGTGCGGGTGATGCTGCCGGGGGCGAGCACGATGTGGTCGTACGACTCGTTGACGACCTCGTCCGTTATCGTGCGGACCACGCAGACCTTGGCCTTGGTGTCCACCCCGACCGCCCCGCCGGGCACGATCCGGGTGCGGTACTTCTTGCTGCGGCGCAGCGAGACCGCGATCGACTGCGGGGTCAGCACGCCGGAGGCGACCTGCGGCAGCAGCGGGAGATAGAGCTGGTAGGAGAACGGGGTCACCAGGCAGATGTCGGCCTCGTCCGGGGCGAGGCTGCGCTCGAGTCTGCGCACACATCCCACCCCGGCGAAACCCGCGCCCACCACGAGGATTTTCGGTCGTGCCACGATGTCCGTCCCTTCTGGGGCTGCCTGCGGTCGGCGGGACGTCTGCCCGCCGACCGCGGCTTCGCACCTCCTGTCCTACCTCGCGTGCACCCGCCCCGCCAGCGGGGTGGTACGACCGGAGGCCGGGCCGGGCGGCACCGGGCGGGGCGGACCACTGCCGAGCGGGGTCCGTTCGCGCCGCTCCTCGCTAGCATGCTGATGCTCCTGCACAGTTCGCCCCTCGCGTTCCGGGGCCGCGAACGGCCCCGGTACCCCCATATCCGGAGGTAGACATGCGCAGCAGGCACCATCGCTTACGTTCTCTCGGCACCGTCGCGGCCCTGGCCGTGCTGGGCGGTACGGTCGGCCTGTCCTCGGCCGGCGCCGCCGCGGTCTCGCCGCTCCCGGTCGGGCCGGGCCAGACCTTCGTCGGGCAGGTCAACGGTGTGACGATCGGCGCGGTCGTCAAGGTCGGCTGCTCCGGCGTGGTGACGCCCGCCTCGGTCGGGCACCCGCTGGCGGGCCAGCACGTCTCCGTGCAGCTGGTGTCGGGCACCACCCCCGCCTCGGCGACCGTCGGCTACACGGGCTCCTCGGCCAACGGCGACGTGGTCAACTTCGGCAACGCGTACTCGACGGCGCCGGTCACCGAGATCAAGGCCTACGGTCTGGCCGTCGAGATCCCGCAGACCATCAACCTGCCCTGCAACGGTCCCGGCACGGTCGCCTTCGTCCCGGCGCCGACCAGTCACACCGCCCAGACCGCGCTGGTGGATGTGACCTTCGTCAGCGTGGGTGTGAACCCGGGCGGCTGAGTCCGGCGCCGGCGGCGTCCGCCGCGGAGCCGCTGTCCCCGGCCGCCGGCAGCCCTGCGGAACGGGCGACGAGGCGGCCGGGGCGGCGGGCGCCACCGCTTTCCAGCGACATCGACAGCACCGCGAGGAGCAGCGCGACACCGGCCAGGGCCACGCCGACCCAGTTCACCGCGGTGTAGCCGTGGCCGGCGGAGATGACCAGGCCGCCGATCCAGGCCGCGAGCGCGTTGCCGAGGTTGAAGGCGCCGATGTTGACGGCCGAGGCGAGCGTAGGGGCGCCCGCGGCCTGGTCGAGCACCCGCTTCTGCAGCGGCGGGGTGGTGGCGAAGCCGAGCGCGCCGATCGCGAAGACGGTGACCGCGGCGGCGGCCTTGTTGTGCGCGGTGACCGTGAAGAGGGCGAGCGCGACGGCCAGGCCGCCCAGCGCGGTCATCAGCACCGGCATCAGGCGGCGGTCGGCGAGCCTGCCGCCGACCAGGTTGCCCAGCACCATGCCGAGCCCGAGCAGCACCAGCAGCCAGGTCACCGACCCGTCGGCGTAGCCGGTGACGTCGGTCATCATCGGCGCCAGGTAGGTGATGGCGGCGAAGACGCCGCCGAAGCCGAAGACGGTCATGCCCATCGCGAGCAGCACCTGCACATTGCGGAAGACGGCGAGTTCATGGCGCAGGCTGACCCCTTCGGGCCGCGGCAGGTCGGGGACCAGCCGGGCGACGCCGAGCAGCCCGAGCACGCCGAGGCCGGCAACGATGACGAAGGTGATCCGCCAGCCCGCGCTCTGCCCGACGAAGGTGCCCAGCGGCACGCCGACGACATTGGCGACGGTCAGCCCGGTGAACATCGTCGCGATGGCGCCGGCCCGCTTGGCCGGGGCGACCACTTCCGCGGCGACGACCGAGCCGATGCCGAAGAAGGCGCCGTGCGCGAGCGAGGTGATCACCCGGCCGATCAGCATGACGGCGAAGACCGGGGCGGCGGCCGAGACCAGGTTGCCGACCACGAACAGGCCCATCAGCAGCATCAGCATCCGCTTGCGGGTCACCTTGGTGCCCAGCGCGCTCATCAGCGGCGCGCCGGCCACCACGCCGAGCGCGTAGCCGGTGACCAGCAGGCCCGCGGTCGGGACGCTGACGCCGAAGTCGCCGGCGACCTGGGGCAGCAGTCCGATGATGACGAATTCGGTGGTGCCGATCCCGAAGGCCCCGATGGCGAGGGCCAGGAGCGCGAGAGGCATGAGGGACACCCTTCCCGGATGAGTGCAGGAGCGCTTAACAGGCGCTGACAATAATTGCACACGCGGGTTATTTGCAAACGCGTTAGAGTGGTGCATGCGCCCATCACGGCACCGCGGCCGGGCGCCGACCGCCCGCGGAGGGCCTGGAGGACCGATGACCGCCACGGATCCGGCACTGACCGCCATCGCCGACGGCTGGTGCGCACTGTCCCTGCTGCACGGCCGGATCGAGGCGCACATCGAGCGGGCGCTGCAGGCCGGGCACGGGCTGAGCGTCCGGGAGTTCTCACTGCTCGACGTGCTCAGCAGGCAGCACGACGGCCCCGGCGGGCGGCTGCAGATGAAGCAGGTCGCCGACGCGGTGGTACTCAGCCAGTCCGCCACCACCCGGCTGGTCACTCGCCTGGAGGAACGCGGTCTGCTGGCGCGCTATCTGTGCCCGACCGACCGCCGCGGCATCTACACCGATGTGACCCCGGCCGGCTCCGACCTGCTCGCCGCGGCCCGCCCCACCAACAACACGGCGCTGCGCGAGGCCCTGGACCTGGCCGCCCGCGACCCGCAGCTGGCTCCGCTGGTCACCGCGGTCGAGCAGATCCGCCGCCCGGTCGCGGCCTGACACCGACGCGGGGCACGCAGGCGGCGGGACGCCGGCCAGGGGCGGGGCGAGGGCGGTACGGCACCCCGGCGGCGGACGCCCGAGGTGAGGACGGTACGGCAGCGGGGGCACCCGGGCGCGGCGGGGACGCCGGCGTCCGGTCACCGGCGGTCCTGAGCGGTGGCCGGTACGCTCGGCCGGGGTCGTACCCGCGGCCCTGGCGCCACCGCGCCGAGCCGGGGCCGGGTGGCCGCCGCCGCGCGCCCGGCAGCACCAGGAGGACACCGTGCGGATCGTCGTCTTCGGCAGCACCGGCGCCACCGGACGCCAGGTCGTCGCGCAGGCGCTGGACGCCGGCCATGAGGTGACCGCCTTCCTGCGCGACCCGGCCAAGGCGCCGCCCGCCAGGGACGGCCTGACCATCGCGGTCGGGCAGGTGACGTCTGACCAGGCCGCGGTGACCGCGGCCGTCACCGGCGCGGACGCCGTCGTGAGCGCGCTGGGCGTGGAGCGCAGCCTGCGGGGCCTGCGCTCGCCCGGGGTGATGGCCGCCGCCGCGCCGCGGATCGTGCGCGCGATGCAGGACGCGGAGGTCGGCCGGCTGGTGTGGCTCTCGGGCCTGGGCGTCGGCGACACCATGGCCGAGGTGCCGCCGCTGCCGCGGCTGAGCTACCGCGTGCTGCGCCGGGTCTACGCCGACAAGGCGGCCGGTGAGCAGGTGCTGCGCCGCAGCCCGCTGGACTGGACGCTGGTATACCCGGTGATGCTCACCAACCGCGCCCGCACCGGCCGCTACCGGCACGGCGAGCACCTGGAGCTGCGCGGAGTGCCGACGGTCCCGCGGGCCGATGTCGCCGATTTCATGCTCGGCCGGCTGACCGCGGGCGACTATCTGCGCAAGATCGCGGTGATCGCCGGCTGAGCGGTACGCGGCGGGCGCTACTATCGTCCGGCCCGCGAGTGCGTCCGCACCCGCAAGGACAGCAGGAAGGCGGCGGCGAACCGCGATGAAGGTGGTGGTCTTCGGTGCCTCGGGCATGGTCGGGCACGGTGTGCTGCGGGCCTGTCTGCTGGACGACGAGGTGACCGAGGTGGTGACGGTCGGCCGCGGCCCGCTGGGCACCGCGCATCCCAAGCTGCGCGAGGTCACCCACGCGGACTTCACCGACCTGTCCGCGATCGCCGGTGAACTGGCCGGCGCCGACGCCTGCTTCTACTGCCTCGGGGTCTCCACCGCGGGGCACAGCGCCGAGGTCTACCAGCGGGTCAGCTTTGACTTCCCGCTGACCGCCGCGCGCCTGCTGGCCGCCGGCAACCCCGAACTGACCTTCACCTACGTCTCGGGCGCGGGCACCGACAGCACCGAGCAGGGCCGGGTGGCCTGGGCCAGGATCAAGGGCCGCACCGAGAACGCGCTGCTGGCGATGGACATGCGCGCGTACATGTTCCGGCCCGGCTGGATCCGGCCGATGCACGGCGCGGTCTCCCGCACCAGGACCTACCGGATCATCTACGCGCTGACCTCCTGGCTGTACCCGCTGGTGCACCGGCTCGCGCCGGACCAGGTCACCACCACCGAGCTGCTGGGCCGGTCGATGCTCGGCGTCGTACGCCTCAAGGGCGCCGGGCCGCACATCCTGTCGCCGCGGGACATCAACCGGCTGGGCGCCGGGCCTGCGGCCTGACCCGTTCGGCGAGTCGGGCGGACTTCGCGGCGGCGGGACATACCCGGGCGGGTCAGCGGGCACAAGCTGCGTCATGACCGAGATCGGCCTGCCCGCCACTGTCCGCGCCTGCCTCTTCGACCTCGACGGGGTCCTCACTCCGACGGCTCTGGTGCACGCCGCCGCGTGGAAGGAGACCTTCGACTCCTTCCTGCGCCGGCTCCAGGGCCCGGAATTCGAGCCCTTCGACGCGACCGCCGACTACGACGAGTACGTGGACGGCCGGCCGCGCGCCGACGGGGTGCGCACCTTCCTGGCCTCGCGCGGCATCGAACTGCCCGAGGGCGACGAGGACGACCCGCCCGACCACGACACGGTCCACGGCCTGGGCAACCGCAAGAACGTCATCGTGCTCGACAAGATCCGCGAGGACGGCGTCGAGGCCTACCCGGGCTCGGTGCGCTACCTCAAGGCGGTACGGGCCGCGGGGCTGCGCACCGCGGTCGTGTCGTCCAGCGCGAACTGCCGTGACGTACTGGTGTCGGCCGGCATCGAGGACCTGATCGACGTACGGATCGACGGGGTGGTCGCCAGGGAGCGCGGGCTGCGCGGCAAGCCGAAGCCCGACACGTATCTGGAGGCGGCGGGCGACCTCGGGCTCGGCCCGGACGAGGCGGCCGTCTTCGAGGACGCGCTGGTCGGCATGGACGCCGGGCGCGCCGGGCGGTTCGGCTACGTGGTGGGCGTGGACCGCACCGGGCAGGCCGACGAGCTGCGGCGGCACGGCGCCGACACAGTGGTCACCGACCTGGACCAGCTGCTGGGGGCGAAGGCGTGATCACCGACCCGGCGTTCGAGGTGTCACCGTGGTCGCTGCGCGAGTGCGAGCTGAACCTGGACCTGCTGCCGCAGAGCGAGTCGGTGTTCGCCCTGTCCAACGGGCACATCGGCTGGCGCGGCAATCTCGACGAGGGCGAGCCCAACGGCCTGCCGGGCACCTATCTCAACGGGCTGCACGAGCTGCACCCGCTGCCGTACGCGGAAGCCGGCTACGGCTACCCGGAGTCCGGGCAGACCGTCATCAACGTCACCAACGGCAAGCTGATCAGGCTGCTGGTGGACGACGAGCCGTTCGACCTGCGCTACGGCACGGTCCGGTCGCACGAGCGGGAGCTGGACCTGCGGGCCGGGGTGCTGCGCCGCACGTGCGAGTGGGTGTCGCCGGCCGGGCGGGCGGTCCGGGTGCGCTCCACCCGGATGGTGTCCTTCCAGCAGCGCGCGGTGGCCGCCATCGCCTACGAGGTCGAGCCGCTGGACGGCGAGGTGCGGGTGGTGGTGCAGTCGGAGCTGGCCGCCAACGAGGAGGTGCCGCACTCCCCCGGCGACCCGCGGGTGTCGGCCGTGCTGCAGTCGCCGCTGCAGCCCGAGGAGCACTCCGCGGGCGGGACCAGGCTGCAGCTGGTGCACTCCACCACCCGCAGCCGGCTGCGGCTCGCGGTGGCCGCCGACCACCGCATCGACGGCCCCGACGGCACCACCCAGGTCTCGGCGGACTCCGGCGACGACGTGAGCCGGCTGACCATCACCTCGGTGGTGAAGGCCGGCCAGCGGCTGCGGCTGGAGAAATTCGTCGCCTACGGGTGGTCGGCGACGCGGTCGCTGCCCGCGCTGCGCGACCAGGCGGACGCGGCGCTGGTGGGCGCCCGGGACACCGGCTGGCAGGGCCTGCTGGACCAGCAGCGGGCGTATCTGGACGACTTCTGGGAGCGGGCCGACGTCGAGGTGGACGGCGACACCGAGATCCAGCAGGCGGTGCGCTTCGCGCTCTTCCATGTGCTCCAGGTCGGGGCGCGGGCGGAGGAGCGGGCCATTCCCGCCAAGGGCCTGACCGGGTCGGGCTACGACGGCCACACCTTCTGGGACGCCGAGACGTTCGTGCTGCCGCTGCTGGCCTTCACCTCGCCGCGGGCCGCCGCCGAGGTGCTGCGCTGGCGGTACAACATGCTGCCGGTCGCGAAGGACCGGGCCGGCCAGCTGGGCCTGGCCGGGGCCGCCTTCCCGTGGCGGACCATCAACGGCGAGGAGGCGTCCGGCTACTGGCCGGCCGGCACCGCCGCCTTCCACATCAACGCCGACATCGCCGACGCGGTCGTCCGCTACGTGGCCATCACCGGCGACACGGCCTTCGAACGCGACACCGGCCTGGAACTGCTGGTGGAGACGGCCCGGCTGTGGCGTTCGCTGGGCCACCACGACAACTCCGGCGCCTACCACATCGACGGCGTCACCGGACCCGACGAGTACAGCGCGATCAGCGACGACAACGCGTACACCAACCTGATGGCGCAGGCGAACCTGACCGCGGCGGCCGACGCGGCCGAACGGCACCCGCGGCACGCGGCGACGCTCGGCGTCAGCGCCGAGGAGACGGCCGCCTGGCGTGACGCGGCGGCGGCGATGACGCTGCCCTACAACGACGAACTCGGGGTGCACGAGCAGTCGGCCGGCTACACCCAGCACCAGACCTGGGACTTCGCGAACACCGCCGCCGACCGCTATCCGCTGATGCTGCACTACCCGTACTTCGACCTCTACCGCAAACAGGTCGTCAAGCAGGCGGACCTGGTGCTGGCGATGTACCTGCGCGGCGACGCCTTCACCGACGAGCAGAAGGCCCGCAACTTCGCCTACTACGAGCCGCTGACGGTCCGCGACTCCTCGCTGTCGGCCTACTGCCAGGCGGTGATCGCCGCCGAGGTCGGGCATCTGCAACTGGCCTACGACTACCTCGGCGAGTCCGCGATGATCGACCTGGAGGACCTGGAGAACAACGCGCGCGACGGACTGCACATCGCCGCGCTGGCCGGCACCTGGACCGCGCTGGTGGCCGGGCTCGGCGGGATGCGGCTCTTCGACGGCGACTCGATCCGCTTCGCGCCGCGGCTGCCCGACGCGCTCAGCCGGATCGCCTTCCGGCTGCTCTTCCGCGGCCGGCGGCTGCGGGTGGAGTTCGGCAGGACCACCGCGACGTACACACTGGCCGACGGCGAGCCGCTGGAGATCCTGCACTACGAGAAGCCGTTCACCCTCACCGCGGACAAGCCGGTGGTCCGCGACCTGCCCGCGGTCACCCACCGCCCGCCGCCGTCCCAGCCGCCGGGCCGCCGCCCGCTGCGCCGCCCCCAGCACCTGAACTAGGGCCTGCGGTCGGAGGATTCGAAGGACGGACCCCCGGGCGACCGTCCTTCGGGAGGAGAAGCGGTGACGCGGGGCGCGGCGGGCTGACAGACTGGGCGGGTGCGCGACTTCGACATCCTGGTGATCGGTTCCGGCCCCGGCGGGCAGAAGGCGGCCATCGCGGCGGCCAAACTCGGGCGGCGGGCGGCGCTGGTGGACCGCGCCGACCGCCTCGGCGGGGTGTCGCTGCACACCGGCACCATCCCGTCCAAGACGCTGCGCGAGGCGGTGCTCTACCTCACCGGGCTCAACCAGCGTGATCTGTACGGGCAGAGCTACCGGCTCAAGGAGGACATCACCGTCGCCGACCTGACGGCCAGGACCCAGCACGTGGTCGGCCGCGAGGTGGACGTGGTCCGCAACCAGCTGTCCCGCAACCGGATCACGGTGCTCGACGGCACCGGGCGCTTCCTCGACGAGCACACCGTGGCGGTCAGGGACGCCGGCGGCCAGGACCGGGTGCTGACCGCCGACCACATCGTGATCGCCAGCGGCACCCGGCCGGCCCGCCCGGCGACCGTCGAGTTCGACGACCGCACGGTGATGGACTCCGACAGCGTGCTGAACATGGAGCGGGTGCCGCGCTCGATGGTGATCGTCGGGGCCGGGGTGATCGGCATGGAGTACGCGTCGATGTTCGCCGCCCTGGGCAGCCGGATCACCGTGGTCGAACAGCGCGACTCCATGCTCGACTTCTGCGACGCGGAGATCGTCGAGGCGCTGAAGTACCACCTGCGGGACCTGGCGGTGACCTTCCGCTTCGGCGAGACGGTGGCGGCGGTCGAGCGGCACGAGCGCGGCACGCTGACCGTACTGGCCAGCGGCAAGAAGATCGCGGCCGACGCGGTGATGTACTCGGCGGGCCGGCAGGGCCTCACCGACGGGCTCGGCCTGGAGCAGGCGGGCCTGACGGCCGACAAGCGCGGCCGGATATCGGTGGACGGCGCCTACCGTACGGCCGTGCCGCACATCTACGCGGTCGGTGACGTCATAGGTTTCCCCGCGCTGGCCGCGACCTCGATGGAGCAGGGCCGCAACGCCGCCTACCACGCGTTCGGGGAGCCGGTGAACGGGCTGCAGGACCTGCAGCCGATCGGCATCTACACCATTCCGGAGATCAGCTTCATCGGGCGGACCGAGGACCAGCTCACCGAGGCCTCGGTGCCGTTCGAGGCGGGCGTGTCCCGCTACCGGGAGCTGGCCCGCGGCCAGATCATCGGCGACGCGCACGGCATGCTCAAGCTGCTGGTCTCCCCCGTGGACCGCAAACTGCTCGGGGTGCACTGCTTCGGCACCGGGGCGACCGAGCTGATCCACATCGGGCACGCGGTGATGGGCTGCGGGGGCACCGTGGACTATCTGGTGGACGCGGTCTTCAACTACCCGACGCTGGCGGAGTCCTACAAGGTCGCGGCGCTCGACGTGACGAACCGGATCCGGCAGATCGACCGGCTCGGCGCCTGACCCGCAGGAGCGGCGGCCGGGCCGGTTACGTACCGGGGCATTGACAAGAAGCACCGCCGCGCCAAATATGGGAGCGCTCCCACGCGTTCGCACGCCCCCCACGTCCCGCCTCGCGAAGGTGAGAACTTCCGTGCGCCCAGGCATTTCGCTCAGCTCGGCCCCCCTGCGCAGACGGCTCGCCGCCTGCGCCTCCGTCGTGGCGCTCGGCGCCGCGCTGCTGGCCGGCGGCGGGACCGCCCTGGCCGACCCCGGCGACCCGGCCGCCCCCGCGGTGGACGTCACGGTGAACGCCGCCGAGGGGCAGGGCACCATCCCCGGCACCGCCTACGGCCTCAACAGCGCGGTGTGGGACTCGCAGATGAACGTCCCCGAGGTCCAGAACCTGCTGTCGGCGGCGAACATCGGCATGCTGCGCTACCCCGGCGGCTCCTACGGCGACATCTACCACTGGCAGGACAACACCGCGCCGGGCGGCTATGTCGCGCCCGGCACCGACTTCGACTCCTTCATGGGCACCGCCAAGAAGGTCGGCGCCCAGCCGATCCTGATCGCCAACTACGGCTCGGGCACCACGAAGGAGGCCGCCGACTGGGTGCGCTACGCCAACGTCACCCAGCACTACGGCGCGAAATACTGGGAGATCGGCAACGAGCTGTACGGCAACGGCCATTACGGCTCCGGCTGGGAGCAGGACGACCACGCCGACACCTCCCCGACGGCGTACGCGCACAATGTGATCAACTACGCGACCGCCATGAAGGCGGTGGACCCCTCGGTGAAGATCGGCGCGGTCCTGACGCTGCCCGGCAACTGGCCGGACGGGGTGATGGCCGCGGGCGAGACCGCCGACTGGAACCACACGGTCATCCCGCTGATCGCGGGCAAGGCCGACTTCGTCATCGTGCACTGGTACCCGGGCGGCTCGGACGCGGCGGGGATGCTCAACACCCCCTCCCAGCTGGCTGGTGAACTCGCCCAGCTCAACGACCAGTTGACCGCGGGCGGGGCGGGCGGCACGCCGGTCGCGCTGACCGAGCTGAACTCCAACGTCTTCGAGGACACCCAGCCCAACGCCCTCTTCGGCGCCGACGCGTACCTGACCGCGCTGCAGAGCGGTGTCTTCACCGTGGACTGGTGGGACACCCACAACGGCCCCGGCAGCATCAGCACCGCGCCCGACGGCGCCACCGACTACAACGACTACGGCATCCTCTCCAGCGGCACCTGCGTCGGCACGGTGTGCGAGCCGCCGCTGAACACCCCCTTCGCGACCTACCACGCCATCTCGATGCTCAGCCGGCTCGGCACACCCGGCGACCAGCTCGTCGCGGCGGGCAGCGGCAGCCCGCTGGTGGCCGCGCACGCGGCGCACCGGGCCAACGGCGACCTGAGCGTGATGCTGATCAACAAGGACCCGGCGAATTCCCGAACCGTCGCGCTGCACTACGCCGGCTTCACACCCGACGGGTCCGCGGCGACCGTGGCCACCTTCCGCGACCAGGCCTCGGCGATCGACACCACGACCGCGGCGGACACCGGGACATGGACGCTGCCGCCGTACTCGATCACCACCGTGACCGTGCACCCGAAGTCCGGCACCTCCTCGGCCCTGTCCGCGCCCGGCGCGCCGAAGGTCACCGCGGCAGGCGCCACCAGCGCCACCGTCAGCTGGACGCCCTCGGCCGGCGGCAAGGCCGACCGCTACGAGGTCTACCGGCAGCTCGGCACCACCAGCGAGCTGCTGGCCACCAGCACCGGCACCTCGGCGACCGTGCCCAACCTCACCCCGGGCAGCACCTTCACCTGGAACGTCCTCGCCAGGGACGCCAACGGCAGGCTGTCCCGGCCCTCGGACCCGGTCACCGTGCGCACCGGGACCCCGCAGAACGCGCCCTGCACGGTCTCCTACGGCCTGACGGGCGGCTGGGGCAACGGCTTCAACGCCAGTGTGACGGTCACCAACACCGGGCCGACGCCGATCACCGGCTGGACGCTGGCCTTCAGCTTCCCCAGCAGCGGTGAGTCGGTCAGCGGCTTCTGGAACGCCAACCTCACCACCGAGGGCACCCATGTGGTGGCGACACCGGTGGACTGGAACGGCACACTGGCCGCCAACGGCGGCAATTCGGCGACCTTCGGCTTCACCGGTGCCAACAACGGCGCCTATCAGGATCCGACGGTCTTCACCCTCAACGGGGCGGTCTGCACGACCCTGTGACAGCGCCGTCCCGACGACCGCCTGCCGCGTCCGGTGCCTGTCAGAGGCCGCCGGACGCGGCAGGTCCACTCAGGTCCCCGGGTCCGCCGGTACCTGCCGGGTCCTGGTCCAGCCGAGCAGGTCGTCGGCGGTCCAGGTGGTGATGATCCGCCCGGCCGGGATGCCGGCCTCCTCCGCGCGGGCGCAGCCGTAGGCCTGCCAGTCGAGCTGGCCCGGCGCGTGGGCGTCGCTGTCGATCGCGAAGAGGGCGCCGGCGTCCCTGGCGAGCGCCAGCAGGCGGCGCGGCGGGTCGAGGCGCTGCGGGCTGCTGTTGATCTCCACGGCGGTGCCGCCCGCCGCGCACGCGGCGAAGACCTCCGCCGCGTCGAAGCCGGACTCGGGGCGCTCGCGGGAGCCGATGAGCCGCCCGGTGCAGTGGCCGAGCACATCGACCAGCGGATTGCCGACCGCGGCCAGCAGCCGCCGGGTGTAGGCGGGGGCGGGCATCCGCAGCTCGGAGTGGACCGAGCCGACGACCACGTCGAGCCGGTCGAGCAGGTCGTCCTCCTGGTCCAGCGAGCCGTCCGGCAGGATGTCGCACTCGATGCCGGTGAGCAGCCGGAAGGGCGCGAGCCGGGTGTTGAGGTCGGCGACGGCGTCGAGCTGGCGGCGCAGCCGGTCGGCCGTCAGGCCGTGGGCGATCCGCAGCCGCGGCGAGTGGTCGGTGAGCACCGCCCAGTTGTGTCCCGCGGCCCGGGCGGCGAGCGCCATGGCCTCGATCGGGCTGCCGCCGTCGGACCAGTCGGAGTGCAGATGGCAGTCGCCGCGCAGGGCCGCGCGCAGCGCGGCGCCGCCCTGGGCGAGCGGGCCGCCGCTGCCGGCTTCGAGGTCGGCCAGATAGCCGGGGGCGCGGCCGGCGCTGACATCGGCGAGGACGGTGCCCGTGGTGGCGCCGATGCCCTTGAGGTCGGTGTAGCGGCCGGCCGCCGCCCGCCGTTCCCGCTCGGCGGGCGGCAGCGCGGACAGGACGGCGGCGGCGTTGCGGAACGCCCTGATGCGGTGGACGGGCGCGTCGGCGCGTTCCAGCAGGAACGCGATCCGCTCCAGTGCCTCGATCGGCTCCATGGACTCCCGGTTCCCGGTCGGGCGTGCCGCGTAACGGCCCCGCCGCCCGGGTCACACGTTCGGGACGTGCAGCGCGTCCCAGGTCTCCTTGCCGGGCGGCCATTTCAGCGCCGAGCCGGTCCAGCCCTTGTGGTGGTCGGTGTTGTACTTGCGCTGCCAGGCCTCGTAGGAGGCCACGTCGCCCGAGCCGACGACGTCCTTGTCGGCGGTGCCGGCGTAGTGGTTGCAGCCGACGGCGACCAGCCGGTCGTGCATCGCGGCCACGATCGGCGAGCGGCGCCCGTGGGTGAACCAGCCGGCGCCGGGGAAGGGCTCGTAGCGCGGCGCCGCGCCCTTGCCCGCCCAGGTCATCAGGGCGGGCCGGCCGCTGAAATTCCCCACGTTGAGGTCCTGGCCGTCCTGGACGCTGTACTGGTGGAAGAGCCAGGGGTGCTCGATCCCGGGGTGGCCCTTGGGGGCGGACGGGTCGGCGATCCACAGGCCGTCGGCGCAGAAGGACGTGGTGTCGCGGTGCAGCCAGAAGTCCTTGTTGCAGTAGAGGATCACCCGGTGATCGGGCGCCTTGGCCTGCACGTGCCGCAGCCAGCCGTCCTTGTCGGCGCCCGAGACCCCGGTGTCCTCCCAGTCGAACGCCAGGATGTCCCCGGCCTTCACACCGGCCTGCGCGAGGAAGTAGTCGGCCTGGGCGGACATCGAGCCGGGCCTGGCGAAGTGGTAGTGGCCGACGACCAGGCCGTGCGCCCGGCCGGTGGCGATCTGCGCCGCGTGCTTGGGGTTGACGTAGCTGGAGCCCTCGGTGGCCTTGACGATCACGAAGTCCAGGCCGGTGGTGCTGTAGTCGCTGCTCTGGTAGGAGGCGACGTCGATTCCGTTGACCGTCACGGGCGGTCCTCTCAGTGCACGGGGCCGACGTCGAAGGTGCCGCCGCAGACGACGGGGTTCGACGTGGCGAGGGTCATGGAGTCGGTGGATCCCGGCGGGTAGACCATGATCAGGGTGGGCGCGCGCCAGCAGCCGCCGCTCTTCACTCCTTCGTTGAGCGTGTGCAGATCGGCCTCGACGGTCTGTCCCGGCGCGAGGCGTACGGTGGCCGCGCCGGCGCCCCGGCGGACGGCCGGCCTGCCGATGACGGTGCCGTCGCCGCGCAGCAGCGACACGCCGGGGAAGCCGTCGAGGGTGCAGGCGCGCGAGGTGGTGTTGGTGAAGTCGATCGGGTAGTAGATGTTGCCCGCTCCCGGGTCGCCGCGGCCCAGCGTCATCCTGAGCCCGGTGACGGTGCAGCGGGCGGTGGCGGCCCGCGGCGGCGGTGCCTTGGGGGTCGCGGCGGGCGGCGCCGTGCTGCCGGGCGCGCCGGACCCGGTGGGCTCGGTGGGCGCGCCGCCGGCGGTGTCCCCTGCCGCGCCGGCCGGGGCGCCGGGTGTCGCCGTCGCGGACGAGGTCAGCGGTGCGCCGGTGGTGCCGGTGGCGCTCGCGGGCGAGCCGGACGCGGCACCGTGGCCGCAGCCGGCCGCGGCCACGGACAGCAGTGCCACGGACGCCGCGGCGAGTGCGGTCCGGCGGCGCCGTGTCCGCCGCGGCCCGCCGGGGGGCACGGGGTGGGGTGACGAGATGGGCATACTGCTCGATTTGCTCTCATCCGGCCCACTTCGAACCTGTGGACACCGGATTGTTGCTGTCTCGGCACATTGTCACCGCAAAGAACCCCGGAAAGCGCACACGTATACGCCCCGGGAACAGGTGCGCGGTTCCTAGTCGCGGTCGCCGGGCCCGTCGTGGCCGTCGTGGCCGTCGTCGTCCTCGCGCTCGCTGCGGTGCCGGCGGATCTGCCAGACCACCAGGGCGGCCACCACGACCACCGCCACCGTGACGGCCACCGCCGTGCCCGCCGTCTTCTCGACCTTCTGGTAGGCGCCGCCCGCGAAATACCCCAGCAGGGTGAAGCCGACGCCCCAGACCAGCCCGCCGAGCGCGTTGAAGAGCAGGAACGTCGGGTAGGGCATCCGCGAGATACCGGCGAGCGCGGGCATCAGGGCGCGGAAGAAGGCGATGAAGCGGCCGAGGAAGACCGCGACGGGACCGCGCCTGCGGATGAAGTCCCTGGCCTGGTCGATCCGCTGGTGGTGCCCGCGCAGCGCCTTGGTCTCCAGGATGCGCGGGCCGAACCGCCGGCCGACCTCGTACCCGACCGAGTCCCCGGCGACCGCGGCCAGCACGACCGCGGCGGCCAGCCAGTAGACCGACACCCGGCCCTGCCCGGCGACCACCCCGCCGAGCACCACGGCCGTCTCGCCGGGCAGCACGAAGCCGAAGAAGAGGGCGTCCTCGCAGAAGACCAGGGCGGCCACGGCCGCGTAGACCGCGGGACCCGAGGAGCGTGCGAGCCAGTCGGTGATGGAGTGCATGGGCCGAGCCTTCCCGCTGCGCCGCGCCCTGCACGGCAAAGCGTCGGGTGACGCGCCCGAAGTCCGTGAAATGGGCGCCGGGCGGGGGCGGTCAGCCGGCCCGCGGCGGGGTCCGCCGCCGCCGGGCGGTGCTCATGCAGGGTAGAGGTCCCGGTAGCAGGGGAAGACCCCGCCGGGTCCTTCGACGCTCTCGGCGGCCAGTACGGCGTGCCGCACCGCGCGGGTGAGGGCGTCGGCGCCCGCGGCCAGCACCTCGTTCAGCGCCCCCGCCTCGATGTGCACGCCGAAGGCCGGGTCGGCGGCGCCTCCGCCGGGCGGCACCAGCGGGCGGCGTCCGGTGGCCATCGCGAAGACGGTGTCGCCGTCGGACAGCAGGTGCACCGGGCGGACCGCGCGCGCCAGCCCGTCATGCGCGGTGCCGGCGAGCTTGTGCGCCTGGGCGCGGGTCAGCACGGCGTCGGTGGCGACCACGGCCAGCGTCGTGTTGAGCGGCCGCGCCTGCCGGTCAGCGGTCGCCGCGGCGGCCTCCGCGAGCCGCCGGCGCGCCCGTGCCAGCACGTCGGGCGGTACGGGGCCGCCTGCGGCGGCCGGCCCGGCCGCCGGCCGGGGTCCCCCGGAGGTGCCGGGACCCGCCCACAGGGCGCCGGTGTCGGGGTCGACGACCGAGCCGGCGGCATTGACCACCGCGAGCGCGGCCACGGTGGTGCCCGACGGCAGGACCAGGCTCGCGGTGCCGACCCCGCCCTTGAGGCCGCCGGCCACCGCGCCCGTACCGGCACCGGCGTTGCCCTGCGGGACCGGCGCGCCCTCCTGCGACGCCGCCGCGGCCTCGACCGCCGCGCGGCCCAGTGCCGGACCCGGGCGGGCGCCCCAGTCGCCGCCGCGGCCGAGGTCGAAGAGCGCGGCGGCGGGCACCACGGGCACCACCTGGCCGGGGCCGCCGACCCGGAAGCCGCGGCCCTGCTCCTCCAGCCAGGCCACCACTCCCGAGGCCGCGTCCAGGCCGAAGGCGCTGCCGCCGGTCAGCACGACCGCCTCGACGGACGGGACGAGGTTGCGCGGGTCGAGCGCGTCGGTCTCCCGGGTGCCGGGGCCGCCGCCGCGTACGTCGACCGCGGTCACCGCACCGCCCTCGGGGGCCAGCACGACGGTGACCCCGGTCAGCCAGCCGTCCCCGGCCCGCCCCGCGTGTCCGACCCGCAGTCCCGCCACATCGGTCAGCGCGTCGGCCGCGCCCCGCCGTATCGCCTCGCCCATCGGGCCGCCCGCCTTCGTCCTGCCGCCGCTGTCGCTGTCCCGCCCCGGGACCTGGCCACACTGTGTCATCCGGCGCGCCGCCCGGCATCGCGGCAGGCCTTCGCCGGGCGCCCCGGTCCGCGCCCGGCGCCGTGTCAGGGCTGGAGCGTGGACTGCGCCACCGCGTCCTCGCCGGCCTCCAGGAGGTTGGCGGCGGCGCCGACGATCAGCGGGTCGGGGGTGCCGACCACCTCGTCGTCGCGGTCGGTGTAGTCGAAGCGGGCCAGCACGCTGCGCATCGCCTCGACCCGGGCGCGCTTCTTGTCGTTGCTCTTGACCACCGTCCAGGGCGCGTATTCGGTGTCGGTTTCGTGGAACATCGCGACCTTCGCCGCGGTGTAGTCCTCCCACCGGTCGAGCGAGGCGAGGTCCATCGGGCTGAGCTTCCACTGCCGCACCGGATCGACCTGCCGGATGGTGAAGCGGGTGCGCTGCTCGTCGCGCGAGACCGAGAACCAGAACTTCACCAGGGCGATGCCGTCGTCGACCAGCATCCGCTCGAAGGCGGGCGCCTGCCGCATGAAGCGGTGGTATTCGTCGTCGGTGCAAAAGCCCATGACGCGCTCGACGCCGGCCCGGTTGTACCAGGACCGGTCGAAGAGCACGATCTCGCCCGCGGTGGGCAGATGGGCGGCGTAGCGCTGGAAATACCACTGCCCGCTCTCCCGCTCGCTGGGTTTCTCCAGCGCCACGACCCGGGCGCCGCGCGGGTTGAGGTGCTCGATGAAGCGTTTGATGGTGCCGCCCTTGCCCGCGGCGTCGCGGCCCTCGAAGAGGATGACGAGGCGCTGCCCGGTCTCCTTGACCCAGCTCTGCAGCTTGAGCAGCTCTATCTGCTGGAGCCGCTTGTGCACCTCGTACTCGGGGCGCTCCATCCGGGCGTCGTAGGGGTAGTTCTCCCGCCAGGTGTCCACGACGCTGCCGTCGGGGCGGACCAGGACCGGGTCGTCCTGGTCGGTGTAGTCCACCCGCATCCCCGCGAGGAGGCCCTCGCCGGAGTCGGTGCTCGCCATGGTCCTGCCTTTCGCCGCCCGGCCGTCAGTGGAACTGCGGAACGATCAGATACAGCCCGTAGAGCACGGCGGCCGCGCAGACCGCGAAGCACGCGCCGGCCGCGGTGGCCTGCGCCGTACCGTCCAGTCCCGCGGTACGGGCCGCGTCACGGCCGGCCAGCGCCCGTACGCCCAGGGCGAAGAGCAGCACGACCGCGACAGTGGCGCCGAAGCTCACCACCGCGACCTCGCCGAGGGATCCCCACTTCACGTCCATACGCTGCTGCTCCCAGTCCGTTGCGGTGCCTTGATGGCTTGTGCCCACTCGATCGCGGTGTGATCACCCGGCCGCCCCAGCGGGCGCCGCCGGGCGGACGGAGGTGGTCCCGGCGTTGTTCACATTGTCGGCGTGCACCGGGTCGCGGCGCGACAGCACGACGATGACGCCGGCGACGGCCGCCGCGGCCAGCGCGATCAGCACGATGCCGGCGGTGCCGCCGTGCACGACGACCCCGGCGGCGAGCGCGCCGACCGCGGCGGCGGCCGGCAGCGTCACCAGCCAGGCCAGTGCCATCCGGCCCGCGGTGCTCCAGCGGACCTCGGCCAGCCGGCGGCCGACCCCGGCGCCCAGGATGCCGCCGGAGCAGACCTGCGTGGTGGACAGCGCGAAGCCGAGGTTGGCCGAGCTGAGGATGACCGCGGTCGCCGCGGACTCGGCGGCGAAGCCCTGCGGGGACTCGATGTCGACCAGGCCCTTGCCCATGGTGCGGATGATCCGCCAGCCGCCCAGGTAGGTGCCCATCGCGATGGCCAGCCCCGCGCTGAGGACCACCCACACCGGCGGCCCCGCGTCGTGGCCCAGCGCGCCGCAGGAGATCAGCGCGAGGGTGATGACACCCATGGTCTTCTGGGCGTCGTTGGTGCCGTGCGCGAGCGAGACCAGCGAGGCGGAGGCGATCTGCCCGGCCCTGAATCCCCTGGAGACGCCGTCCTTCGGCGCGCGGGCGGTGATCCGGTACGCCAGATACGTGGCCGCGAGCGCGGCGAGTCCCGCCACCACCGGGGAGGCGACCGCGGGGATGAGGATCTTCTCGACGACCTTGTCGAAGTGCACGGCGTGCCGCCCGGCACCCACCCACACCGCGCCGATCAGACCGCCGAACAGCGCGTGCGAGGAGCTGGACGGCAGGCCGAGCAGCCAGGTCATCAGATTCCACAGGATGGCCCCGACCAGCCCGGCGAAGATCATGCCGGGCGTGACCAGGGCGTCGTCGACGATGCCGCCGGAGATCGTCCTTGCCACCTCGGTGGACAGGAAGGCGCCGGCCAGGTTCAGTACGCCGCTGATGGCCACGGCGACCTTGGGGCGCAGGGCGCCGGTCGCGATGGACGTCGCCATCGCGTTGGCGGTGTCATGGAACCCGTTCGTGAAGTCGAAGGCCAGGGCCGTGACGATGACCATTGCCACAAGGAAGGTGATGTGGTCCATCGCCCCAGGCAATCAGCGGCAGACGTACGGGCGGCGAAGGGCGTGTGAAGCTGCGGTACGCGCAGGAGACGTCTGTGGCACGGGTCACACCGATGCCGCTTCCCGGTCATATCCGGCAGCCGGGGCCGGGGCCAGCACCGGCACCGGCACCGGCACCGGCACGGCACGTGATCAGTGGCCCGATGTGGCCTTGAGGCCCACCACCGCGACGAGCAGCAGGGCGACGAAGAAGATCCGGGCCGCCGTGGCGGGCTCGCCGAGCAGCAGCATGCCGACGACGGCGGCGCCGGCCGCGCCGATGCCGACCCAGACGCCGTACGCCGTACCGACCGGAAGGGTCCGGGTGGCCTGGGACAGCAGCAGCATGCTGGCGGCGATACCGGCGCCGGTGAACACGCTCGGCCACAGCCGGGTGAAGCCGTCGGTGTACTTCATGCCGATCGACCAGACGACTTCGAGCAGGCCGGCGACAACGATCAGGACCCATGCCATGAGGGCACCTCCGTGGGATGTGGACTTACGGGGGTGCGCCGTCTTTGCAGGGTCCCGGTACGACGCGCTCGTCGGGTTCCTTCAACCGTAGCAAATTCCGGCAGTGCGGCCAGGGGGCCGAGCGCGCCGCCCTCCGTATCGCCAGGCCTCACCCGCGCGGCGAGAGATCCGATGTCAGGGCGCGACCGGAGCCGAATCCGCCGCGAATCGCGTCATGGGCGATGCAGTCATCCGAACTCTTCGCCGTCGCAAGGGGATTGGCGTGGACCATCGGGGGAACTACAGTTCCACTTCCCCCCACCACAGGAGGCCCCTGTGCAACCTCATGCGCGTTCCTTGCGCCGCGCCGCCGTCCTGGCCGCCGGCGTGCTGGCCGCCGGGCTGGCGGTCTCGGCGCCGGCCACCGGTGCGACCGCCGCCACCCCGGCCGCACCCGCTTCTGTTCCCGCTGCCGCACCCGCCTCGGCCGCCGCTCCCGCTTCCGCCGCCGCGGCGGACGGCTGGACCGGTACGTGGTCGGTGTCGCCGCAGAGCGGCGGCCCGTCGTACAACCAGCAGACGCTGCGGCAGATCGTGCACACCGGGATCGGCGGCAGCGCGGCGCGGCTGCGGATCTCCAACGCCTTCGGCTCGGCGCCGCTGACGGTGGCCGATGTGCATGTCGCACAGCGCACCTCGGGCTCCTCGGTGAACACCGGCACCGACCGGGCGGTGACCTTCGGCGGGCAGACCTCGGTGACGGTGCCGGCCGGCGGTTCCGCGGTCAGCGATTCGGTGGCCTTCACCGTGCCCGCGCTGTCCGACGTCGCGGTCAGCCTCTACCTGCCGCAGTCCACCGGCTCGGCGACCTACCACCAGCAGGGCACCCAGACCAACTATCTGGCCGGTGGCGACGTCAGTGCCGCTGCCACCTTGAACGGGGCTTCCACCAGCGGCAGTTACTCCTTCCTGACCAATCTGGACGTGCAGAATCCGGCCGCGCAGGGCGCGGTCGTCACCCTGGGCGCGTCGATCACCGACGGGGTCGCCTCGGCGCAGGACTCCAACCGGCGCTGGCCCAACGACCTGGCCAGGCGGCTGGCCGACAGCGGACGTACGGTCGGCGTGCTCAACCAGGGCATCAGCGGCAACAAGCTGCTCAGCGACGGCGCCGGGCAGAGCGCGCTGGCCCGCTTCGACCGGGACGTCGTCGGCCAGCCGGGAGTGCGCTGGGTGGTGCTGTCCGACGACCCGATCAACGACCTCGGCTCGGGCAGTCCGCCGAGCGGCACCCAACTGATCACCGGCATCCAGCAGTTGATCTCCCGTACACACCAGGCGGGGCTGTCCTTCCTGTGCTCGACCCTCACGCCCTTCCAGGGCTCGGGCGGCTGGACGCAGGCCGGCGAGAATTCCCGCGCGGCGATCAACGCGTTCGTCCGCGGCACGGGCAGCGGCTGCGACGGCCTCATCGACCAGGACACCGCGACCCACGACCCGGCCAACCCCACCCGCTACCTGCCCGCTTACGACGCGGGCGACCATCTGCACCCGAACGAGGCCGGGTTGCAGGCCATCGCCGACGCGGTGAACCTGTCCTACTTCGGCCCTCCCGGTCAGCCCGCGACCGGCTGGATCGCGCTGCGCGCGCACGCCAACGGCAAGTTCGTGACCGCGCCGAACGGCGGCGGCTCCGCGCTGATCGCGTCGGCCGACTCGGCGGGCACCGCGGCGCAGTTCGACGAGCTGAACCAGGGCAACGGCCTGATCGCGCTGCGGGCGCACGCCAACGGGCTGATCGTGACCGCGGAGAACGCGGGCGCGGCGCCGCTGATCGCCAACCGTACGGCGGCCGGGTCCTGGGAGACCTTCCAGCTGATCCAGAACCCGGACCACAGCGTCAGCCTCAAGGCCCAGGTCAACGGGAAGTACGTGACGGCCGAGAACGCGGGCGCCGCGTCACTGATCGCCAACCGGGACGCGATCGGTCCGTGGGAGGAATTCGACCTGGCCACCTCCTGACCTGGGAAGCGCGGCCCGGTCGCCGCCCCCGTACGGCCCGCGCCGTACGGGGGCGGCCCGCATACGGCGCCCCGGTCACCCGGGGCCGGTCACCGTACGGGGCCGGTGACCGGCAGGACGAGCCGGGACGGGCGGGCCGCGTCGCGGAAGACCGTACGGGCGCCGGGCGGGCCGGCGACGTCCCAGCGCGGGTGGCTGCTCGCCGCCACGTGCACGCGCAGCCGGTGGCCCGGGCGGAAGACGTGCGCCGTCGACCACAGATCGACGCGCACCTCGCGCGGACCGGCGGCGGGGGTCCGCGCGACGCCGTCGGTGAGGACGCGGGAGGTGCCGTCGGGGGCGACGTCGCAGAGCCGGACCACCCAGTCGGCGGGTCCGGTGTCCGCGGCGACGGCGAGCGTGGCACGTACCCGGCCCATCACCTCCAGCGGCCCGGCGAGCGGTTCCCCGGTGTGCACCAGCACATCGCCCCTGGCCTCGATGGGCCGCTGGTCGTAGGGACCCGCCGGGTGCGTGGGGTCGAGCAGCAGCGCGCCGCCGCGGGTCGGCACCGGGTCCGCCGGGTCGTGCCGGAAGCCGGCGGGCGGTTCGCCGGCGCCGGGAGGCTCGGGTGACAGGGCGCCGCCCGCGCGCAGATACCAGGCGGTGGGCGTGGCGGGCGGCGGCCAGTGGTCGAGCGGGCGCCACTCGTCGGCGCCCATGACGAAGGCCAGCACGGGCGGGCCCGGGCACGGCTCGCCCGCCAACACCGCCGCCAGCCAGGTCAGGGTGCGCTCGCGCAGGGACGGGCCGCCGTCGAGTGCCGCCTCGTCGGCGGCGGGGCCGAAGTCGTGGGCGGCGGTGCGGCCGGTGCGGTCCTCGTGGTTCCAGGGGCCGACGATCAGCGCGGCCGGACGGCCTGCGGCGCGGGCGGCGCGGTGATTGTCGAGGCTGCCCTGGAGGAAGGCGTCGTACCAGCCGGCGACGGTGAGGGTCGGGGGGCACGGCGCGCCGCGGTCGGCGGGTGCCGCACGCAGCGGCGGTCCGCCGGGGCGGCCGGGCCACGGGAGCGCGCACAGGACGGGCGGGTTCCAGTCGCCGGCCGTCAGCCGGTCCTGGGCGGCGGACAACTCCCGCAAGGCCCGGGCGAGTTCGTCCGGCGCACCTGCGAGGGTGCGGCGCAGCACCTCGTGGCCGAGGCCCAGCGTCCACTGGGTGAGCAGGCCGCTTTCGGCGGCGCCGCCCCGGGCGGTCAGGCCGTCGCGGGGGTCGGCCCAGGTGAATTCGGGTACGGCGGCGGCCAGTTCGGGCGGGGCCGCGGTGATCGCCGCCCACTGGGTGTGGCCGAGGTAGCTCGGCCCGTACATCGCGACCCGCCCGTCGGCGCCCGGCAGCCGGGCCGCCCAGCGCACGGTGTCGTAGCCGTCGTCGTACTCGTGGACCAGCGGTTCCCAGCTGCCCTCGGAGCCGAAGCGGCCCCGGACGTCCTGGACCACCACCAGGAAGCCGCGGCGGGCGGCTGCGCGCGGGTCGAGCCGGGCCAGGATGCCGGGGTCGCGTCTGCCGTACGGGCCGCGGGCCAGCAGCACCGGCCACGGCCCGGTACCGCGCGGGGGCCGGTAGAGGTCGGCGCGCAGCACGGTGCCGTCGCGCATGGCGGCTTCGGCGTCCTCGGGCACGGCTGCCTTTCGCTCGTGCGGTGCGGTCCCCGCCGTGGACGGCACGGCGGGGACCGGTCAAGGGGCGGGTGGAGCGGGTCAGTTGACGGTCAGGTCGTCCACGTAGCCGCGGTAGCCTCCGGCGCCGCCCGGGTGGTCGTAGCCGATGAGGACGCGGGCGATCTGCTTGCCGCCGTTGTTCGCGGCGAGGTTGACGGTGACGTGGTTCCAGCTGTCGGGGGTGAGGTGGCCGCACTGCTGGGCGGGGTGGGCCCGACTGCCGTTCTGGTCCACGGCTCCCGAGTCGCGCAGGGTGCTGTTGTCGGTGAAGACCAGGTCGACGGCGACGCATTCGCTCTCGGTGGACCCGGCGGGCACCCACGGGGTGGTGGCGTGCGACTGCGGGTAGATCCAGTAGCTCAGCGTCTTCGCCGTGCCGACGGCCAGCGGCGAGCCGCTGAGGTCGTAGACCTTGAGGTACGCGTGCGGGCCGGTGCCGGTGGCGCTGCCCGCGTACATCAGGGCGGCGCTGCCGGTGCGGGCGGTCTCGCCGGTGCGCGGGCCGGTCTGCGGACCGGCCGAGTCGGAGTTGATGCCGGTGACGCCGTTGTTGCCGCCGCCCGCGGTGTCGACGGTGTCGGTCCAGGCGGGGGCCGGGTCGCCGGCTTCGGAGCCGGAGGCGAACGAGGTGCTGGTGCCGCCGGTTCCGGCGCCGCCGCTGCCGAGGGGCTGGGCCAGTTGGGTCTGGACGGTGGCGTAGGAGGTGCCGGGGGGCGCGAGGGTGAGGGTCTCGCCCGCGGAGGTGGCGAGGGTGAACTTCGTGCCCGAGACGGTGCCGGCGTTGGAGCCGCCGCGGTAGAGCTGCACGGTGCTGCCCGGCCAGGGGTTGGTGAAGGTGACGTTGCCGCCCTTCTGGCTGATCGCGCGGACGTACTGCACGGAGTTGTTCGCGATGCTGCTGGAGACCAGGACGTTGCCCGCGGCCATCAGGTCGCCGAATTTGGCGCTGGAGCCGGCCGGCCAGTCGGCGAAGACCTTGATGTCGTTCTGGAAGGACTGCAGCAGCATTTCGTCCAGACCCGAGGTGATGACGTTGATGTTCTCGATGCCGCCGCCGTTGTGGTGGATGCCGAGGTTGTTGTAGCTGTGGCCGACCGCCTCGTCGTGCATGTCGGACATGATGGTCGACGGGTTGTAGCCGACCCGGGCGGCGGCCGCGTAGAAGGTGGCGGGGGCGTTGTCGCCGTGCCAGCGGGCCAGTTGGTCGACGGTGTTGCGGGCGGTCTGCAGCAGGCCCGCGTCGCTGTCGAGGCCGACCTGTCCGCCGGGGTAGACCGCCTGGATGGCGATGTCGTTGCTGTCGTTGACCCAGTCGGCGCCGGTGGAGGTCTCGCGGAAGACGGTCTGCCCGTTGCGCGTCATGGTGGGCAGCGGTGCGAGGTGGGCGTCGATGTCCTGCCAGGTGGCGCGGGTGCCGGCGTCCTGGCCGAGCGCGGTGCTGATGTCGGTCAGGCCCTGCATCAGCAGATGGACCAGGCCCAGCGTGAGGATGCTGTTGGTCTGCGGGTAGGCGTTGTCCTCCTGCGGCGCGTCGTTGGTGATGGTGTAGGTGCCGGACCCGTCCTTGGTGAGGTAGTTCTGCCAGAACAGCCCGACCTGCTTGAGGTACGGGTAGACCGTGCTCGCGTAGGCGGTGTCGCGGGTCTGCTCGTAGCGCATGACCATGTCGCTGGCCAGGTTGACCGCGTTGGACTTCTGGTTGTGCAGGTTCATGTCGGCGCTGGTGCCCTTGGGCGAGATGCCGACCGGGTAGAGGACGCCCTGGAAGCCGTTCTGCGCGGCCAGTTGCTGTCCGCGGGCCATCCAGTCAAGCACCGGCTGGTCGTAGGGGGCCGTCTGGTCGATGTGGTTGGTCGTCAGGCCGGCGTAGAAGGGCGCCTGGTAGTTGTAGTTGGTGTGGTAGTCGCCGTTCCAGTTCATGTTGCCGGTGATCCAGTTGCCCCACAGCCCCGGCGCGTACTTCCCCGGGCGCGACAGGCAGCCGAGCAGGTACAGCGAGCCGTACCAGCTCTTCTCGACCGCCTTGTCGGGGATCTGGACGTAGGACTGCGACCAGTAGGTCTGCCACCAGGTGCGGTGGGAGGTCCGGTGGCTGTCGACGTCGGCCTGGGTGAGGGTGCCGACCAGCGCGTCGGCGGCGGCCTGGTAGCCGGCGGTGTCGATGCTGCTCTGGATGCCGGCGACCAGGGTGGCGGTGGTGCCGGGCTGGATGGTGAGGTTGACCGTGCTGCCGGAGACCGTCTGGCTCTGGCCGATGGTGCGGGCCGCGATCCTGGCCCGCGGGTCGCCGCTGCCGCCGCCGTCCGCGGCCACATCGGCGTCGAGGTCGTTTCCGCTGGTGCTGACGGTGGGGGCGCCGCCCGAGCCGTTCTGCAGGGTGATGGCGATGTGCTGGGCGCTGCCGCCGGTCAGCGTGAAGGCGGTGACGAGGACATTGCGGTTGGCGTCCACCCAGCTGGTGGTGCTCAGCGTCTGGCCGCTCTTGGTGTAGGTGCCGCGGACCTCGGCGTGCTGGATGTCCTGCACGACGTTGTACGACGCGCCGGCCAGGCCGCCGGCCGCGACCACGATCCGGCCCAGCGGCTTGATGGCGTGGCTGGCGCCGGAGAAGAAGTCGTTCTTGCCGAGGTAGTAGGTCTGGTTGTCGATACTGCCGCCGACCGCGACGCCGACGTCGCCGTTGCCCATCTCCGGGGCGTCGATCGTGCCGCCGCCGGTCAGCTGGGTGGGGGGCGAGGTCCATACGCCCTGGTACTGCCCGACGGTGTTCATGCCCTGCGCCGCGGTGATCGGGTCGGCCGCGGCGGGCGTGGCCAGTGCGGTGGTCAGGGCGGTGGCCAGCAGGGCGCCGGCCAGCGCCGCCGCCGTTGCCGCGCTCCCGCTGCTGCGGGCCGGCGAGGTGAGCCTCATAGGGGCTGCTGCCTTTCTCGTTGACGGATGCCGCCGCCGTCCGTGCCCGCTGTGCCGCCGGGTCCGCCGCCGTCCTGCCGCACCGGTACCGCGCACCTCGATACATCGGATGACTTGTCGAGGGTGAACGCGGTGTCGATGACAGCGTTGTCAGTCGCCGCCCGTGCCACAGGCGGCGACGACCCGCCCACCGAGATGGGCCGGGCGGCGCGGAACCGGCGGAAAGCCGGGTGAAACCGGTCGGGAAGGCGGTGCGCATCATGGGGGGACTAGCGGAAACCAGCAGGAGGACACCGGCGGCTCACCAGGTCCTCCGCACGCTCCCGGGGCGGCTCCCACTGCCCGAGAGAACGTTATCGTAGGATGTCCGGGACGTTTATAGAGGCGCCGCCGTGCGTTGTAAAGGGTCCGCACAAAGGGTCCGCACAGCCCCCCGGGGCCGCACACCCGCCGGCGCACCGCTCCGCGCCCGGCCCAGGGCCGCGGCGCCCGCCCCCCGCGCCGGGCCGCGCCCCTCGGCCCCGCGCCGAAGCCGCGCTCAGGGGCCGATCTCGCCCGAGCCCCTGGTGATCAGCGAGGTCGTGACGATGACCGTGCGGACCGGCCGGGCGGGCTCGGCCAGCCGCGCCCTGAACAGCTCGATCGCGGTCCGCCCGATCTCCATGTCGCCCTGTGCCACCACCGTGAGGCCCGGCCTGAGCAGGTCGGCGAGCCCGAAGTCGTCGAAGCCGACCAGCGCCGTCGTACCGAAGTCGGGTCCCAGCGCGCGGATGACGGCGACCGAGGTGGAGAAGTTGCCGGTCACGATCGCGGTGGCGGGTTCCGGGCCGCGCCGCAGGCTGTCCAGGGCCGCGCTGATCCGGTCGGCCTCGATCGGCCCCGGGTGCACCATGCCGTCCAGCGGCGCGCCCGCGGACTTCAGGCAGTGGCGGAAGGCGGCGGCCCGCTCGTGGCCGGTGTGGATGCGCTCGTCGTCGCCGATGTAGCCGATCCGCCGGTGGCCCTGGGCGGCCAGGTGCGCGAAGGCCTGCCGGATGCCGCCGCGGTTGTCGGACAGCACGGTGTCGACCTCGACCCCGGTGGCCGGCCGGTCGAAGGCCACCACCGCGAGCCCGGAGTCGATCTCCGGCTGGAGGTACTGGTGGCCGTCGGCGATCGGCTCGATGATGATGCCGTCCATCCGCCGCCCGCACATGGACATCACCGCCTCGCGCTCACGCTCCGGGTCGTCCTCGGTGGACATCGCCACCACGGTCAGCCCGGCCCCGCGCGCCGACTCGTCCACCGCCCGCAGCACCGGGTGCGCGTCGGCGATATGCCGTACGGCGGCGCCGATGGTGCCGGTACGGCCGCTGCGCAGCTGCCGCGCCCTGACGTCGGGCCGGTAGCCGAGGTGGTCGATGGCGGCCGTGATCCGCCGGGCGAGTTCGTCGCCGACCGTCGCGTCGCCGTTGACCACCCGCGATACCGTCCGCAGCGCCACGCCCGCCTCCCGGGCGACGTCGACCATCGTGGGCCTGCGCGGTCGCGGCAGTCCGCGCCTGCCGGCCGACGCGTCGGCGGACTTGTCACCGGGCTTGCCCGCGGCACCAGGACCAGGCACTTCGCTTCCCTTCGCCGGTTGTCTCATGACCCGCCCCCGGCGTCCCGAGACCGGTCCGTGATTGTGCGGGGGCTTGACTTGCTGTCGCGGAACCTTACTGTACTCGGCGAGATAACGTTATCCAGCCGACCGGACGACTGACGCGTCTTTTCGCGTCCGGGGCGGCCCGGTCACGTGTCTTCCCGACATCCACCCTCGAAAGGGACGGTCATGTTCAGACGAAGTGCCGCATTCAGACGAGGCGCCGCCACCGTCGGCGCCGCAGGGCTGCTGCTGATCGCCGCGTGCTCCAACTCTGCTTCAAGCGGCGGGAGTTCAGCGGGAGGCGGCGCGACGCTGACGTATCTCACCTTCAACACCCCCTCGCTGACCCCGGCCTTCTGGAAGGACTCGATCGCCAGGGCCGAGCAGAAGGCCCCGGGGGTGACGATCAAGCAGGTGGTGGCGCCGAGCACGGACCGCGACTCGTACGCCAAGCAGCTCCAGGCCTCGGGGCAGTTCCCCGACCTGCTGCAGTCGATCACGCCGTCCCAGTACACCGAGGCCGGCCTGCTCGCCCCGTACGACCAGTCCTGGATCGACGCCAACTTCCTGCTGCCGCAGGGCAACGCGATCAAGGGCAAGGTCTACATCCCGCCGACCAACTCGCAGATCATCCCGCTGGTCTTCTACAACAAGTCGCTGTTCACCAGGGCCGGTGTGCAACCGCCCACCACCTGGGCGCAGTTCCTCCAGGCCAACGCCAAGCTCAAGGCGGCCGGCATCACCCCGATGGAGCTGGGCGGCAACGACCCCTTCGCCGCCGCGATGCCGCTGACCGGCGCCCTCAGCGCCGATGTGCTGGGCAAGAACCCGAAGTGGCTGCAGCAGCGTTACGCGGGCACGGTGAAGTTCACCGACGCCGACGTGGTCGCCGCCGCGGGCAAGATGCGCACGCTGGTCGAGAAGGGCTACTTCGAGCAGGGCGCGCTCAACGTCAGCTACGCCGACTCGATCAAGAACTTCAACGCCGGCAAGGCCGCGATGTACCCGATGGGCAGCTGGTATCTGGGCTCGATCCCCAAGGACCAGTGGAACAACATCGGGGTCTTCCCGTGGCCGACCGACGACGGCTCGGTCGTCGTGCCCTTCGCGGTGGGCGGTTCGATGGCGATCAGCACCAAGGCCAAGGACGTCAAGGGCGCCACGGGCTTCGCCCAGGCCTGGTCGCTCGACCCGGACAACCTCAAGGCGCTGATCGAGGGCGACGGCGCCTACCCGATGCTCAAGAACAAGGCGCTCAAGGACTACGGCGTCACCGTCAGCCCGGCGTTCACCGACTCCTACACCTATGTGACCGACACCAACACCAAGGTCAGCTCCATCGGCTGGAGCACCAACGACGACGCGCTGCCCGGTTCGCTCAACAACGACTTCTACGCCGCCGCGCAGGCGCTGTTCAACAGCTCCGATGTGAAGGGCCAGATGTCCAAGCTCGACAAGGCCTGGAGCACCGCGACCAAGTGATCGGCCGCACCAAGAAAGGAGGGGGACTGTGAAGCCGCTCTCGCACTGGTTTCGCGACACCTCGCAGGATCTCGGGCTGCGGCTGATCGCCGCCCTCGGCCTGCTGCTCTACCTGGTCTTCATCGTTGTGCCGGTGTTCATGAGCCTGCGCAGCAGCTTCACCGACGAGAACCCGCTCAAGTCGGGCAGCAACTGGATCGGCTTCGGCAACTACTCGGAGATGCTGCACGACAGCCAGCTGCGTACCAGCGTCGTCTTCACCCTGCTGCTCGCGGCAGGGGTGACGGTGGTGGCGAACCTGGTCGGGCTGGCCTTCGCGCTGCTGCTCGACCGCACCGCCCTGAGCTACCGGGTGCTGCGGACCGTCGCCTTCCTGCCGCAGGTGGTCTCCGGAGTGATCGTGGGCTTCGTCTGGAAGACCATCCTCACCCAGGACGGCCTGCTCAACACCGTGCTCAGGAGCCTGCACCTGGTGCACACACCGGTGGACTGGCTGGGCAAGCCGCATCTGGCGCAGTTCTCGGTCGGCGTGGTGGTCGCCTGGGTGCTGTCCGGCTTCACCACGGTCGTCTATCTGGCCGCGCTGCAGAACATCCCGCAGGAGCTGTACGACGCCGGGTCCATCGACGGCGCCGGCGCCGCCCAGCAGTTCCGGATGATCACCCTGCGGATGGTGGCCCCGGCGACCACGATCAGCGTCACGATCTCGCTGATCACGGTGCTCAAGCTCTACGACGTCATCCAGGTGCTCACCTCCGGCGGACCGGCCAACGCCACCCAGTCCACCGCCCAGTACATCGTGAAGATGGCGTTCACCAACGACCGGTTCGGCTACGCCTCGTCCATCGCGATGTTCCTGCTCGCGCTGTCCGCGGTGATCGCCCTGTCCGTCACCAGCATCCTGCGCCGCAGGGAGGTCGACCTGTGACCGTCCAGAGCCCATCCGCCCGCCGGCCCGCGCTCCGACGGCCGCCGGCCCGCCGTCCGGTGCACGGCCGTCCGGCCGGGGCCGCCGTGCCGCGGCGCGGCAGGCGCAGGCTGTTCGGCCCGGCCCGGCTCGCGCTCGCCGTGGTCCTGGTGCTGGTGTTCGTCAGCCCGATCTATCTGACCGTCGTCAACGCGTTCAAGAAGGAGGACGACATCGTCGCCGGTCCGGCGACGCCCCCGGTGCACCCGACGCTGCACAATCTGTCCACCGCGCTGAACCGCCCGGACCACCTGCTGCAGCTGGGCCTGCGCAACTCGCTGATCGTCGTGGTGTGTTCCGTGCTGCTGCTGATCCCGCTGGGCTCGGCCTTCAGCTTCTGGATCTCCCGCCGGCGCACCCGGCCGCGCGCGGTGGTCCTGGCGGTGCTCGCCGCCGGGCTGATGATCCCGCCGCAGGTGGTGCTGCTGCCGACGATCCGCATCCTCACCTTCCTCGGCCTGGACCACAGTTATCCGGGGCTGATCCTGTCCAACCTGGGCGGCGGCTACTTCTCCTTCGCCGTCTTCGTCTACGTCGGCTTCATGCGGGCGGTGCCCGACGAGGTCGTCGAGGCGGCACGGCTGGACGGCGCGGGCGGTCTGCGGATCTGGTGGACCATCATCATGCCGCTGGTGCGGCCGGCCACCGCCACCGTCGCCATCTTCCTGTCGTTGTGGATCTGGAACGACTTCCTCAACCCGCAGTTCATCCTCGGCCCGTTGCAGGGCCAGACCATCACCACCGGTCTCTATCTCTCCGTGGGGCAGTTCCAGATGGATTACGGACAACTCTTCGGCATCATGTTCCTGGCCGGAGTGATCCCGGTCGTCGGCTATCTGGCGATGCAGAAGCAGTTCATCGCCGGTCTGACCGCGGGATCGACCAAGTGAGCGCGGCGCCGCAGGCCAAGCGGCAGCGGTACGGCGGGCCGGCCGGTGCGGGAGTGCCCGCGCTGGACGATCTGGCCGGCGACTGGCTGCCGGCCGGCGACCTCGCGCACCTCCCGACGCTGCGCAACCAGTGGGGCCAGGGGCACGTCAACCGCGATCTGACATCGTTGTCCTGGCTCGCCTTCGCGCCGTACAGCGGCGGCTACCACACCGGGGTGCTGCGCATCGACGGCGAACCGCTCGCCGCCGAGCGGATGCGCTGGTCGCCGTGGGGCGTGCAGCGGACGGCGGCCCGCGGGCCGCTCACCGTGCGCACCGAGGTCCGGATGGGCTACGAGCGCAGCCGGGTGCTGTGGCGGATCACGCTGCACAACTCCTCGGGCCGAGCGCGCCCCGCGGCCGTCGAGCAGGAACTGCTGGCGATGTTCGCGCACCACGAGACGGACTGGGGCTGGCTGTACGGCACCCCGTGGAATTCCGGCCACCACCACGACTTCTACGCCATCGAGCGGCTGCGCTCCGAAGTCCTGGCCGCCCGCCCCCGGCAGGTGCAGACGCTGCCGCACGGCGAGCGCTGGGTACGCCTCGGCTCCCCCCGGATACCGGGCATCCAGCGCGACGAGGACTCCGCGCCGATGCTGCTGGAGTCGGAGCTGCCCGACCACTCGGCGCCGGACTCCGGCCGGGTCAGGGCGCCGGGCGCGCCCTGCCTGGTCCGCGGGCTGCGGGTGCTGCGCGCGGACGGCACGGCGGCGCCGGTCGGCGACCCGGCGGCGGCGTACACCGTACGGGCCGGGACGGATCTGCGGATCGCCACGGTCGCGCTGGCCGCGGGCGACGCGCTCGGCCTGGAGGTGCGGGTCGACCAGGCCGCGGTGAGCGGGGTGATCGCCACCCACGGCAATCACCCCGACTCGGCGCAGCTCGCCCTCGCCGACGGCCGGGTCTGCCTGCGTATCGGCGGAGAGTACGTGGTCGCGGCCGAGCCGCTGCCGGTGGGCTCGTGGCACCGGCTGGCGGTACGGGTCGGCGAGGAGGGGGCCGAGCTGTCGGTGGACGGCGCGGTCGCCGGGCACACCGACCCCTGGTGGGGCGGCCAGCGGTGGACGGCGACGGCCGCGGACGGCGCGGTGCTGGTCGAGGACCTGCACAGCCCCGCCCGGTCGGCGTACGCCTTCGCCACCGCGCCCGACGCCCTGACCGCGCGGGGCGCCCGCGCGGTGGCCCGCTGGGACCTGCTGCTGGCGCCCGGCGAGACCCGTGAGCTGGGCTTCGTGCTGGACATCGGCGACAGCCCCGAGGAGGTGCGCTGGACCGCGGCCACCACCGCGGACGCCTTCGACGTGGCCTTCGAGCAGATCGCGGAGCGCTGGCGGGACACCTGGCGGCAGGCGTTCACGCCCGGCGGGCCGGAATTCTCCGGCTATCTGCCGACGCTGGTCACCGCGGACGCGGACCTGGCGCGTACGTACTACCTGGGCGCGCTGCTGGCCGTCTATCTGCGCAACACCCGGGTCTCGCGGACCGGTCCGGTCTTCCTGACCGGCGGCCCGCGGCTCGGGCCGACCACGACCTTCTTCTGGGACCAGTCGGAGTTCGCCAGGACCGCCGCGATGCTGGAGCCCGCCGGCATGCGGGCCTGGATCCTGGCGGCGCTCGGCCAGCCGTACGACCACTGCCACTCCTTCGACACCTACAACCGGCTGCCGGTCGGCAACCACTACGCGGCCAACGACCACGCGCTGTTCCGTACGGTGACGGCCTATGTGGCGGTCACCGGCGACACCGGGCTGCTCGGACAGAGCGCGGGCGGGCGCAGCGTGCTGGACCATCTGCGGGCGATGGCCTACCGGCCGCGCGGGCGCAGGGCCGCCTTCGGGGAAGGGGTGCTGGTCGATCTGGGCCGGGACGCCTGGGAGTTGCTGGAGTGCGTGCCCAACTACCGTGACGCGGTGGTGTCCTTCAACGCCGGCTACGCAGGCATGCTGCGCTCGCTCGCGACCCTGCTGGACCTGCTCGGCGAGCCCGCTGAGGCAGCGTCCGCGCGGGCGGACGGCGACGAGCTGGCGCGGGCGGTGCTCGGGCAGTACGCGGGCGAGGGGCGGTGGCGGATCGCGCACCCGGAGGGGTCCGACGTCATCGGCCACTGCCTGGACTTCGCGCTGGTGGCCGCCGACCTGGCCGGTGACCTGCCGCGCGAGCACCGGGAGCAGATGGTCGACTTCGTCAGCGGGCGGCTGCTCGACGGCGACTGGATGCGGGCGCTGGACCCGCGCGACCCGGTCGCGCCCCTCTCCGACCGCCCCGACCACGGCGCGGCCGGCGCCTTCGCGGCCTGGCCGGGCGCGACCGCGTACGGCCTGTGCCGGCTGGGCCGCCCCGACATCGCGGCCGGCCTGCTGCGCCGCGCCCACCGGACCACCTCGGGCGGCCTGTGGGGGCAGGCGATGGAGGTGACCGCGGAGGGGACCTACCGGGTCGCGGAACGCGGGGTGTCCAACCGGGAGAGCGTGGCCGCGGTCGCGGTCACCGAGGCGGTGATCGCCGGCCTGTTCGGCATCGAGGCCGGCCTCGGCACCCTCGCGGGACCGCCCGAGGGCGTGACCCGGACCGAGTTCGGCGAGCTGCACGGGGTGCGCGCGGTCGGCTTCGACCTGGAAGGAGGCCCGCGGGCCGTTCCTTAGCTCCACGACCCGCGCGGCCGGCCGTCGGACCGGCAGCGCGCCCCCGCGCCACCGTTCGCGGTGCGCGGGTGGTCCCGGCGGATCCGCCGTTCGCACCGCCGAGGTCGGCTCGGGCGGTACGCACGGCGGGGGGCGCCCGGACCGGGGTCCGCGCACCTCCGGGCCGCGTCACGCCCGGGCCGGGTCACGCCCGGACCCCGCTCACGACCGAGGCAGCTCACCACCGGACCCCGCTCACGACCGAGGCCGGCTCACAGCCCGTCCGGGTCCGCGCCGAAATCGCCGCGGCGACCGGGCCGTTCGACGTCGCGAGCGGGCTCGCGCGGCCCGCCGGACGCTAGCCTTGTCGCATGCCGCGGCCGTGCGGTGGGCGCGACGCGGGCGGGCCAGGGGGGCACATGAGGAGAACGGGTGCGGGGAGCGTCGCGCTGGGGCTGGCGGCGACCTCGATGGTCGGTTTCACGTCGGCGGGGCCGGCGGGAGCGCTCACGGCGCCGGTGGCGATGACCGCCGACGACCTGGCGACCTGGCAGACCAACGGAGTGGTGTGGGCGCTGGCCCAGGCGGGCGGGGTGGTCTTCGCCGGGGGGACGTTCTCCACGGTCAGACCGCCGGGGGCCGCCGCGGGCAAGAGCGAGCACAAGGCGCTCAACTTCCAGGCGTTCGACGCCGCTTCGGGCGCCCCGACCTCGTGCCGGCTGTCGTTCACCGTCGGCACCGGCACGTCCACCGTACGGGCGCTCGCGGTGTCGCCGGACAAGTCGACGCTGTACGCGGGCGGTACGTTCGGGTCGGTCAACGGGACGCCGGTCAGCAATCTGGCGGCGATCGACATCGCCACCTGCAAGGTGAGGACCGGCTTCAAGGTGGCGGTCTCGGCGCAGGTGCGCGCCATCGCGGTGACCGCGGACACCGTCTACTTCGGCGGCAATTTCACCACCGTCGCGGGCAAGGCCCGGCAGCACTTCGCCGCGGTCGGCACCACCGGCGCGCTCAAGCCCTTCACCGCCGCCGCCGACAAGGCGGGCAAGGCAGTGCTGGTCACGCCCGACGGCTCGAAGGTGGTGCTCGGCGGCGACTTCACCAAGGTGAACGGCGCCAGTTCGCACGCGCTCGCCGTGGTGAATGCCACGACCGGCGCGAACGTGCGGACGTATCCCGGCTTCATCCCGCCGACCTCGACCGTGCAGTCGCTCGCCTCGGACGCCACCGGCTTCTACACCGGCAACGAGGGCACCGGGACCGGCGTCTTCGACGGCCGGATCGCGGTGGACTTCAGCACCCTGAACCAGCGCTGGCGCGACACGTGCCTGGGCGCCACCCAGGCGGTGCAGGTGTACAAAGGCGTGCTCTACAGCTCCTCGCACGCCCATGACTGCTCCAGCATGGGGCAGTTCCCGCAGATGAACGACCGGCAGCACCTGCTCGCCGAGTCGGTCGGCAATCCGCGCCCGCTGCTCGGCTGGTTCCCCGACACCGACGACGGCCCGGCCGGCACCGAGAAGATCGGCCCGCGGGCCATGACCGTCGCGTCCGAGGGCGGCACCGACTACCTGTGGGTGGGCGGCGAATTCACCCGGATCGCCAGCAACGGCAACCGGCCGCAGCAGGGCCTGGTCCGGTTCGCGAACACCCCGGACACCCGCGCCCCCTCGGTGCCGCAGAAGGTCACCGCGACAGCGGTCACCGGCGGTGTACGGGTCGCCTGGCAGGCCGCGCTGGACCTGGACGACTCGGCGCTGACATACACGGTCTACCGCGACGGGACCGCGGTCGGCACGGTCGCCGGCACGTCCGTCTTCTGGAACCGCCCGACGCTCGCCCTGACAGACACCACGACCCGGCCGGGTACGGCCTACGCCTACCAGGTCACGGCCCGCGACGCGGCCGGCAACACCACCGCCCGGTCGGCCGCGGCGAGGGTCACCACGCCCGGCACACCGGTGTCGACCACGGTCACCGTCACGGCCGGCGCGGACTCGTACGCCAACGCCGCCGCGCCGGGCGCCACCTACGGCTCCGACCAGCAGCTGGCGGTGCGCGGCAGCTCCGCGTACACCGCGTATCTGCGCTTCACGCTGCCCGCCGCGCCCGCCGGGACGGTGCTCAAGAGCGCCCGGCTGACCGTACGCACCAGCGCGGACCCGCTCGCGCCGTCCGCCGATCCGCTCAACGTGCAGCATGTCACGGGCGGTTGGACCGAGGCCGGGGTGACCTGGGCGAACCGGCCGGCGCTCGATCCCGCCGCGATCGGTGCGCTTCCCGCGCCCACCGCGGCGCAGAGCGACTACTCGGCGCCGCTGGCCCTGCCCTCGCTCAGCGCGGCGCTCGGCCGTACCTACGACCTGGCGCTGACCTCGGCGAGCACCGACTCGGCGTGGTTCTGGTCCCGCGAGGCGCCGGGGACCGCGGGGCACCCGCAGCTGGCCTTGACCTTCGGGAAGCCCTGACGACCCGTTCCGGCCCGGGCCGCCGGGTAATTGGCAGGCCAGGGGGGTGGCGGCCGACTAGGATGCGCGGATTGCCCCGGGGGACGTCGTCCGGGGGCGGATCGGAGGGGTTCCGGTGGCTACTGCCGCACCGGGGAGCACGGCCGAAGGCGCGGACGCGGACGGCAGCGGGGGCGGCCTGTGGCGGGCCGTGACAGCCGGGGTCATCGCCGCCTTCGTCGGCTTCGCCAGCTCCTTCGCCGTCGTCCTCGAAGGCCTGACCAAGGTCGGCGCCTCGCACGCCCAGGCGGCGTCCGGGCTGATGGCGCTCTCCCTGACGATGGGCGCCTGCGCGATCTTCCTGAGCCTGCGGTCGCGGCTGCCGATCAGCGTGGCCTGGTCGACGCCGGGTGCCGCGCTGCTCGCGGGATCCGCGGTGCCGCACGGCGGATTCCCGGTGGCGGTGGGGGCCTTCCTGGTCACCGGCGTGCTGATCGTGGTCTCGGGCCTGTGGCGGCCGCTGGGCCGCTGGGTGTCCGCGATCCCGGCGCCGCTGGCGAACGCCATGCTGGCCGGCATCCTGCTGCCGCTGTGCCTGGCGCCCGCCGAGGCCGTGCACTCCGACCCGGCCATCGGCCTGGCCGTGGTGCTGACCTGGGCGGTCGTCGGCAGTGTGCGCAAGCTCTACGCGGTGCCGGCCGCCGTGCTGGTGGCGGTCGTGCTGATCGCCACCACCACCCACATCAAGACCGCCACGCTCGGTCCGATGTGGCCGCACCCGGTCGCCGTCGCACCGCACTTCACCGTCGCCGCCGCGATCGGCATCGCGCTGCCGCTGTACGTGGTCACCATGGCGTCGCAGAACATCCCGGGCATCGCGGTGCTCGGCGTCAACGGCTACCACCCGGCGCCCGGCCCGCTGTTCGGCTGGACCGGGGCCTTCTCGCTCCTGTCGGCGCCCTTCGGCGGCCACGCGGTCAACCTGGCCGCGATCACCGCCGCCCTGTGCGCGGGTGAGGAGGCGGGACCCGACAGGGCCGGGCGCTATCGCGCGGCGGCGACGGCGGGCGGCGTCTACATCCTGCTCGGGCTGGCGGCGAGCGCGGCCGTCGCGCTGGTCAACGCGGCGCCGCCGCACATCATCGAGGCGGTGGCCGGCCTCGCCCTGCTGGGCGCGCTGGCCGCTGCGCTCACGGGGGCGATGGCCGACCCGGGGCAGCGGGAGGCCGCGGTGGTCACCGTCGTGGTGACGGTGTCGGGGGTGACCTTCTTCGGTGTCAGCGGCGCCTTCTGGGGTCTGCTGGCGGGCGGCGCGCTCTACGCCGTACGGCACTGGCAGTCGCAGCGGGCGCAGGGCGGCGGACCGGCCGCCGTACCGGCGCCGCGGAGCGCCCCCGACGACAGCAAGGTGCGGGAGCCGGACCGCAGCTGATCCCTCGGCAGCTGCGGCCCGGCAGGTCCGCGGCGCCGGGCGGCCGGACGCCGGAACGTCCGGCCGCCCGGCGTGGAACACGATGTAACATTCCCCGGCGGACCGTGTGGAGATCCAGCACACCGCTTGCGACCCGGCCATGTCAACACACGCAGGTCCGGCGCTAGGCTGTGCGCATGAAACAGTGCGGTGTAACGCATGGCTAGGCAGCCGGGCTCCAGGGCCACGGTCCGGGCCATCGCGGCGGAGGCCGGCGTATCGATCGCCACCGTCTCGCGGGTGATGAACGGTCAGGCGAACGTCGCCCCCGACACGCGCGAGCTGGTGCGCCGGGCGGTGGCCCGGCTGGGCGCCCCCGCACCGGCCAGACGCGGTACGGCGAGCGGCGCGATCTACGTGCGCTGCCCGTACGTGCTCACCGACTACTTCGGGGTGATCGTCTCCTCGATCGCCGAGACGCTCGACCTGTACGGCAGGCGCCTGGTGCTGAGCGCCGGCGACGCGGCCCGTGAGCTGCAGGTGCTCGGCGACCTGCCGGGCGACCCGGCGATCGCGGGCGCGATCCTCATCGTGCCGCCGGAACCGGAGCGGGACCTGGAGGCCTTGCGCGCCGCCGACTTCCCTTTCGTGGTGGTCGACCCGCGCACCCCGCTGCCGCAGGACATCGCCTCGGTCTCCGCCGCCAATCTCACCGCCGCGCGCACGGTCAGCGCCCACCTGGTGGGCCTCGGCCACCGGCGGATCGGGGTGATCGGCGGCCCCGGCGACTGGCTCGCCAGCCGGTCCCGGCTGGCCGGCCACACCTCCGCGCTCGCCGACGCGGGCGTGCTGCCCTCCCCCGAGCTGCTGCGCAGCATCGAGCCGACCGCCGACTGGGGCTACGACGCGGCCTGCGAGCTGCTCGACCTGCCGCAGCGCCCCACCGCGCTGGTGGCCTTCAACGACAAGGCCGCGGTCGGCGCGCTGCGCGCCGCGTACGAGCGGGACCTGCGGGTGCCGGAGGACCTGTCGATCACCGGCTTCGACGACATCGACCTGAGCCGCAGCACCGTGCCCCGGCTGACCACCGTCCGCCAGCCGCTGGAGGAGATGGGGCGGATGGCGGTCTCGCTGCTGATGCGGCTGCTGGACCGGCACACCGTGGACGCGCTGCACGTCGAGCTGGCCACCCAACTGGTCCTGCGCGGCTCCACCGGCCCGGCGCCCGGCACCGCCCGGCCCCCCGCCACCTGACCGGGGACCGCCTCTCGAACGGCCGCCCCCGGTCACTCCGCCTCGGACGGGGTTCCGCTCCACGGCGCGTCGCGCCAGGCGGTCGCGTCCGGGACCGGCGCTCGGGAGCGGCGCCGGTCAGCCCTGCTGCGGCCTGAGCCGCCGCCGTTCCTGCTGGAGGGCCTCCCGGGCCCGGGCCAGCGCCAGCGCCCTGGCCCGAAGCTGCTCGACGGACAGCGCACCGTCCACGCCCAGTTCGGCCCGCAGCGCCTCCCGGAGCAGGTGGACCGCGTCGGAGAGCGGCCCCGCGAACCACTGCTTCGCCTGGACGAGCCGCGCGTCCGTACGTGCGAGAGGCCCCGTTCCTGAGACGTCCAGCGACAGGTACCGGATCAGGTGGTAGCCCGCGCCCAGGCACTGGTTGACCTCGCCGGCCACGTCAAGGGCCGTTGCGCCGAGGACCATCTGCGCCTGCGCGTACTGGTCGTAGTACGCCTGGCGTGCGGCGTCGAAGGCGCCCGCGTCCGCTGTCTCCCCGCGTCTGAAGGCGAGCACGATGTCTCTGCCCGCCGTGCGGTAGGCACGGGTGGTCGCGTTGAGAGCGGAATAGAGCTCGCGCTTGCTCTGGACCGCCCGGTCCTCCCGGTCCTGCTGCCGCTCCAGCGCCGCGTGCCGGTTCTGCTCGGCGACCTCCGCCCGGCGGGCGCGCTGGGCGACCACGGTCGCGCCCATGGTGCCGCCGACTCCGGCGACCGCCACGGCGAGCGTCGTCCAATCCGATCCCGACAGCATCCGCGTCCCCCCTGCCCCTCCCCCGACGCTCCGTGAGCGCCCGGTCGCAGGCTAGCGCGGCCAGTGGCGGAGGCGGGACGGTATGCGCGGATGCGCGGCGGCTCGGCGGGCGGTGGACGGTGGACGGTGGACGGTGGACGGTGGACGGGACGGTCAGGCCTCGGACAGTTCCACGTGCTTGGGGTAGAAGGCGACGTGGCCGGCGATCGGGCTGACGGCGTCGTAGGGCTTGTCGTACGTCCATACCGCGTCGGCGACCGTGCCGTCCGCGGTGATCAGCGAGTAGTACGAGGCGTCACCCTTGTACGGGCAGTACGTGCGGCTGTCGGTGGGCTCCAGGGCGGTCGGCTCGACGTCGTCCAGCGGGATGTACTGCACCGCAGGATAGGACGACTCACGCAGGGTCAGCGCCCGCGTGGTGTCGGCGACCACCCGGCCGCCGGCCCGCACGACGACCCGGGAGGGGTTGGGCTCGACGGTGATGGGGTGGTCGGGGCCCGGTGTCTTCACGGTGCGTTCCATGGCTTCTCCGTACGTGGGTGGACGGCCTTTTCGACCGTAGGCAGATCGTCCTGGCAGCGTCAAGCACGGCCCGCCGTGGCGCCGCGCGGCGTGATTCCCAGCCGGCGCTGCACCTGGAGCAGGTACTCCTTGCGGTCCAGCGGGTCGGGGCCGCTGCGGGGGCGTACCGGGATCTCGCCGTGGACCGGCGCGTAGTGGTCGAAGACCGTGTCGAGGGCGCCCTCGCCCCGGGTCAGGGTGGGCAGCTGCTGCTCCAGGTCGTGCACATGGGCGGCCGGGATGCCGCCCTCCAGCAGATAGCCGCCGGCCCCGCCGGGCGCCGGGGCGCGCGGCACCGCGCGCAGCCTGGACAGCACGGGCAGCACCGCGCCGAGCGCGTCGGCCGGCAGTTCGATGCGGAAGTGGTGCATCGGCTCGTGCACCGCGGTGCCCGCCTGCCGCAGGGCGGCCATCAGCACCAGCGGGGTGACATTGCGGAAGTCGCCCGAGGTGCTCGACATGCTCTTGTCGAAGACGGCGTGCGCGTGGCTCTGCCGGGCGCTGTAGCCCGAGTGCGTCATGGTGACCGTGCAGTCGGTGACCTGCCAGCCGTGCAGGCCCTGGGCCAGCGTGGACAGCACCGTCTCCTCGACGGCGGCGAAGAACGCGTAGGGCAGCGACCCGAGTTCGACCTCGCGGCGGAAGGCGACGCCGCTGCCGGGCGGCGCCGGGTCGATCCGCAGTCCCACGGTGGCCAGGAAGGGGTTGGCGTCCTTCTTGTTGAACTCGACGGCGGCTCCGCTGCCGGCCACCCGCTCGATGTGGATGGTGGTCGTCTCCTGGAAGACGACGTCCACGCCGTAGTCGTCGGCCAGGGTGGCCTGGATGACCTCCTTCTGCACCTCGCCGTAGAGGGAGACCGCGATCTCGCCGCGGTCCTCGTCGCGCCGCAGGTTGATCAGCGGGTCCTGCTCGGCCAGCTGCCCGAGCGCGGAGTGCAGGGCGGCGCGGTCGGCGGCGCCGCGGGGGGACACCACGGTCTCCAGGCTCGGCGGCGGGAAGTGCCGCGCCGCCCCGGGCGCGGCGGCCGGCTCGCCGACCGTGTCGCCGATGCGTACGTCGCCCAGGCCCCACACCCGGGCGATCCGGCCGGCCGCGGCCGACGGCGCGGGTGAGTCCGTTCCGTGGTCGAAGACGCTGATCGCGGTGACCCGGCCCTCCCCCGCGGCGGCGCCGTCGCGGTGCACCGGCGGGCGGTCGCGGACGTGCAGGGTGCCCGAGGCCAGCCGCAGATAGGCGATCCGCTCGCCCGCGGGGCCGCGCTCCATCTTGAACACGCTGCCGGACAGCGGCCCTTCGGGGTCGCCGCCGGAGCACGGCAGCAGTTCCGCGATCCCGGCGACCAGCGCGTCGATCCCCGCGCCCGTGACGGCCGACCCGGCGTACACGGGGTGCACCAGCGCCTGCCCGGTCTGCGCGGCCAGCGCCCGGCGCAGCCGCGGGTACGGCAGAGCGGCGGTACCGCCCCGCACCCACGCGGCGAGCAGGTCGTCGTCGTGGCCGGCCAGCAGTTCGGTGAGCCGGGCGGTGAAGCCGGGGTCGGCCGCGGTGTACGGCAGCGCGGCGGCGGCCCGGGTGCCCTGCGCCGACGCGGCGGCCAGCGGCGCGATGTCGGGGGTGAGCCGCGCCGCGACGGCGGCCAGCGTGCGGTCCAGGTCGGCGCCGCGGCGGTCGATCTTGTTGACGAAGACCAGCGTCGGGATACGCAGCCGGCGCAGCGTCCGCATCAGGACGGCGGTCTGCGGCTGGACGCCCTCGACAGCGGAGACCACGAGCACCGCGCCGTCGAGCACGCCGAGCACCCGCTCGACCTCGGCGATGAAGTCGGGGTGGCCCGGGGTGTCGATGAGGTTGACGGTGGTGCCGCCGAGGGTGAAGGACACCACGGCGGACTTGATGGTGATGCCGCGCTGCTTCTCCAGCGCGAGGGAGTCGGTCTGCGTGCTGCCCCGGTCGACGCTGCCGATCGTGTCGATCACTCCTGCGGAGTACAGCAGCCGTTCGGTGAGGCTGGTCTTACCTGCGTCGATGTGCGCGAGAATGCCGAGGTTGAGCGAAGGCACAGCCGGTCATGTCCTCAAGATAGGGGGAAATTCCTGTCTGAGCGGGCATGACGGAACCGCGCATGATCATTGCTCCTCGGTCGGCAGCGGTCGGCTCATCGACTACAGCAGAGCGGCGCCGCGGGCGGCAACCGTATTTCGTGGCGGCTCAGCCCCTGGGGACCTTCCGCGCGGCGCGCAGCCACTCCTTGTTCATCGCGCTGATCGAGGTGAGCGGGATGCCCTTGGGGCACGCGGTCGCGCACTCGCCGGTCAGGGTGCAGCCGCCGAAACCCTCGGCGTCCATCTGCGCGACCATGTCGAGCACCCGGGTCTCGCGCTCCGGCGCGCCCTGCGGCAGCACATTGAGGTGGTTGACCTTCGCCGAGGTGAAGAGCATCGCGGAGCCGTTGGGGCAGGCGGCCACGCAGGCACCGCAGCCGATGCACTCGGCGTGCTCGAAGGCGCTGTCGGCGGCGGCCTTGGGCACGGGGGTGGCGTGCGCCTCGGGCGCGGAGCCGGTGGGGACGCTGACGTAGCCGCCGGACTGGATGATCCGGTCGAAGGCGGCGCGGTCGACGACCAGGTCGCGCACCACGGGGAAGGCGGCGGCCCGCCACGGCTCGACGTCGATGGTGTCGCCGTCGCGGAAGGACCGCATGTGCAGCTGGCAGCTGGTGGTGCGCTCGGGGCCGTGCGCCTCGCCGTTGATGACCAGGCTGCACGCCCCGCAGATGCCCTCCCGGCAGTCGTGGTCGAAGGCGACCGGGTCCTCGCCCTCGACGGTGAGGCGTTCGTTGAGGGTGTCGAGCATTTCCAGGAACGACATGTCGGGCGAGATGCCGTCCAGGTCGTAACTGGCCATCGCGCCGGGCGCTTCGGAGTCGTGCTGGCGCCAGATGCGCAGGGTGAGCTTCATGCGTAGCTCCGCTGGGTGGGGTGGACGTAGGCGAAGGCGAGGTCTTCGCGGTGCAGCACGGGGGCGTGGCCGGTGCCGGTGAATTCCCACGCGGCGACGTAGGAGAAGTCCTCGTCCCTGCGGGCGGCCTCGCCGTCCGGGGTCTGCGACTCCTCGCGGAAGTGGCCGCCGCAGGACTCGGCGCGGTGCAGGGCGTCCAGGCACATCAGCTCGGCGAGTTCGAGGTAGTCCACGACGCGGTTGGCGCGCTCCAGCGACTGGTTGAACTCGCCCTCGGTACCGGGGACCTTGATGCGGCGCCAGAATTCCTCGCGGATCTGCGGGATGCGGTCGAGCGCCTTGCGCAGGCCGTCCGCGTTGCGGGACATGCCGCAGAACTCCCACATCAGCTCGCCGATCTCGCGGTGGAAGGAGTCGGCGCTGCGGTCGCCGTCCACGGTGACCAGGCGGTGCAGCCGCTCCGTGGTCTCGGCCAGGGCGGCGGCAACCGCCGGGTGTCCTGGCCCGGGGGTGTCCTGGCCCGGGTGCCGGGCGAGGTAGTCGTTGACGGTGGCGGGCAGCACGAAGTAGCCGTCGGCCAGGCCCTGCATGAGGGCGGAGGCGCCGAGCCGGTTGGCGCCGTGGTCGGAGAAGTTGGCCTCGCCGATCGCGAACAGGCCCGGGATCGTGGTCTGCAGGTCGTAGTCCACCCACAGCCCGCCCATCGTGTAGTGCACGGCCGGGTAGATCCGCATCGGGACCTCGTACGGGTTCTCCGCGGTGATCCGCTCGTACATCTCGAAGAGGTTGCCGTACTTCTCCTCGACGGCCCTGCGGCCGAGCCGGGCGATGGCGTCGGCGAAGTCGAGGTAGACGCCCTGGCCGCCGGGACCGACACCGCGGCCCTCGTCGCAGACGTTCTTGGCCGCGCGGGAGGCGATGTCGCGGGGCACCAGATTGCCGAAGGCGGGGTAGATGCGCTCCAGGTAGTAGTCGCGCTCGTCCTCGGGGATCCCGGCGGCGGGCCGGGTGTCGCCGGCGGCCTTGGGGACCCAGATCCGGCCGTCGTTGCGCAGCGACTCGCTCATCAAGGTGAGCTTGGACTGGTGGTCGCCGGTGCGCGGGATGCAGGTCGGGTGGATCTGGGTGAAGCAGGGGTTGGCGAAGTGCGCGCCGCGGCGGTGGGCCCGCCAGATCGCGGTCGCGTTGGAATTCATGGCGTTGGTCGACAGGTGGAAGACGTTGCCGTAGCCGCCGGAGGCGAGCACGACGGCGTCCGCGACGTAGGTCGAGATCTCACCGCTGACCAGGTCGCGGGCGACGATGCCGCGGGCGCGGCCGTCGATGACGAGCAGGTCCAGCATCTCGGTGCGGGCGTGCAGTTCGACGTTGCCGGCGGCGATCTGCCGGGACAGCGCCTGGTACGCGCCGAGCAGCAGCTGCTGTCCGGTCTGGCCGCGGGCGTAGAAGGTGCGGGAGACCTGGACGCCGCCGAAGGAGCGGGTGTCGAGCAGGCCGCCGTACTCACGGGCGAAGGGCACGCCCTGCGCCACGCACTGGTCGATGATCTCGACCGAGATCTGCGCCAGGCGGTGGACGTTGGACTCCCGGGAGCGGAAGTCCCCGCCCTTGACGGTGTCGTAGAACAGCCGGTGGATCGAGTCGCCGTCGTTGCGGTAGTTCTTGGCGGCGTTGATACCGCCCTGGGCGGCGATGGAGTGGGCCCGGCGCGGGGAGTCCTGGTAGCAGAACTGCACGACGTGGTAGCCCTGTTCGGCGAGGGTGGCGCCGGCCGAGCCGCCGGCCAGGCCGGTGCCGACGACGATCACGGTGTGCTTGCGGCGGTTGGCGGGGTTGACGAGCCCGGCGGTGAAGCGGCGGGTGTCCCAGCACTGTTCGATCGGCCCGGCGGGCGCCTTGGTGTCGGCGAGCGGTTCGCCGGCCGTGTAACGGGTGTAGTCGGTCATGTCAGCTTCACTCAGCTCACTCAGCTCACGAGTCCGGCCATGACGCCGACGGGGACGGCGATGAAGCCGGCCGTCAGCACCAGGGCGAGGGCGTCGGCGGTGCCTTTCAGCACCCGGTCGCGGGTGGCGCTGCCGGCGCCGAGGGTCTGGGCGGCGCTCCAGAAGCCGTGCCGGATGTGCAGGCCGAGGGCGAGCATCGCCGCGATGTAGATGACGTTGTTCCACCAGTCGTGGAAGGCGGCCACCACGTTCTGGTACGGGTGGCCGGGCTCGAAGCCCGACTGGACGGTCCCGGTGGTCAGGTCGAGGATGTGCCAGACGATGAACAGGCCGAGGATCACCCCGCCCCAGCGCATCGTGCGGGTCGCGTAACTGCTGCGTGCCCGGGTGCGGACATAGCCGACCGGCCGCGAGCGCAGGTCCCGCCGGCTGAGCTGGTACGCGCACACCGCGTGCGCCACCACCGCGGCGACCAGGGCGACCCTGATGATCCACAGCGCCCACTCGTAGTGCAGGAACGGCTCGCCGAGGGTGCGCAGCCAGTGGGCGTAGCCGTTGAAGGTGCCGGGGCCGAAGAAGATCTTCAGGTTGCCGAACATGTGGACGACCAGGTAGAGCAGCATCACCAGGCCGCTCACCGCCATGACGGTCTTCTTGCCGACAGTCGATCCCCAGACCGTGCGGACCATCGACGGCCGCCGGTCCGGCCGTGTTGCCAATGCCATGAACACGACGCTACGGCCGGGGGTGACCAGTGGTCCAAGACATGATCAGGCTGGACTCGATAGGCGATGACTATCGAGGGGTACGCTGGCGGTATGCAGTTCCAGCAGCTGGCGTACTTCGTGGCCGTCGCGGACGCCCGGCATTTCACCCGGGCCGCCGAGGCGGTGCATGTCTCGCAGCCGTCGCTGTCCCAGCAGATCAGGGCGCTGGAGAAGGAGCTGGGAGCGGCGCTCTTCAGCCGGGCGCGCGGCAATATCGCGCTCACGGACGCCGGCGAGGCGCTGCTGCCGCTGGCCCGGCGGATCCTGGCCGACGCCGACACCGCCAGGCACGAGGTGCTCGAACTGGCGCAGCTGCGCCGGGGCCGGGTGCGTCTCGGCGCGACGCCGAGCCTGGCGACCGGGCTGCTGCCCGATGTGCTGCGCGCCTTCCACGACCGGCACCCGGGCATCCGGCTGATCATCGAGGAGGGCGGCTCGCACGACCTGGTACGCCACCTGGCGCGCGGGGCGCTCGACCTGGCGCTGATCGTGCTGCCGCTGCCGAGTCCCTCGCCCGCGCTGACCACGGTGGAGCTTTTCCAGGAGGACCTGGTGGTGGTCTCGTCGGCCGCCGACGAGGCGCCGGCCTCGCCGCTGCGGATCGCCGATCTCGAAGGACGCCCGATGGTGATGTTCCGGCACGGCTACGACCTGCGGGACCTCACGCTGGCGGCGTGCAGGGCTGCGGGCTTCGAGCCGTACTTCACCGTCGAGGGCGGTGAGATGGACGCGGTGCTCGGCTTTGTCCGGGCGGGCCTCGGGATCGGGGTGGTGCCGATGACGGTTGCCACCCGGGCGGGCCACGATCTGCGGGTGACGCGGTTGGCTCCGCCGGGTCTGCGCAGGACGGTGGCCCTGGCGCACCGCAGTGACGTGGCGCCGCCCCGGGCCGCGCGGGTCCTCCAGGACGTCCTCCTGACAGCGAGCTTTCCCTGACGGGGCCGCCCGGGGACTTCCCCCCGCCCAGCCCGTGGGGGCCGCATCCCGGGACCGCATGCACCGAGCACGCCGAGGACGGAGGCGACAGTCGGCGAGCCGCCCGCCGAGCAGCAGGAAACCGCCGAGGACGGTGCCGTACGCGGTGACGACGAACCGCAGATCGCCGTCGGCCATGTCCAGGCTGCGCCGGATCGAGGGCAGCGCCACGTTCACGATCGTGACGTCGAGGCAGACCATCGACTGCACCACGCAGAGGAAGGCCAGGATCAGGCCCGGTCGTTCGGTGACCGGAGCGCGGGAGGAACGGCTGCGCTGGGAAGCGGCGGCGGTTGTCATGCCGCGAAGCTGGCAACGCGAATATAGTAGGTACCCAGAGGATAGTGACTACCCCGGAGGCGCCGCCATGGCCGACACCGCTCCCGTTCTCGGCCGCCCCACGGGCAAAAGGGCGGCGAAGGTCCACGCCGAGCCCTGTCCGGTCAGCCCGGTGGTCGACCTGGTCTTCAGCCGCTGGACGACGCCCATCCTGTGGCTGCTCAACGAGTTCGGACGGCAGCGCTTCGTGGAGCTGGAGCGCCGGATCGGCACCATCACCCCGAAGGTGCTGACCCAGCGGCTGCGGCAGATGGAGCGCGACGGCCTGGTCGTCCGCACGTACCACCCGGAGGTGCCGCCGCGGGTGGAGTACGAGATCAGCGAGCTGGGCCTGAGCCTGGCACCGCTCTTCCAGCACCTGGTCGAGTGGTCGCGCGCCCACCTCGACGAGGTCGCGGCGGCCCGGGCCGACTACGACGACCGCGGCCAGCCGATGCCCTGAACGGGACCACTCGGCCCGGGCGCTCGGCCCCCGGCCGGCGGAGCGGCCCAACCCGCCCCCGCCTCAAGGCGGTCGGCGTCTTGTGGACAGCACCCACGGCAGGTCCGCCTTACCAACCGCGCCCGGGGACGCAGCGCAGAGAGGCCACGCCCATGGACGCCGCAGACGTACCGCGGACGGCTCGTGCTGCCCGCGCGACGGCCCGGCGCGCTACGGCCGGCCGTCAGGCGACCGCTTCCGGGGCCGCCCGGCAGCCGCGGCCGAACGGCGCCCCGCCGGCGTGGCACGGGCGGAGGAAACGATCGGCACCACCGCCCTCGCCCTCACCTTCAGGGTGAGACCCGGTCAGTCCTGGTAGCCGTTGTCGGCCAGGATGCGGTCGATACGGGCGCGGTGCGCGGCCTCCCAGGCGTCGAGGCTCTCGCCGGCCTCCTTCACCAGCTTCTTCCGGGCGTCGGCCAGCACCTGCGCCGCCCGGGCGGCCGGGACGACGGCGACGCCCTCCTCGTCGGCGACCACGATGTCGCCCGCGTGGACCTCGACGCCCCCGCAGCGCACCGGGCCGCCGTGCGGCACGACCGCCGACTTCTCTCCCGGACAGGGGACGATGCCCCGCGCGAAGACCGGGAATCCCATCGCGCGGATCTCGCCGAGGTCGCGGATCACCCCGTCGATGACGAATCCGGCGATGCCCCGGCGGTGCGCGACCGCGCACACGTTGCCGCCGGCCACCGCGTGGTCCACGTCGCCGCCGGACTCCATGACGATCACCGAGCCGGGCGCCGCCCGGTATATCGCCGCGTGCAGCATGAGGTTGTCACCGGGCGGACAGCCCACGGTGAAGGCAGGTCCCGCGATCCGCGGCCCCGGCCCCCACAGCGGCCGTACGCCGGCGTCCATGACCTGGCCGCGCCCCAGCACATCGGCGAGGGTGGTCGGGGGGATGTCCCGGAATTCGTTCGCGTCGTCCATGCTCACCCTTCGTCCATGCCCCTGACCAGGGCAGCTTCGTTCGCACGCTACCCGACGGCCGGCGCCGCCCCCGCTGGGGACTTGTTACCGTTCCGCTGTGAGCCGATCGCGTACCGGGACGGAGGTCCACGCCTGGCGGCCGGCCGTGGCGGGGATCACCGAGGTGCTGCACGCGCACTTCGCCGAGCACGCGTATCCGGTGCACACCCATGACACCTGGGACCTGATGCTGCTGGACGACGGCGCCGTGGACTTCGCGCTGGACCGCAGGCGGCACGACGCGACGGACGCCGGGCGCGTGGTGCTGCTGCCGCCGGGGGTGCCGCACGACGGGCGTTCGGTCGGCGGGCTCGGCTTCCGCAAGCGGGTGCTGTACCTCAGCACGTCGGTGCTGCCCGAGGCGCTGGCGGGACCCGCGGTGGACGGGCCGATCCTGGGCGACGCGGCACTGCACGACCGGGTGCACCTGCTGCACGGGGCGCTGCGGCACGACGGGGACGCGCTGGAGGCCGAGTCGCGGCTGGCCTTCGTCCGCGAGCGGCTGCTGACGCATCTGGACGCCCGCCGGCCGCCCCGGCGGGACCGGGCCGACCACCGTCTCGCGGTACGGCTGCGCGAACTGCTGGACTCCCGGGTGCGGACCGGCCTGTCGCTGGAGGAGGCGACGGCGATCCTGCACGCCCACCCGACGCATCTGATCCGCTGCTTCACCCGGGCCTACGGGCTGCCGCCGCACACGTACCTGACCGGGCGGCGGATCGACCGGGCGCGCGCGCTGCTGCTGGCCGGGGAGCGGCCGGTCGACGTGGCGGGCGCGGTCGGCTTCTACGACCAGGCGCATCTGAGCCGGCACTTCACCCGGCACATGGGGGTACCGCCGGCCCGCTTCGGGCGGCGCGGCACGTAGGGCCCGCGCCACCCGGGGCCCGGGACGGCGCCGGATCAGCCGGTGGCGATGGCCGGGTCGCTCACCCCGGGCCTGCCGTTCTCCACGTGCCCGGCCAGCCGCCGCAGATAGCCGGGGTCGTAGTCGGCGGTCACGGCGAGGTCGTACCAGCGCCTGCTGCGGCCGAGGTCGACGGCGTGCGTCTCGCGGCGGCCCGCGCGGACGGTGTACGCCGTGCGGTGGCCGTCGTAGGAGTTGCGGACGGTGAGGCGGACGTCCTGGGTGCCCGGGTTGGTGAAGGTCAGCTCGATCCGCCCGGCGGCGGCGTCGTGGCGGGCGGTCACCTCGGGTCCCGCGTGGGCCGCGGAGCCCTTGAAGGTGCGCAGGAAACCGGCCGGGCCGTACGCCGTCAGGTCGTACGCGCCGCCCTGGGCGGTGGTGTCCCAGCTGCCGGAGAGCTTCTTGCCGGCCTCGGCGGTGTACGTCCACGGGCCGTCGGTGCGGCCCGCGGCGGTCACGTGGAAGCACACGCCGGCGGCCACCCCGCCGCCGAAGGTGAGGGTGACGCGTTTGTTGGAGGGTGTCACGGCCGCGTCGACCTGCGGGGCGTACGGCAGCGGGCGGGTGGGGCGGCTGCCCTTCTCCTGCACCGGCAGCGCGGGGTGGGCGGGCGGCACCGGCACATAGCTGTCGTGCCGGTCGCGGTCGGGCGGCTGGTAGGCGTCGGTGTCGGGCAGCGGCGCCGGCCTGCCGTGCGTGAGGCCGAAGTCGAAGGCGGAGGTGAGGTCGCCGCAGACCGCCCGCCGCCACGGCGAGATGTTCGGCTCGCGCACCCCGAAGCGGCGTTCCATGAAGCGCACGATCGAGGTGTGGTCGAAGACCTCGGAGCAGACGTAGCCGCCGGTGCTCCACGGGGAGACCACCGTCATCGGCACCCGCTGGCCCAGCCCGTAGGGACCGGCCGCGTAGGTGCCGTTGCCCTCGAAGACCTCCAGGTCCGTGCTGACGGTGGAGGCGCCGCGGTGCTCGGCCGGCGGTGCGAACGGCGGCACGACGTGGTCGAAGTAGCCGTCGTTCTCGTCGTAGGTGATGAACAGCGCGGTCCTGCTCCACACCCCGGGGTCGGAGGTGAGCGCGTCGAGGACCTGCGAGATGTACCAGGCGCCGTAGTTGGCGGGCCAGTTGGGGTGTTCGGAGAAGGCCTCGGGTGCGGCGATCCATGAGACCTGCGGCAGCCGGCCCGCCGTGACGTCGGCCTTGAGGACGTCGAAGAGGCCGTCGCCCGCCTTCGCGTCGGTGCCGGTGCGGGCCTTGTCGTAGAGCGGGTCGCCGGGCTGGGCGTTGCGGTAGTTGTCGAAGTACAGCAGCGAGTTGTCGCCGTAGTTGCCGCGGTAGGCGTCCGGGATCCAGCCCCAGGAGTTGGCGGCGTCCAGGCCGTCGCCGATGTCCTGGTAGATCTTCCAGGACACGCCGGCCTTCTCCAGCCGCTCGGGGTAGGTGGTCCAGGAGTAGCCGAGTTCGGAGTTGTCCAGGACCGGGCCCGCGCCCTTGCCGTCGTTGCCCGTCCAGCCCGACCACATGTAGTAGCGGTTGGGGTCGGTGCCGCCGATGAACGAGCAGTGGTAGGCGTCGCAGATGGTGAAGGCGTCGGCGAGCGCGTAGTGGAACGGGATGTCGTCCCGGGTCAGATACGCCATCGTGCCCGCCGACTTGGCGGGGATCCAGCGGTCGTAGCGGCCGTCGTTGAAGGCGGCGTGGCTGCCGGTCCACTCGTGGTTCAGGCCCTCGATGAACTGCAGGCCCAGGTCCTTCGCGTCCGGGTGGTACGGAAGGACGTCCTTGCCGCTGCCGTCCGGCTGATACCAGACCGGTCTGCCGTTCGCGAGCCGCACCGGTCGCGGGTCGCCGAAGCCGCGCACTCCGCGCAGCGAGCCGAAGTAGTGGTCGAACGACCGGTTCTCCTGCATCAGGACGACGATGTGGTCGACGTCCTTGATGGTGCCGGTGCGGCGTCCTGCCGGGATCGCGGCGGCGCGGCTGATGCTGCTGGACAGGGCGGTGAAGCCCGCGGTGGCGCCGGCGATCTGCAGGAAGCGCCGCCGGGTGGGTTCGGCCATGGCTCGGAGTACCTCTTCGCAAGGGGAGGGTGCGGGGGCGTGAAGGGCGATCCCCACAGCAGCGACCGCAGACGACCTGCCCGTGTCGCCGGAGTGACAGCCCGCGGTACGCATCACGAACAGCCATGCCCGGTAGGGGAGATGCGGAAGCGCGGGGCCGGGGGGGCGGTCCGGGCGGTCGCCGGCCCCGCCGTCTTCCGACGTGATCCGGACAGGCGGTGTTCAACCGGCCGTCGCCGGGGGGCGCGAGTCTTCACGCATTCGCAGCCCATGCACCAAGGAGCAACGATGGTCGCACAGATGGACACACCGGAGCCGTCGGGAGACCGCCTCAGCCGGCGCACCGCGGTCGGCCTGCTCGGCACCGCGGGAGTCGGCGCGGTCGCCGTGCCGCTGCTGAGCGCGGGTCCCGCCGCGGCGGCGCCGGCCGGGGCGCCCGCCTTCCACCCCACCCCCGACGCGAGCGGCGCCCCGCCCGTACAGGGCCTGCATCTGACCTTCGGCAAGGACCCGGCCACGCAGATGGTGGTGTCCTGGCTCACCGACGGGCCGGTCAAGCGCCCCCGGGTGCTGTACGGCACGCTCGGCCACGGTCTCGGCTCGGGCGCGTCGGCGCAGACCCGGGTGTACACCGACGGCAAGTCGGGCCGGGTGGTGTACGTCCACCACGCCCTGATCAGCGGGCTGCGCCCCGGCACCGACTACCTCTACCTGGTCTCGCACGACGGTGCCACGCCGGACAGCGGCACCTTCCGCACCGCGCCGCGCGGCCGTCAGCCGGTGACCTTCACCAGCTTCGGCGATCAGTCAGCCCCGCAGGTGACCTGGGCCAGCGACGGGACGGCGGCCTTCGACGCGAACTCCACCCCGGCCACCAAGGACATCGTGACCGGCATCGAGCAGGTCGCGCCGCTCTTCCACCTGCTCAACGGCGACCTGTGCTACGCCAACCTGGACGTGGACCGGGTGCGTACCTGGAACAACTTCTTCACCAACAACACGCGCTCGGCGCGCTTCCGGCCGTGGATGCCCGCCGCGGGCAACCACGAGATCGAGTCGGGCAACGGCCCGATCGGCCTGGGCGCGTACCAGACCTACTTCGACCTGCCGTCGACCGAGTCCGACGACGAACTCGCGGGCCTGTGGTACGCGTTCACCGCGGGCTCGGTGCGGGTGATCGTGCTGCAGAACGACGACATCGCGCTCCAGGACGGCGGCGACGTCTATGTGCACGGCTACTCCGGCGGACGCCAGCGCGCCTTCCTGGAACGGGAGCTGAAGGCGGCCCGGCGGGACACCGGCATCGACTGGATCGTCGTGGCGATGCACCAGGTGATGATCAGCTCCTCCGACGCCAACGGCGCCGACCTGGGGCTGCGCGCCGTCTACGGCCCGCTGTTCGACCGCTACCAGGTGGACCTCGTGGTGTGCGGCCACGAGCACAACTACGAGCGGTCGCTCGCGGTGCGCGGGGTCGTCAGCGGCAGCGAGACGCTGACCCCGAACCCGGCGTCGGCCAGGACCGACGACATCGACACCGGCCTGGGCACCGTCCACATGGTGCTGGGCGGCGGCGGTGTCTCGGGCACCACCAACCAGTCCTTCTTCAAGGACGGCACCGCGAAGGTGATCACCGCCGTGGCCGCCACCCGCCCCGAGGGCGGCAAGCGGGCCGCGACGTACGTCAAGGAGCAGGCGGTGTGGACGGGCGTGCGCGACATCGAGCACCCGTACGGCTTCGCCGCCTTCACGGTGGACCCGGGCCGCTTCCCCGGCGACACCACCAGGATGCACGTCACCTACTACAACGTGAACAAGCCGCACGGCGAGCTGTCGGTCTTCGAGAAGTTCACCCTGCACCGCAAGCGGTCGGACGGCCGCCACTGACCGGGGCCGGGTGACCACGGACGGTCCGCGGGATGTCCTCCGCGGACCGTTCCCGCGACGGCCGGCGGGCCGCGAAGTGCCCGGCGGCCGGTGCGCGAGGCACTGCCCGGGCCGATAAAGCCGCGCCGCCGCGTGGCGCCGGGGCGCCTCCTGCGGGACCCTGGATGTACGGGCTGACATCCTGCCCGGACGCGGGCGGAGGGAGGGTCCTCCAATGGCCGGTCGTACGAGCACCGACGGACACCGGGCCGACCGGGATCCGATCGTGCGGCGCATCGCCGAGCGCCGCGCGCAGCTGGGCCTGAGCGAGAGCGCCCTGTCGACCCGCGCAGCCATGTCACCCCGCTATCTGCAGCACCTGCTGGACACCGGTCCCGGTTTCGACCCCGGCGGACTGCTGCGGGTCGCCGCCGCGCTCGACCTGACCTACCAGGAACTGCTGGAGGGCCGCGGCGCCCCGCCGCCGGGTCAGCCCGGCCCGGGACCCCGGCCGGTGCTGGAGCAGCTGACCGCGGCCGAATGCTGGGACAAGCTCGGCACCCACGGTGTGGGCCGGGTCGCCGTGCCGGTCCAGCCCGGTCCCGCGGTGCTTCCGGTGAATTACACGGTGGACGATGGAGCGATCGTCTACCGGACCTCCCCCGGGGACGCGGCGGCGCCCGCCCCGGGTGAGGCGGTGTCCTTCCAGGTCGACCGGGTGGACGACCACCTGAGCCGGGGCTGGAGCGTCCTGCTCACCGGCATCGCGGACCGGATCGAGGACCCCGCGCAGATCGAGCGGCTCGCCGCGCGCGCCGCCGAGCCGTGGGCGGGCGGCGACCGGGCGGTGTGGATACGGATCCGGCCGGGCAGGGTGACCGGGCGCACCGTCGACACCAGGTGAAGGCCGTGCCGCCCGGCGCGCTCAGCTTCTGCGGGCCAGCACCAGGGCGGCCCGCGGGCTGCCGTCCTTGCGGCGGCCGAAGCCGTCGAGCGCGGTGACCTCCACCTCGAAGCCGGCCGCCGCCAGGTCCTCGCGCACCGCGGAGAGCGGAAAGGTGCGGTAGTACATCACGAAGGGTGGGCGCCACAGCGCGTTGCGCACCCGCATGGCGCCGTCGAAGCCGGCCATCGCCCAGTACCAGGGCGAGGTGACCGGCGGCGGCGCGCCGACCGGGAAGGCGAACAGCCCGCCGGGGCGCAGCGCCCGGTGCACCTGGGCGAAGAGCCCGGGGCGCTCGGCGGGCAGGAAGTGCCCGAAGGCGCCGAAGCTCACCGCCAGGTCGAAGGCCGCGTCGAAGGGCAGCGCGCGGGCGTCGGCCCGCACCCACTGCGGCGCCGGTCCCCCCGCGGCCGGCCCGACGTCCCCGGCCGCCCGCGCCAGCATCCCGGCGCTGAAGTCCACGCCGGTCAGCCGCTTGCGGCACAGCGGGGCGAGCGCCCGCAGCCCCGCGCCCGTACCGCAGCACAGGTCGAGCCCTGCGTCGAAGGGTCCGAGCGGTGCGAGCGCGGCGGCGGTCGCGTCGAGGAAGCGGTCGGGCGTACGGAATGGGGTGTGGTCGAACGTCGGCGCGAGCAGGTCGTAGCCGCGGTCGACGGAGGACAGCGCCTGGACGGCCAGCTCGCGCAGTGCGGGTCCCTCGGGTGAGAACACCCGCTCAGGATAGGCCGACCGCCCGCGGCCGTTCGGGGCGTCGCGGGGAGCGCGGACGGCCGGGACCCCTCCCACTGCCTCGACGAGCGGGCCACGCCGGACCGGGCGCAAAGGCTCAGGTCATGTCCGGTGTGCGCGGGCGCCCGGAAAATTCCCGAGTCGGGTGTGCGGTTTCCCTCATCGTCATGAAACGGAATCATCATTCCTGATCCCTTATCCTGTTCCGGAATGATCGTTCCGTTTCATCTTTCTGAAGGAGTTCCATGGCGTCCGAGGCCCGGCGCACACACCACCAGGTCACGTTCGCGGTCCTTGCGGCCGGTGTGAGCGCGTACGCGCTGCTCCAGTCCCTGGTCACCCCGGTACTGCCGACGATCCAGGCCGACCTGCACACCACCCAGAACACCGTGACCTGGGTGCTGACCGCCTACCTGCTGTCCGCCTCGATATTCACGCCGATCATGGGCCGGGTGGGCGACATGATCGGCAAGGAGCGCGTCTTCGTCGCGACGCTCGTCGCCCTGGCCGCCGGGTCGCTGCTCGCGGCCCTGGCGACCAATGTGACGGTGATGATCATCGCCCGGGCGATCCAGGGCATCGGCGGCGGCGTCCTGCCACTGGCGTTCGGCATCATCCGCGACGAATTCCCGCGCGACAAGCTCAACGGGGCGGTCGGCATGATCGCCTCGATCCTCGCGGTCGGCGGCGGCCTGGGCATCGTGCTCGCGGGACCGATCGTCAACGCGCTGGACTACCACTGGCTGTTCTGGCTGCCGATGATCCTCACGCTGATCTCGGCAGTGGCGGCCCACTTCTTCGTCCCCGAGTCGCCGATGCGCACGCCGGGCCGGATCAGCTGGGCGCCCGCGGTGCTGCTGTCCGCCTGGCTGGTGGCCCTGCTCGTCGCGCTCAGCCAGGCCCCGGTGTGGGGCTGGGGCTCGGGCAAGGTGCTCGGCCTGATCGCCGCGGCCGTGGTGCTCGCGGTGGGCTGGGTGCTGGTCGAGCTGCGGTCGGTGACCCCGCTGATCGACATGAAGATGATGGCCCGCCCCGCGGTGTGGACCAACAACCTGGTGGCGCTGCTGGTCGGCGTCGGAATGTACGCGGTCTTCGCCTTCCTGCCGGAATTCGTGCAGACCCCGAAGTCCACCGGCTACGGCTTCGGCGCGAGCATCACCCAGTCCGGGCTGATCCTGCTGCCGATGTCGGTGGCGATGTTCATGGTCGGCCTCGGTGCGAACGGCCTGGCCAACCGCATCGGCGGCAAGAAGGTCGTGCTGATGGGCTCGCTGATCGGCGCCGTGTCGATGGCGCTGCTGGCCTTCGCCCACACCAGCACCTGGGAGTTGTACGTGGCCACCGCCATCATGGGCGCCGGCTTCGGACTGACCTTCGCCGCGATGTCCAGCCTGATCGTCAGCGCGGTCCCGCCCGCGCAGACCGGCGTGGCCAGCGGCATGAACGCCAACATCCGTACCATCGGCGGCTCCATCGGTGCCGCGCTGATGGCCAGCGTCGTCACCGCGAGCCCTGCCGCGGACGGCCTGCCGAAGGAGTCCGGCTACACCAACGGCTTCGCCATGCTGGGCGGCGCCATGGTGGTCGCGGCCATCGCGGCGACGCTGATCCCGGTCGGCCGGCGCACCAGCCGGATCGACTTCGCCGACGAGCCGCAGCACCCGGAGCTGGCGCTGATCCCCGGGGGTACCGTCGTAGGGGACAAACCGGAATGAGCCGGGGGGCGGCGGGTATCGGGCGGGAGTGAGTGAGCGACGATGACTGGACACGCGCGCCCGGCGGTACCGGCGCCGGCACCAGGGCCCGCGGCGGCCGAGCAGGACCCGCCCGCCCGGCCGCTCCGGCGGGACGCGGTACGCAACCACCAGTTGGTGATCGACGCGGCGCGGGAGGTGCTCTCCGAGTTCGGCACCGACGCCAGCATGGAGCTGATCGCCTCGCGCGCCGGTGTCGGCGTCGGCACGGTCTACCGGCGCTTCCCCAACAAGGAGGCGCTGGTCGACGAGATCGCCGGGCTGATGCTGAGCGAACTCACCGAGGTGGCCAGGCGGTCGCTCGCCCTGCCCGACGGATCGGGCCTGGAAGCCTTCCTGCGGGTCATCGGCCGCTCGCTGAGCAAGCACCGCGGCTACGCCGACAAGCTCGTCGGCCACTCCAAGACGGCCTGCGTGGAGGTGCTGCGCGACCGGATCACCGAACTCCTGGTCCAGGCGCAGAAGTCGGGGCGGGTCGCGCCCGGCGTCGAGCTGGGCGACATCATGGCACTGATCTGGGGCCTGCGCGGCATCGTCGAGACCAGCGGGGCCGTCGTACCGGACGCCTGGCAGCGGCAGTTGGACATCCAGCTGGCGGGCCTGCGCTCGGTGGCGGTGCCGCAGGACGGGCCGCCCGCGGTGACGCGGGCGCAGCTGCGGCTGATCGGTGCCGGGGGCCCGTCCCCGCGGACGTGACGGCCGCTTCCCCGGCGGGAGCCGGGGGCGGCCGGGGGCGGCCGGAGCCGGGGGCGGCCGGAGCTGCGGGCGCAATCCCAATATTCACTTCAGGTGGTCTGGACCTCAGCCGCCTCGGCACGGCATAGTGGGCTGCGCAAGATCAACGGCTGGTCAGGAGCCGGGTGATCCGCGTCGGCCCGGGCGCCGCGGTGATCCGTCACCGACCCCCGTCTGCGGTGTCGCGCGCCGAACACCCGGCGCGCGGCCGCGGCGGTCAGGGGGCCTTCCGGCATCGCACCGGCGCCACATGCCGGTGCGATGCCGTGGCAGCGGTCCAGGGCGCGGCGCGCCGCCGCAGCTGTGGGATTCCGCGGGTCGCACCGGTTGGGGCTGCCGCGCTGCGGCCCCGACGCGGGGCGTCAGGGCCGAGCGGCGCTGCCACGGTCTGCGGCCCGGTCAGCCCTGGCGGGCCTTGGAACGCGGGTCCTTGCGGTTGATCACGTAGACCCTGCCGCGCCGGCGCACGATCTGGGCGCCCGGACGGTTCTTCAACGACCGCAGCGAATTGCGTACTTTCATGGGGGCGCCTTTCTCTTCGTGCACTCGTCATAATCGGTTGTGCACGCACCACAACGGCAGCGCCCCCGCATTCATTCCGCGCGGCGCGTCCCGCACGGAGGAGACGGCATGAGCGACGAGCCTTCGCACCACGAGGAGCCGGACTTCTCACCGGGTTTCTCCAGCCCGGACTTCTCCAGTCCCGACTTCAGCGGACCCGACTCCGCGATCGGCGACTACACCCCGCCCGACTACGTCGTCCCGCCCTTCGAGGGCCCGGACTACGAGGCCGAGGACACCGACGACCTCGTCCCCGACGAGGCGGGCTTCTCAAGTCCGGGGTTTTCCAGCCCGGACTTCACGACGCCGGGCGCGATGGGGGAATAGGCCCGCTACGGGCCGGGGTCGGCCCCGGCCCGGTGGGAGCCGGCCCGCGGGTACGGTCGGCCGGGGCGTACGCCCCCGGCGGCGCGGGACGGGCCGGCCGACGGCCCCCGGCCGCACAAATGCCTCGCGCGACGGACGGTCGCGGTGTTGACTGCCGCAGTGCCCGCAGCGCCCGCAGCGCCTCGTGTGCGCGGGGCACCACGACCCGACCCCCCTGCCCGCGGAGCGAACAGCTTGACCCTGGTGAAGAACGACCTGACCGTGCGCCCGATCGCCGGGCCGGAAGAACTCGGCCTCTTCTCGCGACTGCACTACGTCCTCAACGACGAACTGGCCGACGACCTCGCCCAGGGCCGCCGGCGCCCCGAGTGGATGTGGGTCGCCCTGCGCGGCGACCGCCTGCTGGCCAGGGCCGCCTGGTGGAGCCGTACGGGCGAGCGCGACCCGCTCTTCCTCGACGTCCTCGACCTGGACGACAGCGCCGCCGACCCCGACCTGCTGGACGTCGCCGAACACCTGGTGCGCGCCGCCACGGCGAAGGTCGTCCCGGCCGGCTCCCGGCCGCCGGAGTACAACCGCTTCGTCCCTGCCGACTGGCGGGACCTTCCCGCGGCCACGCGGGCCGTCGGGGACCGCATGACGGTGCTGGAGCGGACCGGTGCCCGGCTCCTGGTCGAGCGGCTGCGGCTGGAATGGCGCCCGGGCACGCCGGTCCCCGCGCCCGGCGGCCGGCTCGCCTTCCGGCGGGTGCGGGACGCCGAGGAGATCGTCAGCCTGATGACCGCGGTGCTCGACGGCACGCTCGACGCCCACAGCCGCGCCGACCTCGCCGCGATGACGCCCCGCGAGGCGGCGCTCACCCACTACGAGGGCGAACTCGCGCTGTACACCAGCCCGCGCGACTGGTGGCGGATCGCGACGCTGCCGGGCGGCGACCCCGTCGGCTTCGTCGTCCCCGCCCGCAACAGCTACCACCCGGTCATCGCCTATATCGGCGTCCTGCCCGCGCACCGCGGCAAGGGCTGCGTCGACGACCTGCTGGCCGAGGGCACGCGGATCCTCGCCGCCCACGACGCCCCCCGTATCCGGGCGGCCACCGACCTGGGCAACGTGCCGATGGCCCGCGCCTTCGAGCGCGCCGGTTACGTGAATTTCGAGCGCAGCGTCACGATGACCTGGCCCTGACCGCCCGCGGCTCACCGGCGCCGCGGCGGCCCCTGGGCCAGGGCCCCGGCGGCGGCACGGGCGACGGCGGTGGCGAGGGCGGCCAGCGGCGGGGAGTCGAGCTTCCACTGCTGCCAGTGGAGGGGCACGTCCATGGCGTGCCCCTCGGCGAGGTCGACCAGGGTGCCGCCGGCGCGGTGCGGGCCGGTCTGGATGTCGGGGAGCATGCCCCAGCCGAGGCCGGCGGCGACGGCGGCCACGAAGGACTCGGACGAGGGCACGTAGTGGCGGGGCTGGCCCGAGGTGGGGCGGCCGGGGGCGAGGGCGCGCAGGAAGCCGTCCTGGATGTCGTCCTTGCGGTCGAAGACCACCATGGGCGCGGCGGGCAGCAGTTCGGCCAGCGGGCCGTGCGCGAGGTGGCGGGCGGCGAAGGCGGGGGTCGCGCAGGCGCGGTAGGTCATCAGGCCGAGCGGGCGTACGGAGCAGCCCTGCACGGGCTCGGGCGAGGAGGTGACGGCGGCCATCACCCGGCCCTGGCGCAGCAGCAGCGCGGTGTGGTCCTGGTCGTCGCGGTGCAGGTCGAAGCAGACGTCGAGGGTGCGCGCGGTCTCGGTGAGCGCGGGCAGGAACCAGGTGGCCAGCGAGTCCGCGTTGACCGCGACCGCCAGGGTGGTCGGCCCGGCGGCGGTCAGGCCCAGTTCGGCCGCCGCGTCCTCCTCCAGCCGGGCCAATTGCCGCCCGAAGCGGACGACGACCTCGCCGGAGGCGGTCAGCCGTACCGGCTTGGAGCGCAGCAGCAGGACCCGCCCGGTGCGCTGTTCCAGGGCCTTGACTCGCTGGCTGACCGCGGAGGGCGTCACATGGAGGCGTTCCGCCGCCGCCTCGAAGGTGCCCTCGTCCACGGCGGCGAGCAGCGTACGGACCTGGTCCAGGGGCAGCCCGCTCGTCATCACGATCGCTAATCTTAGCTAAGAAACCTTAGCTGGACTGAAAGTGCCGGTGCTTCCTAGCATCGGCCCATGAACACGGCGCTCCTCGCGGCCCTGGCCGGACTCGGCACCGGCATGTCACTCATCGTGGCGATCGGTGCGCAGAACGCCTTCGTGCTGCGCCAGGGCATACGCCGCGAGCACGTCGCCGCGGTGGTGGCGATCTGCGCGCTGTCCGACGCCGTCCTGATCGCGGCCGGCGTCAGCGGCATCGGCTCCGTGGCCGGGGCCTGGCCGTCCGCGGTCACCGTGACCGGCTGGATCGGCGGCGCCTTCCTGCTGTCGTACGGTCTGCTGGCCGCCCGCCGGGCGCTGCGGCCGGAGCGGCTGGAGGCGGCGGGCGCCGCGGGCGGCTCGCTGCGGGCCGCGGTGCTCACCTGCCTGGCGATGACCTGGCTGAACCCGCATGTCTACCTCGACACCGTGCTGCTGCTCGGCTCGGTCGCCAACGGCTACGGCGGGGCGCGCTGGCCGTTCGGGGCCGGGGCGGTGGCCGCCAGCTTCGTGTGGTTCAGCGGTCTCGGCTTCGGCGCCCGGCTGCTGGAGCGGCCCTTCTCCCGGCCGGGTTCCTGGCGCGTGCTGGACGTGGTCATCGCCTGCACGATGATCACCCTGGGGGTGCTGATGGTGGCGCGGACCTGAGCGGTGCCGGCGGCGGCCGTCAGGCCGGGTGCTCGGCCCGCACCCGGCCCCGCGGGACCGGCCGGAAGCCGATCACCGCCGCGTCGTCGCGCCGGTCGGCGGCGGCGGCCAGCAGCCGGGCGCACAGCGTGGCCAGCGACACGCCCTGGCGGCGGGCCTGCTCGGCGTGCGCGGCCAGCGCGGCCATGCCCTCGCTCAGGTCGGTTCCCGGGACCTCGATCAGACCGTCGGTGTAGAGCAGCAGGGTCTCCCCGGGCCGCAGCTCGTGGTGCCAGGTGGTGCGGGCCATCCAGGGGGCCACGCACAGCGGCAGGTCGGGTCCGCCGCCTTCGAGGAATTGCGGCGTCCCCGCGGCGGACAGCAGCAGCGGCGGCGGGTGGCCCGCGTTGGACCAGGCCGCGTGCCAGCCGCCGCCGGGCAGCGGTTCCAGCCGGGCGTGCACGGCGGTGACCAGCGGCGCGATGTCCAGGCCCTCGGCGACCCGGTCGAGCCGCACCAGGCTCTCGGCCGGGGTGTTCAGCCGGGACCGGTCGAAGGCGATGACCCGCAGCATGCTGCGCAGCTGGCTCATCGAGGTGGCGGCCTCCAGGTCGTGGCCCGCGATGTCGCCGATGGTGAGGGTGACCGAGCCGTCCGGCAGCAGCAGCGAGTCGTACCAGTCGCCGCCGATCTCCGCGGTCCTGCTGGCCGGCTGGTAGTGCGCGGCGATCTCGGCGCCGGGCACCCGGGGGGTGGGGGTGAGCAGTGCGCGCTGGAGGGTGAGCGCGGTGTGCCGGGTGCGCTGGAGTTCCATGGCCTGCCGCAGCGGGTCGCGCACCTCGCGCAGCACCTCGCCGAGCATCTGGAGGTCGGCGGGGCCGGGCGGCGGGCTGTCCGCGCAGGCGGCGGCGACGGCGAAGGCGACGACCGCCGTGTCGATCTCGACCGGCACCACGGTGATGCTGGTGGCGCGGGCCTCGCGCAGCCACGCGGCGGACAGGTCGGGCAGTACGCCGTCGGGCGGCTCGCCGGCGGGGAAGGTGAACAGCCGGGGGCGACCGCTCGCGATGACCTGCCGGGTGATCGGGCCGACGGACGCCGGCCGGTGGCTCAGCGGGGGCAGCGGGGGCAGCCCCTCGCGGGCGCTGGAGGCGATCCGGGTGACGGTCAGGTCGCCGCCTGAGCCGGGCCCGCCCGCCGGTGACAGCAGGAAGACCCCGCACGCGTCGGTCAGCTCGGGCACCACCGCGTCGGTGACGGCGGCGAAGGCCTGCGGCACGTCGCTCGCCGCGATCACGGTCGCGACCTTGGCCAGCAGCTTCTCGCGCAGCCGGTTGCGCCACTGGTCCTCGACGTCCGCGGTGGTGCCGATCCACTCGACGGTGACCCCGTCGCGCACGATGGGCACCGCCCGGGACTGCACATGGCGGTGGAGACCGGCCGCGGTGCGCATCCGGAAGGTGCACACGAACGTCGAGGGGTCGCCCCCGGCCGCGTCCCGCCAGGTGTGCATCAGCCGGCCGCGGTCGTGCGGGTGGACCGCGGACAGCCAGTCCTGGTCGATCACCGGCCGCCACGGGATGCCGGTGAACTCCTCGAAACCGCCGACCAGCTCCTGGATCTCACCGGTGGGCTGCATCAGCCAGACGATCTGGCTGACCGCGGACATCAGCGCCTCGTAGCGCTGCAGCGCCTGGTGCCGCTGCTCGGACAGCCACTGCGCGTGCTCGGCGGCCGTCACCTGGGCGGTGGTGTCGATGGCCACCGCGAGCACGCCGGGACCGTACCGGGACACCACGGGCGAGCAGCTGTAGACGAAGTGGCGGACGCCGGGCGCGCCGGGCGCGCTGCCGTCGGTGGTGCGGGGGGAGGTGACCTGGCGGGCGATGTGGCCGCGGAAGACCTCGTTGAGCATGGTGATGAAGGGGGCCGCGGCAGGTTCGTCGAACGCGTCGCGGGCCGGGACGCCGAGCCGGCGGGGGCCGAACAGCACGCGGAAGGCGTCGTTGTAGTAGACGAGCAGGTGCTCGTCGCCCGCGGTCATCGCGATGGGCACGATGGCGCTGTCGAACACCTCGGGTTCGAGTTCGGGCACGCCCGTGTCGTGGCCGCTACGGCTCATCCTCCGATCATCCCGCGCGGCGGAGCGGGGGGCGCGCCGAAGCACCGCCGGGACGCCGGACCTCGGGGGCGGGCGGGGCGTGGGGCTGCTCTCGCCGGCAATCACGGGAGAGCGCTCTCCCCAGAATCCCGGGCCTCCCGATGCGTCCGGTACGAGCCCGCGGTACGCCTCAGGCGGAGGCGCGCACCACCAGCCGGGTCGGGGTGATGATCGAGGACACCGCGGGCACGCCGTCCGGGTCGGTCGACGGCTCCAGGGCGTGCAGCAGCAGCTGCGCCATCAGCCGGCCCATCTCCTCGATGTCCTGCCTGATCGTGGTCAGCGGCGGGTCGGTCCACTCCGCCACCGACACCATGTCGTCGAAGCCGACCACCGCCACGTCGTCCGGCACCCGCCGGCCGCGGGCCCGCAGCACCCGCAGCGCGCCCGAGGCCATCACATCGGAGGCGGCGAAGACCCCGTCGAGGTCGGGAGAGCGCTCCAGCAGCCGCTCCATGGCCCGGGCGCCCCCCTCGGGCGTGAAGTCGCCCTCGGCGATCATCGCGGTGCCGATACCGGGCAGCACATCGCGGAAGCCGTCGAGCCGGTCGACGGAGGCAGGCTGGTCCAGCGGTCCCGCTATGTGCACGATCCGGCGGCGGCCGAGCGCCAGCAGGCGGCGTACCGCGTCCCGCGCGCCGCCGCGGTTGTCGCAGTCGACGTAGAGGGTGCGGCGCCGGGTGTCCGGGTCGGGCCAGGTGGGACGGCCGCCGATCACCGTGGGCACGCCCGCCTTGCGGGCGATGACCGGCAGCGAGTCGTCGGCGTGCAGCGAGAAGATCAGCGCGCCGTCCACATGCCCGCCGGTCAGATAGCGGCCGACCCGCTCGTGGTCCGCGGCGCCCCCGGTGAGCAGCAGCACCAGCTGGTTGTCGTGCGCGGCCAGCTCCCTGCTGATGCCGCGCACCTGCTGGGCGAAGAAGGGGTCGGTGAAGAACCGGGACTCGGGTTCCGCTACGACCACGGCGATGGCGCCGTTGCGCCGGGTGACCAGGGTGCGGGCCGCCTGGTTGGGCACGTACCCGAGTTCGTCGACCGCCGCGCGCACTCTTTCCGCCAGCGGTCCGCGCACCCCCGCTCCCCCGTTGACCACCCGCGACACGGTGGCTCGCGACACCCCGGCCCGCGCCGCGACGGCTTCGAGCGTGGGGCGGGAGACGGGGGACGGAGCGGACAACGGGGAGTCCTCCTTCGCGCGGCGGAACGCGGGACGGAACGCGGAACAGCACGAGCACCCACGGGAAGCGCGGGCCCCGTGACGGACGGTGCACAGGCGGTGGCCAGCCACAGCGTATCGGCTCGCCGCCCGCCGTGAGAGCGCTCTCCGAAAGAGGCGGCCGCCCGCTCGGACGCCGCGGGAAAGCCGGGCACGGCCGTCGCGGGCAGCCGGCGGGCAGCAGGGGAGCCAGGTCAGGGGGTTGCCGGGGAGCTGTGCGGGAAGCCGCCGGGAGGACGATCCCGCGATCCGCCGTTACGGTGGGTGAGGGGCCGCGCTCCGGTCGCCGGGCCGTGGCCGGCGGTGGCGCCGCGGGACCGCCGGAAGCAGCAAGGACAGCCAAGGCGAGCAAGGGAAGCACCCATGACCCACATCCCCGGTCTCACGCTCAACAACGGCATCGCGATACCGCAACTGGGCTTCGGGACCTACCAGATCGAGCCGCAGGACACCCGGGAGGCGGTGCGCACCGCACTGGACATCGGCTACCGGCACATCGACACCGCGCAGATGTACGGCAACGAGAAGGAGGTCGGCCAGGCCGTCAGGGACTCGGGCCTGCCGCGCGGCGAGGTCTTCGTCACCAGCAAACTCAACAACGGCCACCACGCCTACGGGGACGCGCTCTCCGCGTTCGCCCGCACCCTGGACGACCTCGGGCTCGAATACCTCGACCTCTTCCTCATCCACTGGCCGCTGCCCGAGGTGGGCGACTACGTCGAGACCTGGAAGGCACTGGAGGAGATCCTGCGCTCGGGCCGGGTCAAGGCCATCGGGGTGTCCAACTTCCAGCCGCACCATGTGGAGCGGCTGCTGAAGGAGACCGGCACCGTCCCCGCGGTCAACCAGATCGAGGTCCATCCGTATCTCACCCAGGACGACGTCCGCGCCTTCGACACCGCCCACGGCATCGCGACCGAGGCGTGGTCGCCGATCGCCCAGGGCAAGGTGCTGGACGACCCGGTGATCACGGCGATCGCCGAGCGGCTCGACCGTACTCCCGCGCAGGTCACGCTGCGCTGGCATCTGCAGCGCGGGGACATCGTCTTCCCCAAGTCCGTGACGCCCGCCCGGGTGGCGGAGAATTTCCGGCTCTTCGACTTCGACCTCGCCCAGGACGACGTCGACGCGATCAGCGCGCTGGACCGCGGCGAGCGCACCGGCCCCGACCCGGACACCTTCAACTACGTACCGGGCTGATCCCGGCCGTCCGTGCGCCCGGCGCGCGCTATGCGCACGCCGGCGCACACGCGCCCCCGTGGATGCGCCCCCGGAATCCCCGCCTCAGCCGGCCGCCGTGCGGAATTCGCCGGAGCCGCGGACCACGAAGCGGGTGAGCAGCACCACCGAGCGCGGCGCCGAGCGGTCGCCCGCGATACGGGAGAAGAGCAGGTTGGCGGCGGTGCCGCCGAGGGCCACCGGGTCCTGGCTGACCACGGTCAGCGGCGGGGTGAGCCGTTCGCCGAGCGGCAGGTCGTCGAAGCCGACCAGGGCGAGCGGCGCGGGATGGTCCAGGCCGTCGAGGACGCCGAGAGTGATCAGGTCGTTGCTGGTGAACAGCGCGGTCGGCGGGTCGGGCAGTGTGCGCAGCACGGCGAGTGCGTCCCTGGCCTGCGGGTGGGAGCGCAGTTCGTGCCGGACGAGCGCGGGGTCCTCGGGTATGCCATGGGCGGCGAGCGCGTCGAGGTAGCCGGCGTAGCGCTCGGCCTGCGTCCAGATGTCGAAGCGGTCGCCGAGGTAGGCGATCCGGGTGTGGCCGTGGCCGAGCAGGTGGGTGACGGCCCGTCCGGCGGCGGCCCGGTTGTCGACGGTGACGGTGTCGACGGCGAGGCCCTTGGCGGGGCGGTCGACACAGACCACCTGCGTACCGCCGTCCATGGGGCGTTTGAGGAAGCCGTGGCTGCCGATGGTGGGGACGATGATCAGGCCGTCCACCTGGCGGGCGGTGAAGGCGGCGATCACCTCGCGTTCGCGCTGCGGCTCGTCATTGGTGCTGCCGACCAGCACCACATGGCCGCGGCGGTGGGCCTCGTCCTCCACCGAACGGGCCATCAGGGCGTAGAAGGGGTTGGCCAGATCGTCCACGACCAGGCCGATGGTGGAGGTGCCGAGGTTCTTCTGGCGCAGGCTGCGGGCGTTGTCGTTGCGCTGGTAGCCGAGTTTGCGCACTGCCTGGCCGACCCGGGCGGCCGTCTCGGGGGCGACCCCCGCTTCGCCCGCGACGACCCGGGAGACCGTCATGGGACTGACCCCGGCTGCGCGGGCCACGTCCTTCATCGTCGGGCGTTTCACGGGCCTCCTCGTCGCTGTGCCGGCCGGCCGGGCCGGTGACCGGCCGATACCGGTGACCGGCGGCCGGCCGGCTCGTGCGTCGATGATGGCAGGCGGGGCTCCGGGCGGGTGACCGGGCTCCCCCGGTTCAGCAGGCGGCTTGGTAGAAGAACTTCCTGATGTCGGGCTGGTCCATGTTCGCCTTGGTGATGGCGACCATGTCGGTGCCGATCCTGGTGGTGACCTTCTTCTTGTCGATCGCGGCGAGCGCCTGGTCGACCCCCTGCCGGCCGATGGCGCCGGGGTCCTGGGCGACCAGCACGTCCAGGGTGCCGTTGGTGAGCGCGGTGATCTCGTCGGGCTCCGCGTCGAAGGCGGCGACCTTGACCTTGCCCTGCTTGCCCGCGGCCTGGAGGCCGGTGGCGATGCCCTGGGCGGTGTTGGTGTTGCCGGCGAAGACGCCGCCGAGGTCGGGGTGGGCGGCCAGCGTGGACTGGATCTGCGAGGCGGCGGTGGCGGGCAGGTCGTCGTCGTAGAGCACCGGAAGCAGCGTGATGGCCGGGTGGTCGGCCTTCATCTCCTCGGTGAATCCCTTGATACGCGCGTCGGTGGTGGACACACCCGGCTTGACGCTGATCACGATCGCCGAGCCCTTGTCGCCCATCAGCTGGGCGAGGGACTTCGCCGCGGTCCTGCCGCCCGCCTCGTTGTCGGACGATATCCGGGACACGCCGATCGCGGTGTCGGTGACCTCGGTGTCGACCAGGACGACCTTGGTGCCCGCGCCCTGGATCTGCTGGAGCGAGGGGGTCAGGGCCGCGGTGTCCACCGGGGAGATCAGCAGGCCGCCGGGGTGGGTGGCGGCGACCGAGTCGATGATCGGGCGCTGCACGGCGACGTCCCACTGGGCGGAGCCGTTGACGGTGAGCTTGACGCCGCGCTTCTCGGCCTCCTGCTGGGCCGCGCAGGACATGGTGATGTAGAAGGGGTCGCTCTTGACGCCGGTGATGAGGTCGAGCGACGTCGAACCCGAGCCGCCGGATCCGCCGCCGCAGCCGGCGGTGGTCGCCGCGGTCAGGGCGAGGACCGCGCAGCAGCCGGCGAGCCTCGTCGCTCTTCCGGCCGTGCTCCTGGCCGTGCTTCCGGTCGTTCCGGTCGATCCGGTCGTTCCTCCGGTCGGGCGCGTGCTGGTCGGGCGCATCGCGGACAGCCTTTCGGTGGGGGCGGTGGGGTGGGCGCGACGACGGGTCAGCCGTGGTCCCTGCCGCGTCTGCGGAACTGGTCGAGGTGGACGGCGGCGACCAGGACGACGCCGATGGCGACGTCCTGCCAGTACTGCTGGACGCCCATGATGATCAGGCCGGTGCTGAGCACCGCCGGGATGAACATGCCGATGACCGTGCCGAGTACGGATCCGCGCCCGCCGAAGAGGCTGGCGCCGCCGAGCACGACGGCGGTGATGACCTTGAGGTTGTCGGTGGAGTGCCCGGCGATGGAGGTGGTGCCGAAGTAGGCCAGCCACATCACGCTGCCGAGGCCGGACAGCAGGCCCACCAGGGCGTAGACCTTGATCAGGTGGGCGTCGACGTTGATGCCGACCCGGCGGGCGCCTTCGGGGTTGGAGCCGATGGCGTAGGTGTAGCGGCCGAAGCGGGTGAAGGCGAGGACCAGGCCGAAGACCAGGGTGGCGCCGAATGCGATGACGACCAGCCACGGGATCTGGCCGAAGAGCTTGCCGAAGCCGATGGTGCGCTGGAGCCTGCCGGACACGGCGCCCGCCGGGTCCTGGCCGCCGGTGATGATCTGGGCGGCGCCCAGTGCGGCGCCGAAGCCGCCGAGGGTGACGATCAGCGGGGGGACTCTGGCCTTGGCGACCAGCCAGCCCTGGAGGGCGCCCCACACCAGGCCGGTGGCCAGCGCGATGAGGGTGCTGACCGCGATGGCGCCCCAGCCGGAGTTCGCGCCGCCGTGGTGGATGGTGTATTCGGCGGACAGGACGGCGGACAGCACCAGGACGGAGCCGACGGACAGGTCGATGCCGGCGACGATGATCACATAGGTCATGCCGACGCCGAGCACCAGGTAGATGGCCGCGTTGGTGGCGATCTGGGTGATGTCGTAGCGGGTCAGGAAGGTGCTGGGCCGGGCGGCGGTGAAGAATGCGACGAGCAGGGCGAGGACGCCGAAGGTCCAGGCCTCGTTGGCGGCGGCGAGCCGGCGCAGCCAGGGTGGTACGGCGGGCCTGCGGGCGCTCTGCCGCCGGTCCTTCGCGGGAGCCTCGGCGGTCATTCGGCGCCGTCCTTTCGCAGGGCGTCAGCCCCGGGACCGCCGTCGGCCCCGGAGTCGGGCTCGCCGTCCAGCGCGCCGGTCATCGCGCCGACCAGTTCCTCGACGGTGGTATCGGCGGCGGTGAAGCGCGCCACCCTGCGGCCGAGCCGCAGCACCTCCACCCGGTCGGCGACGGACAGCACTTCCGGCATGTTGTGGCTGATCAGGACGACGCAGATGCCGCGGTCGCGCACCCGTCTGACGGTGTCGAGCACCCGGCCGCGCTGGAGTACGCCGAGGGCGGCGGTCGGCTCGTCCATGAAGATGATCCGGTTGGCGAAGGCCACCGCCCGGGCCACGGCGACGGACTGGCGCTGGCCGCCGGACAGCGTGGCGACCGGGGCGCCGACGTCCTGGAGGTCGACGCCCAGTTCGGCGAAGGCGGTGACGGCGGAGCGGCGCATGGCGGCGCGGTCGAGGACCCCGAGCCGGCCGAGCAGGCCGCCGCGGAAGAGCTCCCGGCCCAGGTGCAGGTTGGCCGCGGCGTCGAGGTCGGGCGCGAGGGCCAGGTCCTGGTAGACGGTCTCGATGCCGTACCGCCTGGCGTCGAGCGGGCTGGCCAGCTCGACGGGGCTGCCGTCGACCAGGATCTGGCCGCCGTCGGGTCGGATGGTGCCTGACAGGGTTTTGACGAGGCTGCTCTTGCCTGCGCCGTTGTCACCGACCAGGGCGACGACCTCGCCCGGGTAGGCGGTGAAGTCGGCGTCCTGGAGCGCCCTGACGTGACCGAACCGCTTGGTCAGGCCTCGGGCTTCCAGGAGTGGTTGTGCCATCGGCTGTCTCCCAGCGTCGTGGTCACGCGGTGCCTTGGTAACGTTCGCAAACGTTCCGGGATTGTGCGGGCGCGCTGACGGCGTGTCAATACGTCGCGCGGGAGGCCGCCTTGAGCCCGCGGTGGCGGCAGCTGAACCGGCTTCCCGGTCACCGTGCGGACCCTTGACATCACATCAGGTACACATCAAAATGCTGATTCGCTTGGTAACGTTCACATCCCCCCTACGAGCATCCCCCCATGCCCCGAGGCGCTCGCCGTGCGTCATCCGCGGCCCGCCGCCTCCACGAGAAGGTGGTCCTCCGTGCTCCCTCCCGTGCTCAGAAGCAAAACCGCGGGCGCCCTGAGCGCCCTGTTGCTGGCCGCCCTCGGCGTCGGCGGCCTCAGCTCGGCCCCCGCCCATGCCGCCAACGCCAACCTCACGCAGTACGTCGACCCGTTCGTCGGCTCCGACGACAGCAACGCCCCCAACCCGGTCGGCGGCGGCGCGGGCGGCAGCACCTACCCGGGGGCCGTGACGCCCTTCGGCGGCGTGCAGTTCAGCCCCGACACGCCGACCGCCTCGCCGTCGGGCTACCGCTACTCCGACGGGTCGATCGAGGACTTCAGCCTCACCCACTTCGACGGTGCGGGCTGTCCCAACAACGAGGACCTGCCGCTGATGCCGGTCACCGGCGCGATCAGCACCTCACCCGGCAGCAACTGGACGGGCTACGCGTCGGCGTACACCAAGGCCAACGAGACGGCCGTGCCCGGCTACTACAAGAACCGGCTGGACAAGTACGGCACCGGCGTGGAGCTGACGGCCACCACCCGCACCGGCATGGCCAGGCTGACGTACCCCTCGACCACCAGCGCGAGCCTGCTGATCAACACCGGCCGCAGCGCGACCGGCAACCGCAGCGGCTCGGTGAAGGTCAGCGGCTCGGAGGTGACCGGCAGCGTGACCGCCGGCGGCTTCTGCGGCTCGTCGAAGACCTACCAGATCTACTTCGACATCCGCTTCGACCGCGCCCCCTCGGCCTTCGGCACCTGGAGCGGCGGTACGGTCTCGGCCGGCTCGGCCAGCACCTCGGGCACCAACACCGGCGCCTACGTCACCTTCGACACCACCGGCAGCCAGACCGTGCAGACCAAGATCGGCCTGTCGTACGTGAGCGTGGCGGGCGCCCAGGCCAACCTGACGGCCGAGAACAACGGCTGGGACTTCAACGCGACCCGCACCGCGGCCGACACGTCCTGGAATTCCATGCTCAACCGCGCCCAGGTCACCGGTGGCGCGGCCGCGGACCTCAAGAAGTTCTACACCTCGCTCTACCACGTCTTCCAGAGCCCCAACATCTCCAGCGACGTCAACGGCGACTACCGCGGCTTCGACGGAGCGGTGCACAACTCGACCCGGCCGGTCTACCAGAACTACTCCGGCTGGGACATCTACCGCTCGTGGGCGGCGCTGGTCGCGCTGATCGCACCGACCGAGGCGGCCGACATCGCCAAGTCGATGGTGCTGGACGGCCAGCAGGGCGGACTGCTGCCCAAGTGGTCGCAGCAGACGGCCGAGGACTTCGTGATGACCGGCGACCCCGGGCCGATCATCGTCAGCAGCATGTACGCCTTCGGGGTGCGGGACTTCGACACCGCCGCCGCGCTGTCGCTGATGGAGAAGGCCTCCAACGGCGGTACGGCGCAGGGCTCGCCGATCCGCGGCAATCAGGGCGCGTACACCAGCCAGCACTTCCTGAGCGAGCCCTCGGACTCGCTCGAGTACAGCGCGTCGGACTTCGCGGTGGCGCAGTTCGCCAAGGCGCTGGGCAACACCGCCAGTTACACCACGCACATGACCCGCGCCCAGTGGTGGCGCAACACCTACAGCACCGAGTCGGGCTATGTGCAGCCGCGCAACTCCGACGGCAGCTGGTCGTGGCCGCTGGACCCGGCGAGCCCGAGCAACTTCACCGAGGGCAACGCGGCGCAGTACACCTGGATGGTGCCGTACGACTTCGCCGACCTGATCAACGACATGGGCGGTCCCACGACCGCGGCGCAGCGGCTCGACCACCACTTCACCCAGGTCAACGCCGGTCAGAGCCTGCCGTACTACTACATCGGCAACGAGCCGGAGCACGGTGTGCCGTGGGCGTACAACTTCGCCCGTGACCCCGCGGGCACCGCGGACGCGGTCCGCAAGGTGATGACCGAGTCCTTCACCACCGGCGCCGGCGGCCTGCCCGGCAACGACGACCTCGGGGCGACCTCCGCGTGGTACGTGTGGGCGGCGCTCGGGATGTACCCGGCCACCCCCGGCGCGGACACCCTGGCCGTCAACGGCCCGCAGTTCCCCTCGGTGCTGCTCCAGCGGCCCGGCGGCAACATCACCATCAACGCCTCCGGCAGCGGCGGCTACGTGCAGGGCCTGAAGGTCAACGGCGCCGCCACCAGCCACAACTACCTGCGCTACCCCGACCTGGCCGCCGGCGGCACCCTCGACTACACCATGGGCGCGGCGCCGAGCAGCAGTTGGGGCACCGGCGCCTCGGACGTGCCGCCGTCCTTCCAGGACGGGGCCACCGCGGTGCCGGCTGCGCCGAGCCTGGGCACCAACCTGGCGCAGGGCAAGGCGGTCACCGCGTCCACCCCGTGCGGTACGGCGGAGTCCGGTGACAAGGCGGTCGACAACTCGCTGAAGAACAACAGCAAGTGGTGCTCCAAGGCGACGAACCCGACGCTGACCGTCGACCTCGGGTCGGCGCAGACCGTGGGGTCCTTCGTGGTCAAGCACGCCGGTCTCGGCGGCGAGGACACCAGCTGGAACACCGGCGCCTTCCAGATCCAGACCAGCACCGACAACAGCACCTGGTCCCCCGCGGTGTCGGTCACCGGATCACGCTCCAGCCGCACCTACCACACCATCACCCCGCGGCAGGCGCGCTACGTCCGGCTGGCGATCTCCGCGCCCACCAACACCGGCGGCGACACCGCGGCCCGTATCTACGAACTGGAGGTCTACGGCCAGTCCACCGGCGCGAGCGCGCACGCCATCACGGGCCTGGCCGGCAAGTGCGTGGACATCGCCAACTCCGGCACCGCCAACGGCACCCATGTGCAGCTGTGGGACTGCAACGGCTCGGGCGCCCAGCAGTGGACCGTCGGCACCGACGGTACGGTGGGCGCCCTCGGCAAGTGCCTGGACGACTCCAACAGCGGCACCGCGGACGGCACCCTGGTCCAGCTGTGGGACTGCAACGGCAGCAACGCACAGAAGTGGACGATCAGCGGCAAGCAGTTGATCAACGCCGCGGCCAACAAGTGCCTGGACGTACCGGGTTCGAACTCCGCCAGCGGCACCCAGCTGGACGTCTGGACCTGCAACGGCGGCACCAACCAGCAGTGGTCGGTGAGCTGACCCCCGCCCGCCGGTGAGCGGGGGCCGCGCCCTCACTGCACCAGCTGGGCCTTGCCCAGGGCGATGACCCCGGCCGCGGACACCGTGTACAGCTCACGGTCGCGGTCGGGGTTCACCCCGATGGTGGCACCCGGCGGCACGTCCACGTTCTTGTCGAGCACCGCGCCGCGGACGATCGCGCCGCGCCCGACCCGTACGTTGTCGTGCAGCACGGAACCCTGCACCACCGCGCCCGCGTCGACCACCACGCCGGGCGACAGCACCGAGCGGGTGACCTGGCCGCGGATCACGCAGCCGGGGCTGATCACCGACTCCCCCACGATGCCGCCGGCCGCGATCTTGGCCGGCGGCAGCTGGCCGGGGTGGGTGTAGATCGGCCAGCGCCGGTTGTACAGGCTGAAGGCGGGCTGGTCGGAGATCAGGTCCATGTGCGCGTCGTAGTACGCGTCCAGGGTGCCGACGTCCCGCCAGTAGCCGTGGTCGCGGGCGGTCTCGCCCGGCACATGGTTGGTGTCGAAGTCGTAGACCTGCGCGATACCCGCCGCGGTGAGCCGCGGCAGGATGCTGCCGCCCATGTCGTGCACCGACTGCGGGTCCTCGGCGTCCTCGTGCAGCGCGTCGATCAGCGTCTTGGTGGTGAAGAGGTAGTTGCCCATCGAGGCGAACACCTGCGAGGGGTCGCCCGGCAGGCCCGGCGGATCCGCGGGCTTCTCCAGGAAGCGCTCCACCGAGATGCCGTCCGCGGCCGGCGAGATCACCCCGAAGCCCGAGGCCTCGGTGCGCGGCACCTTGATGCCCGCGACGGTGACGCCGGCTCCGTGCTCGACGTGCTGTTCGAGCATCTGCCGCGGGTCCATCCGGTAGACGTGGTCCGCGCCGAAGACCGCGACGTAGTCGGGCTGCTCGTCGTACACCAGGTTGAGCGACTGCAGGATCGCGTCGGCGCTGCCCAGATACCAGCGCGGGCCGAGCCGCTGCTGGGCGGGCACCGGGGTGACGTAGTTGCCCAGCACGCTGGACATCCGCCAGGTCGTGGTCACATGCCGGTCCAGGGAGTGCGATTTGTACTGGGTCAGCACGCAGATCCGCATCATGCCGCCGTTGACCAGGTTGGACAGCACGAAGTCCACCAGGCGGTACGTGCCGCCGAAGGTCACTGCTGGTTTCGCCCGGTCGGTGGTGAGCGGCATCAGCCGTTTACCCGCTCCGCCCGCCAGCACTATGCCCAGCACTGTAGGTCCACCGCGCATCGACGTCCCCCTTGTGTCGTGTTCCGCCCTGCCGCCTGCTGCCTTGCCCGAACTGCCGAACTGTCCCACGGCGGCGGCGCATCTCTACCGCGTCCTGCCCCGGATTTTTCTTTTCCTGCCTCCGCTACCCGGCGGCGAGCACTTTTTCGTAAAGCTCGACCGTACGGCGGGCGACGGTGTCCCAACCGAATTCCCGCACCGCGCGTTCCCGCCCGGCCGCGCCGAGGGCGGCGGCCTGCGCCGGGTCGGCGATCAGCCGGTTGAGCGCGGCGGCGAGTCCGGCCTCGAAGTCCGCCGGACGCTGCTCGTCGTAGGGCACCAGAAGTCCGGTGTCGCCGTCCTCGACGACCTCGGGGATACCGCCGACCGCGGAGGCGACCACGGCGGTGCCGCAGGCCATCGCCTCCAGATTGACGATGCCCAGCGGTTCGTAGACCGAGGGACAGGCGAAGACCGCGGCATGGGTGAGCAGCTGGACGACGGCGGGGCGCGGCAGCATCGCCGGGATCCAGTGCACACCGTCGCGCACCGCGTTCAGCTCGTCGAACAGCGCGCGGAATTCGCGGTCCAGCGCAGGGGTGTCGGGGGCGCCGGCGCACAGCACCAGCTGCGCCGCCGGGTCGAGCTCCCTGGCCGCCCGCAGCAGGTGCGGTACGCCCTTCTGCCGGGTGATGCGGCCGACGAAGAGCACATAGGGGCGGTCGGGGTCGATGCCGATCCTGCGCAGTACATCGGTGCGCTCGTCGGGGCGGTAGGTGGCGGTGTCGATGCCGTTGCGTATGACGTGGACGCGCTCGGGGGTGAGCGCGGGATAGCAGGACAGGATGTCGCGGCGCATCCCGTCGGAGACCGCGACCACCGCGTCGGCGGACTCCATCGCTGTCTGCTCCGCCCAGCTCGACAGCGCGTAGCCGCCGCCGAGCTGTTCGGCCTTCCAGGGCCGCAGCGGTTCCAGGGAGTGGGCGGTGAGGATGTGCGGGACGCCGTAGAGCAGCTTGCCGATGTGCCCGGCCAGATTGGCGTACCAGGTGTGGGAGTGCACCAGGTCGCGGCCCTGGAGGGCGGCGGCCATCGCCAGATCGACGGAGAAGGTGCGCAGCGCGTCGTTGGCGCCGTCGAGGGACGTCGGCGCGCGGTGCCTGACCACGCCGCCCTCGGCTGCGGCGTCGCCCCAGCAGTGCACCTCGACATCGACCAGCGCGCGCAACTCCCGCGCCAGGAATTCCACGTGGACCCCGGCTCCGCCGTACACATCCGGCGGATACTCCCGAGTCAGCAGCCCGACCTTCACCAGCACCCTCTCCCGCCTTCGAACACTCGCGTGCCTGTTGCCTTCCCCGATCAGCGGCCGGCTACCGCGCGGAAGCGCTCGGAACCAGAGCCACTACCGGGATGATCCGGTCGGTCTTCTCCTGGTAGTCGGCGAAACCGGGGTAGAGCGCCGCCTGCTCGGCGTATTTGCGGTCCCGCTCCTCACCGGTCAGCACCTCGGCGCGGACCGGGATCGTCTCGTCGCCGACCTCGATCTCGACGTCGGGGTGCGCGACGAGGTTGTGGTACCAGGCGGGATTCTCCGGGGCGCCGCCCTTGGAGGCGAACACCAGATAACGGTCGCCGTCGCGCAGGTACATCATCGGCTTGACGATCTTCCGTCCGCTGCGGGCTCCCGTGTTGTGCAGAAGAAGCAGCGGGGCTCCCTCGAAATTTCCGCCGACCTTCCCGTGGTTGGCACGGAATTCGGCCACAATCCGCGCGTTGAAGTCCTCGGCCTCACTCATGTACTGCTCCCTTAGTCCGTGATGGCTGATGTGGTGTCAGCCTATCGAAGCGACTGCTGGGACCCGCCGGGCTCACCCGCGGCGACCACCGGTCGCCGTGAGCGACCGGCGCGGCGGCCCGATGAAGCACACGGCCGCCGCTACGGCGGCAATTCGGCGGATCTGCCCCAGTCGGACCGCCGGTGGATTGACGCTTTATGGACGGCTGCGAGGGTCGGAGCCCGGGCACACACAGGAGAGACAAGACCGTGAGGACCAACACCCCACCGACCGCACCCGTCCCGCTGCGCGCCGGGGCGCGGGTGGCGTTGGCACTGGCGAGGGAAGAAATGATGCAGGAATACCACCGGTGGGAGACCGACCCGGCGACCGTCGTCGGCTTCGGCGCCCGCTGGCCGGTGTCCTGGGAGGTCTTCCGGGCCCGCTTCCGCACCAGCCACACATCGGCTCACTACCAACTCTTCGAGGTGATCACCACACCGGACGCAGTCCCGGTGGGTACCACCGCCCTCAGCGTCGACATGTCCGTCAACAGCGCCGAATTCACCCTGGTGATCGCCCCCGAGCAGCGCGGCCGCGGCTATGCGGCGGAGGCCACCGCGCTGACCCTCGAATGGGCGTTCACGATCGCCTCGCTCAACTCGGTGTGGCTCGAGGTGCCGGCGCCCCACACCCCAGCGGTGAACGCGTACCTCAAGGCCGGGTTCCGGGCGGCCGGGCGGTTGCGCAGTGCCGCACTGTGGCACGGCCGGCGGGTCGACAAACTGCTGTTCGACTGCATGCCGGACGACATCGCAGACCCGATGACATGACAAAGAGAAGTGACGACCTCGCAGAGAAGAGGTGACCACCATGTCCTGCCCCGACGTGAACTGCCGCAAGGGCGGCTGCACGACCGACCCGGGCCGAGGCCGGCCCGCCGGCAACGGTGACGCGAAGCGCTGATCACCAAACCATCCCCCCACATTCCTCGTTGTTGGGCACGAATCAGCACGAACCGGATCGAATCTCATCAACTCGCACGGATTCGGCATGAACTGGCACAACTCGGACGGCCGGGCGGTCCCGGTGGCGCAGCACACGGGACCCGTCCGGCCGTCCGCCGGCACCAAGAGGTCGCTCAACCGGTTAAGCGGGGGCTTCTGCGCGGCTCCCGCAGGACGTACGGTGTGGGTGATCGACCACCGCCCAGCCGCGAAGGACTACCGATGGCCCTCTTCGACCTGCCGCTCGACCAGCTCCGCGCCCGTCGCAGCAGTTCCGTCGAGCCGGCCGACTTCGACCAGTTCTGGACCGACACCCTCGGCCAGGCGCGGCAGTACGAGCTCGACGCCCGATTCGAGCGGGTATCGACCGGTCTGACGACGGTCGATTCCTACGACGTGACCTTCGCGGGCTTCGGCGGCCACCCGGTCAAGGGCTGGTTCACCGTACCCGCGGGCACGAGCGAGCCGCTGCCGGTCGTGGTGGAATTCGTCGGCTACGGCGGCGGCCGCGGCCTGGCGCACACCCATCTGCTGTGGGCGTCGGCGGGTTACGCGCACTTCGTGATGGACACCCGCGGCCAGGGCAGCGGGTGGTCGACCGGCGACACCGAGGACCCGGTGGGCAGCAGCCCCGCCTCCCCCGGCTTCCTGACCCGCGGCATCGACGACCCGTACGACTTCTACTACCGCCGGGTCTTCACCGACGCCGTGCGCGCGGTGGAGGCCGCACGCTCCCACCCGCTGGCCGACCCGGCCCGCACCGTGGCCGCGGGCATCAGCCAGGGCGGCGGCATCACGGTGGCGGTCGGCGGCCTGGTGCCCGACTTGGCGGCAATTGCCCCTGATGTCCCCTTCTTGTGCGACTTCCCGCGGGCCATCACCCTCACCGACGCCCTCCCCTACCGCGAGGTGGGCAAATACCTGTCGGTCCACCGCGACCGCAAGGCCCGGGTGCTGGACACCCTGGCGTACTTCGACGGCGTCCACTTCGCCGCCCGCGGCCGGGCGCCCGCGCTGTTCTCCACCGCCCTGGAGGACGAGACCTGCCCGCCCTCCACCGTCTTCGCCGCCTTCAACGCCTACGCGGGCGAGGACAAGCAGATCGAGGTCTACGACTTCAACGGCCACGAGGGCGGCGGCCCGCACCAGCAGGTCGAGCAGCTGCGGTGGCTGCCGGGAAAGCTCGCCCACAACAAAACCCACAACAAAAATGCATAGGATGCGAAAGCCGGGGAAGACGGTCGGCACCAGTCGTACGAGTGCGAGGCGATGACGTGACCCCAACAGTTGAGCAGACGGAATGCACGGGCAGGTCGGCGATGGCGACGCGCGTGGTGCCGCAGGACGCACGGTGGCCGAGCGGACCGGAAGCCACAACCGGCGGGCTGCCGTTGATCGACGATGCGACGGCCGTGGCGCCGCAGGACGCGCGGACCCTGTCGAAGATGTTCTTCGACCGCCTCCAGGAAATGGAGGAGGGCACCGCGGCCTACAGCTACGCACGCAACACGTTGATCGAGATGAACCTGTCGCTGGTGCGCTTCGCCGCCGGGCGCTACCGCAACCGGCCGGCGACCGACCTCGAGGAGATCGTGCAGGTCGGCACCATCGGCCTGATCAAGGCGATCGACCGGTTCGACCTCTCCCGTGAGACGGAGTTCACCACTTTCGCGGTGCCGTACATCGTCGGGGAGATGAAGCGCTTCTTCCGTGACACCAGCTGGGCGGTGCATGTGCCGCGCCGCCTGCAGGAGCTGCGGGTGGAGCTGAGCAAGGCCAAGGAGACGCTCGCGCTGGAACTGGACCGCGACCCGACGGTGGCGGAGCTGGCCGCGCACCTGGAGCTGTCCGAGCAGGAGGTCATCGAGGGTCTGGTGGCCGCCAACGGTTACACCGCGGGCTCCATCGACATCCCCTACAGCGACGGCGACGGCGACGGCGAGGGCCGCTCCCTCGGCGAGACCGTCGGCGAGTGCGACCCGGCGCTCGACCTTTTCGAGGACTTCCACACCCTGGCCCCGCTGATCGAGAAGCTGCCCGAGCGCGACCGGCTGCTGCTGCGGCTGCGGTTCGGCGAGGAGCTCACCCAGGCGCAGATCGGCGAGCAGCTGGGCTGCTCGCAGATGCACGTGTCGCGGCTGCTCAGCCGTATCGTCACCAAGCTGCGCTCGGGACTGATGACCGAGGACTGACCGCAGCCGTCACCGCCCGCGCGGGTCGGGTGGACTCCCCCGAGGGGAGTCCACCCGACCCGCGTCGTGCGTGGGGGGACGGGGACGTACAGGTCAGGACGGTGTGACGTCGGCCCGGTCCAGCGCGATGTTGGTACCGCCGCTGGCGCCGTTGCGCTGTCCGGTGTCGGTGATCGTCAGGGTGTGCGGCCCCGCGGTCAGCTGCGGGCTGGTCCACACCACGCCCGAGGCGTTGCGGCTCGCCGCGTAGTTGTCGACGGTGACCGGCGCGCCGCCGTCCACGGACAGCGACATGATCCCCTGGTCGGTGTCGCGCACCGCGTGCAGGGCGACCCGGGTGCCGCGGAAGGTGAAGGTCGCCACCGCGCCGCCGGTGAAGGACCAGTTCGCGGTCTGCTGGTACATGTCGCTGACGCCGTTGGTGACGCCCCAGTTCGCGCCGTAGCCGAAGTGGTCCAGGTCGGCGGTATCGGTGTCGGTGCCGTCCACCACCACGGTCGGGTCGACCGGGCCGCTGCTGCCGTTGCCCGGGGTGAGGGTGACGGTGTAGGCGTCGGAGCCGCTGGTGCGGGTGACCGGCACGTGCAGGGCGCCGCCGGAGGGGGTCACGTCGCCGTCGAAGACGGTGACGGGCGCGTCGAGCGGGCTCTGGTCGGGGATGCGCTGGACGGTGGCGTGCACCGCGTTGTTGTTGATCAGCCAGGAGGCCGCCGACAGGTTCCGCACGGTGACGGTGGTGGTGCCGCCCTGGCCCGAGTTGTTGCCGAGCAGCGCCAGCACCTGGTGGGCGGCCGGGTCGGAGCCCGCGGCGACGGCGACACCGCCGCTGCCGGTGGTGCCGAGCAGCCGGCCGCTGAGCCGCGCGTACGCCTGGTAGACCCACCACTGACCGGTGCGCTGCCCGCCGACGAGCAGCGAGTCCAGGGTGCCCGCGCCGCAGCAGTCCGACCAGATCGCGTGGGCGGCGGCGGTGACGCCTGAGGCGGAGAGCCGGTCGAGGAACCACGCGGTGTAGGCGGAGTTCTGCTGCTGCGAGAAGAGGTACTCGTTGATGGTCAGCGGCAGCGGGACGATGCCGTGCGCGGACTCCAGGGCCCGCGCGTCGGCGGCGTCGGCGGCCGGGTCGTCGCCGAAGTGCCAGTTGAGCACGTTCGGCAGGGTGTTGTCGGCCTTGGTCTGCCCGAGCCAGGAGTCGAGCCAGCCGTGGTTGTAGCCGCTGTAGGAGGGGCCGACGATCTGCGCGGACGGCACCAGGCGGCGGATCTCCCGGACCGCGGTGTCCCACATCCGGTAGTACTGGGCGCTGTTGACGCCGCGCTGCCAGAAGCCGGTGCCGTCCGGCTCGTTCCAGATGTCGTACGCGACCGGTACGCCGGACGCCTGCACGTCGGCGACCAGCTTGTCGATGAAGGCGGTCCAGTTGGAGCAGTCGCCGTTGTCGCAGGGGTAGACGGTGTTCGCCGGCTGGGTGGTGTCGGCGCCCCAGACGTCGGAGACCAGCAGGTGGTAGGTCGCGTGGTAGGGCGCCGCGGTGACCCGGCGGGCCTGGGACAGCGCCGAGTTGATCCGTATCCGGTAGCCGGATCCCGCGGTGTAGCCGTCGCCGAGCCAGCCGCCGCCGGCGATCCGGGCGCCGCCGCCGCGGAAGAGCGCGGGCTTGAGCGGCTGGAGCAGGCTGTCGGCGGGCGCGGAGCCGTCCTGGCTGAGGCCGTAGAGGAAGCCGGAGCCGACCGCGGTGGGGGCCGCGCCCTGGGCTGCCAGGTCGATGGTGACCTCGGAGTCCGCGGCTGCCGCGGGCACCGGGCTGAGGGCCGCCGCGGCCAGGGCGGCGGCGCCGAGCGCGGCGAGCACGGGCAGCGTCCAGGGGCGCCGTCCGTGGCGTGCGGCGGACTTCCCTGTCGTGGTGCGTTTCATCGTGTCTCCCTGAGGGGGGTGAAGGGATCGGCGTGGTCGCGGAGGAAGAGCGGGACGGTGTCCAGCGGGGCGGCGGCGGTCACCCACCGCCCGCCCCGGTGGACGGTGCCGGCGGCGAGGTCCTTCCATTCGGCGCCGGCCGGCAGGTAGACCCGGCGCTCGGTGGCGCCCGGCCGCAGGACCGGGGCCACCAGCAGGTCCCGGCCGCACAGGAACTGGTCGTCGATGTCCCAGCCGGCCGCGTCGGCGGGGAATTCCAGCAGCAGCGGGCGGATCAGCGGCAGCCCGTCGGCGCGGCCGGCCGCCAGCTGCTCGTGCAGGTAGGGGCGCAGGCGTTCGCGCAGGTGCAGGGCGGCGGTCATGGCGGCCTGCGCCCGCTCGCCGTACGACCAGATCTCGTTGGGGCCGCCGCCGACGCCGATCGGGCCGTGGAAGACCCGCGGTTCGCGGTGGCCGTGCAGTCGCAGCAGCGGGCAGAAAGCGGCGAACTGGAACCAGCGGACCATCAGTTCGCGGTAGTGCTCGTCGTCCGGGTCGCCGCCGTGGAAGCCGCCGATGTCGGTGGTCCACCACGGGATGCCGCTCAGGGCGACGTTGAGGCCGGCGCGTATCGAGTCGGCGAGCGCGTCGAAGGTCGCGGGGATGTCGCCCGACCACAGCGCGGCGCCGTAGCGCTGCGATCCGGCCCAGGCCGATCTGACCAGCGACAGCACCTCGGTCTCGCCCTGCGCGGTGAGGTGTTCGTGGATGCCGCGGGCGTGCTCGCGCGGGTAGAGGTTGGCGACCTCGGAGCCGCTGCCCGCCGCGTAGTCGAGGTTGTGCGGGTGTCCCGGGCGCATCTCGGGCTCGCAGGCGTCCAGCCAGAAGGCGCGGATGCCCAGTTTGTAGTAGTTCTCCTGGAGGCGGTCCCACAGGGCGGCCCTGGCCGCCGGGTCGGTGGCGTCGTAGAAGGCGACGCCGATGCCCTCGGGCGCCTCCTCGGTGTCGGGCCAGTCGGCGTGCACGGTCGCCCCGCTGTAGGTGGCCACCAGCTGTCCGGCGTCGCGGAGCGCGGCGTAGCCCTCGGACAGCGGGCTCACCGAGGGCCAGACCGAGACCGCCACCTCGACGCCCAGCGCGCGCAGTTCGTCGACCATGCCGCGCGGGTCGGGCCAGTCGCGGCGGTCGAAGTCCCAGTCGCCGAGGTTGCGCCAGTGCAGGTAGTCGATGACGATCACCGACAGCGGCAGGCCGCGTCGGGCGTACTCGTGGGCCACGTCGAGGACCTCGGCCTGGTTGCGGTAGCGCAGCTTGCTCTGCCACAGGCCCGAGGCCCAGCGCGGGAAGGCCGGGGCGTGGCCTGTGGCGTCGGCGTAGTGGCCGAGGATGTCGGCGGGGGTGCGGCCGGCGGTGAGCCAGTAGTCGAGCTGCCTGGCCCGGTCGGCGACCCAGCGGGTGCCGTTCGCGGCGAATTCCACCCGGCCGACGGCGGGGCTGTTCCACAGGAAGCCGTAGCCGCGGCTGGAGACCGCGAAGGGGATGCACACCTCCCCGTTGCGCTGCTGGAGTTCGAGCACCGTGCCCTTCTGGTCGAAGCGGCCGTGGCCGTGCTGGCCCAGGCCGTGGATGCGCTCGCCGTCGTAGGCGGCGAAGCGCTGCTCGATACGGTGCAGGCCGCCGCCGGCCGACTCGAAGTGCCGGGCGCCGGGCCACCAGAAGTGCGGCGGCTCCTCGCGCAGCAGTTCCTCGCCGGTGTCGGCGCGGGTCGCGGTGACCAGCCCGTCGGCGGCGCCGACGGTGATCCGCAGCAGCCCGTTGGTGAGGGCGGCGTGGGTGTCGTGGATCTCCACGGCGGCGTCCGCGGGTGTCGCGGCCTCGGGGTCGAGCGCGCCGGGCAGGCCGTCGGCGACCCGGTGGACGCCGGCCCGCACCCGGACGCTGTCGGGACCCCACGGCTGGATCTCCAGCACGTGGTGGCCGTGTCGCCACCGCAGGAGGTTCGGGAGCTGGGTGAAGGCGGACGGCAAGGTCTTTCTCCTCGGTTCGTGGTACGGACGTACGGGCGCGGCCGGCGGTGGCCGGTCAGTCCTTGACCGCGCCGCTGGTGACACCGGCGGCGACGTAGCGCTGTGCGACGACGAGCAGCACGGCCGCGGGCAGGGACGCGATGATCCCGGTGGCCATCACGCTGTTCCAGTCGCTCAGGTGCGCGCCGATGAAGCGGTAGATGCCGACGGTGACCGGCGCCCGGTCGTCCCTGGTGGTCAGGGTGACCGCGAAGAGGAAGTCGGCCCAGGCGAAGAGGAACGAGAACAGGCTCGCGGTGACCACGGCGTTCCGGCTGACCGGCAGGATCACCGACAGCAGGGTGCGCAGCCTCGACGCCCCGTCGAGCACCGCGGCCTCGCTCAGCTCGGCCGGCACCCCGCGCATCGCCGCCTGGAGGACCAGCACCGCGAACGGCACGCACAGCGTCGAGTCGGCGAGGATCAGGGCCAGCGGCGAGTCGAGCAGGTGCAGCTTGCTGGCCGCGGTGTAGAAGGAGTTGGCCATCACCACGCCGGGGATCATCTGGGCGATCAGGAAGGCGAAGGTCAGCAGCCGTCCGCCGGGAGCCCGCAGCTGGGCCAGCCCGTAGGCGGCGGGCACCGCGATCAGCAGCACCAGTACGACGGTGCCGGCCGACACACCGAGGCTGACCAGCAGGTGGCTGCCCTGGCTGGACAGCGCCCTGCGGTAGCCCTGGAGGGTGCCGTGCAGCGGGATCCAGGTCGGCGAGCTCTTGACCAGGTCGGTGGACGGCAGCAGCGAGGCGTTCAGCATCCAGTACAGCGGGAAGAGCATCACCGCGAGGATCAGCAGCGCGACCGCGGTGTACGCTCCCCCGGCTCCTCGCCCGCCGCCGCGCGGGGCGGTGGTCCGGCCGGTCCGCCGGTTCGCCGCGGCGCTCATCGGCCGGCCTGCCGCTGCTCGCGGGTGGCCCGCAGATAGACCACGGCGAAGACCACCGCGACCACGATGAGCAGATTGCCCACCGCCGCACCGCGGCCGAACTCCAGCTGCTGGAAGGACAGGTTGTACGCGAAGGTGGTCAGCGTCTGCGAGGAGCCCGCGGGACCGCCCTGGGTGAGGATCATGATCACGTCGAAGACCTTGACGGTGTAGATCAGGCCGAGGGTGAGCACCACGGCGGTGACCGGCCGCAGCAGCGGCAGGGTGATGTGCCGGAAGCGCTGCCACCCGCCCGCGCCGTCCAGCGCCGCGGCCTCGTACAGCTCGCCGGGGATGCTCTGCAGACCGCCGTAGAGGATGACCATGTTGAACGGGATGCCGACCCAGATGTTGACCAGCGTCACGGCGGTCAGCGCGTCATGGGTGCTGGCCAGCCAGGGCACCGGGTGGCCGATCAGGTGGAGTTGCAGCAGGGCGTGGTTGAGCACCCCCGAGTCGGTGTCGAGGATCCACCGCCAGGCGGTGCCCGACACCACCAGGGGCAGCAGCCACGGCACCAGCAGCAGCGAGCGCAGCGGGCCGCCGAGCGGGAACCTCCGGTTGAAGAACACCGCGAGCGCCAGCCCGAGGGCGAACTGGAAGACCAGCGAACCGGCGGTGAAGACAACGGTGTTGAGCACCGTGCGGCCGAAGTGGCTGTCGTGGAGGACCTTGCTGTAGTTGTCCCAGCCGACGTAGGGCGCCACACCGGTGTAGAACGACGAGACGGTGTAGTCCTGGAAGCCCATGCGGATGCTGCTGGCCAGGGGGTAGAGGTAGAAGCCGGCGACGTAGAGCCACGCGGGGGCGACGAAGGCGACGGCCGCCCAGCGGGCTCGCGCCGGTCCGCGGCTGCGCCCGCCGGGTGCGGCGGCGGCCGCGGTCACCGCGGCCGGCCTGCCCTGAACGGTGGTGGACATGGTGCGCTTCCCGTCTGGTACGTGATCGGGGTCGGGGCCGCGGTCAGTTCCGCGCCGCGCTCTGGGCCTGGGACAGCGCCTTCTCGGGGCTGGTGCCGCCGGCCAGTGCCGCCTGGATGGCGTCGGCGAGGGCCTGGCTGACCTTGGGGTAGTCGGTGCCCAGCTCGGTGGTCCTGGCCTTCGCGGTGCCGACCTCCTGCACGAAGGCGGCCAGCTGCGGGTCACTGGCGGCCAGCTGCGCGGCGGCCCGCTGATTGCTCGGGATGTACCCGGCGTCCTTGGACCACGTGGCGCTCTCGTCGTGGCCGAGCAGGCACTTGACCACGGCGACGGCCTTGGCCTCGCGGGCGGCATTGCTGTGCCCGACGGTCCAGACCTCGCCGCCCAGCGGGGTGACGGGCTTGGCGCCGGGGCCGGGGATCGGGATGGGGACGACGCCGAAGTGCAGCTTCTTGTCGGCGTTCAGGGTCGGCAGCTGCCAGGGGCCGTTGACCATCATCGCGGCGTTCCCCGCCATGAACTGGTCGTTGACGTCGGCCTGGGTCCAGGTCACCACGGACTTGGACGCGGAACCCGAGCCGACCAGGTCCTTCCACAAGGTGAGCGCCTGCACCGCCTGCGGGGAGTCCAGCGCTTTCAGGCTCGCGCCCGCGGTCCAGAAGAACGGCTCGAACTGGAAGGTGCCCTCCTCGGTGCCGACCGCGCTGAAGGCCACGCCGTAGCGGGAGCCGCGGGTCAGCTTCCTGGCGTCAGCGGTCAGCTCGTCCCAGGTGGTGGGCGGCTTGAGGCCCGCCTGGGTGAACAGGTCGGTGTTGTAGTAGAGCGCCAGGCCGTTGACGCCGGGCGCTATGCCGTACGTCTGGCCCTGGTACTGCCCGGCCTGCACGATCGACGGGTAGAGGCCCTCGGTGCTCAGCCCGGCCCTGGACAGCGACACCAGGCCGCCGGTGGCGGCGAGCTGCTGCAGGTCGGGGTTGTCGATCAGGGCCAGGTCGGGCAGGGAGCGCGCGGACGCCTGCTGGAGCAGCTTCGGCATGAACTGGGCGCGCGGCACCTGCTGGTGCTTGATCTTCACCCCGGTCCTGGCGGCGCACTCGTCGAGGATCTGCGGCAGCTGGGTGTTCTGCGGCGCCGCGTCGTAGTAGTCGATCTCGGTGAGGGTGTCCGGCGCGCCGCCGGAACCGCCGGCGCCCGAGCCGGTGCCGCAGGCGGCCAGCGTGAGCGCCCCGGCGGCGGCGAGTGCGGCCAGCGTGCCGGGTCTTGCGGCCGGGCGGAACAGGCGGGACGTACGAAGCAAGCGGCTCATGATGACGTGCCTTTCACGGTTCGGTACTGAGCTGTGGTCAAGGAGCCCGGCGGCGGGTACTGAGGAGCTGCGGTGACAGTTGCGCCGCCGGGCATTCGAATCAATTCGACAGTGGCGACGGAGCGGCCCGGCTCGCGCCGTGGACCGGGCCCGCCCGACGCCCGTTCAGGTGCGGCCCCGCCGGGGGCCGTCGCCGGTGGAGCCGCGCCGCGGCCCGGTGCTCGCCCGGATCTTCAGGGTCGGCGCCAGCAGCGTCTCGGCCGGCAGCTCCTCCCCCTCGATCCGCCGGGCGAGGCTGCGGACCGCGGCCCTGGCCAGTTCTTCCGCGGGCAGCGACACCGAGGTCAGCGGCGGATCGCACCGCTCGGCCTCGTCGTCGGGGCAGATCGCGATGAGCGAGATGTCGTCGGGCACCCGGTGGCCGAGCCCGGCCAGCCGGTCCCTGACCAGCGGCAGGACCCGCTCGTTGTAGACGATCAGCGCGGTCAGTCCCGGCTGCCTGGCCAGCAGGTCGTCCAGCGCGCTGACCACCCCGGCGGGCGTCGGGTCGCAGGCCGCCCACACGGTGCGCTGACCGCGGGATTCCAGCGCGGCCAGTACGGATTCCCTGGCGTGCACGGCGTAGGCGACGTCCCGGCCGAACGCCTCGGGCGGCTGCCCGAGGTAGCCGACCTCGGTGTGGCCCGAGTCGTGCAGGTGGTCCGCGCACGCCCTGGCGGCCAGCGCGAAGTCGAAGTCCACCCGGGGCAGCCCGTGCGGCTCGTCGGGGGTGCCGACCAGCACCGCGGGGCACTTGAGCCGGGTGAGCAGCGGAATCCGCGGATCGTGCCGCTGCACCTCCATCAGCATCACCCCGTCGACCAGGGCGCTGGCGACCGCGTCCCTGATCGCCGCCTCCCCGTCGTCGTCGGTGAGCATCAGCACCTTCAGGCCGCTGTCCTGGGCGGCGGTCAGGGCCGCCCAGACGTACGGCATCTGCACCTGGTTGTGCGGGCCGTGCACCATCGGCAGCGCCATGGCGATCACTCCGGTGCGGCGGGTACGGATCGACCGCGCCCCGGCGTGCGGCCGGAAGCCGAGGGCCGCGATGCTGCCCTCGACCCGCTTGATGGTCTCCGGCGAGATGGTGCGGTTGCCGCTGAGCACATACGACACCGTGCTGCGCGACACACCCGCGTGCCGCGCGACATCCGCAATCGTCACCGTCATTGACCGACCCCATCGTCACCGTTGAACTGCCGAGCTGTGGAACTGCCGAGCTGTGGAGCTGTTGTAGCACCGAGCCGCCGGGCTGCCGGACCGACGACTGCCCCGCCTCGCCTCGCCGAGGTGTTGGGCCGCCGGACCGCAGGACATCGCACTGTCGAACTGATTCGACGGGCTCGAATGGCCGTGAAACTAACACGCCCGCAGGGCGCCCACAAGGGATCGCGCACAACAGCCAGGACCGGCGGCATTCCGCCGCCGGTCCTGGTGCACCACCGCTGCCGGGGGTCAGGCGCCGCTGGTGGCCGAGGTCGACTCGGCAGGCGCGGTCTGCGACAGCGGGGTCGCGATGTCCTCCAGCGACCTGCCCGCCGCCTTGACCGCGAGGAAGGCCGCGACGATACCGGCCGCGCACATCAGCGACGCGCCGATCACGAAGGCGGTCACGGTGTCGCCGACCACGCCCGACTTGGTCAGGTCCGCGAAGACCAGCGGGCCGCTGATGCCGCCCGCGGCGGTTCCTATGGCGTAGAAGAACGCGATGGCCATCGCCCGGGTCTCCATCGGGAAGATCTCCGAGACGGTCAGATACGCGCTGCTCGCTCCGGCGGAGGCGAAGAACAGCACCGCGCACCAGCAGGCCGTCATCGTCGTGGCGTCCAGCGAACCGCGGTCGAACAGCCACGCGGTGCCGAAGAGCAGCAGGCCCGACAGCAGATAGGTGGACGAGATCATGATCCGCCGGCCCACGGTGTCGAAGAGCCTGCCGAGCAGCAGCGGGCCCATGAAGTTGCCCGCCGCGATCACCGCGAAGTAATAGCCGGTCTTCCCGGTCGACACGTCGAAGAAGGTGGTCAGGATATTGCCGAAGCCGAAGGTGATGGCGTTGTAGAGGAACGCCTGGCCGATGAAGAGCGACAGGCTCAGCACCGCGCGCCGGGGATAGCGCGTGAAGACCGTTCTGGCGATGAGGCCGAAGCCGACACTGGCCCGCTGGTGAATGGTGATCTTCGTCTTCGGGCTGGGCAGCTTCTCCTGCTTCTCCTCCTCGATCTCCTTCTCCACCGAGCCGACCAGCTCGTTCGCCTCGTCGCCGTGGCCGTGGATGAACTGCCAGCGCGGGCTCTCCGGCACATGGCGGCGGACCAGCATGATCACCAGGCCGAGCACCACACCGAGGGCGAAGGTGAGCCGCCAGCCGACGTCCTGGGGGAAGATACTGGTATTGAGCGCCACGATCGACAGCAGCGAGCCGCCGATCGCGCCCAGCCAGTAGCTGCCGTTGATGATCAGGTCGACCCGGCCGCGGAAGCGGGACGGGATCAGCTCGTCGATGGCGGAGTTGATGGCCGCGTATTCACCGCCGATACCGAAGCCGGTCAGGAAGCGGAAGGTGAAGAACCACCAGGGCTGGAAGGACAGCGCGGTCATCGCGGTGGCGCTCAGATACACCGCGAGGGTGATCATGAAGAGCTTTTTGCGGCCGTAGCGGTCGGTCAGCCAGCCGAAGAACAGCGCGCCCGTGCAGGCGCCCGCCACGTAGAGCGCGGCGGCGATACCGGTGATCTGGGCGGCGGTGACGGCCAGGCCGCTGCCGTCCTCGGCGATCCGCCCGGCGATGTTGCCGACGGTCGTCACTTCCAGACCGTCGAGGATCCACACCGTGCCGAGCCCGATCACGATCATCCAGTGCCATCTCGACCATGGCAGTCGGTCCAGGCGTGCGGGCACATCAGTGGTGATGGTGTCGCCGGCCGCCGCAGCGGGTCCGGCCGCGGATCCAGCCATCGAAGATCACCTCCATCTCGCAGTGTCACATCGGTCGGCGCTTCCCGCGCGGCTGCCACGCCCGGCATGTCCGCCGGGCACGATGGTGCGTCAGACCCGCCGTCCCTCGGCGGGTACGTATGTCCCGTACGCCCGTGGGTACGCCCACCGGAAGCCGTCCACGTGCAGCCCCGCGGGAGAACTCCGGCGAATCTGCCGCGTGGTGTACATCCGGGTGCTTCCCGATCGTCGTAGGGGTGACCGGGGAAAACTCCCGGCAAGGACACAGACGAGGAGACGCGCCATGAAGTACCTGCTGCTGATCTGCAGTGAGACCGCCGACGGCTTCCCCGACGCCGCGCCCGGGGACCTGGACGCCGAGCCGTGGGTCGAGGAGATGACCCGCAGGGGCGTACGGCTGGACGGCAACAGGACCCGCCCGGCGGAGGACGCCACGACCGTACGGGTCAGGAACGGCGCCCAGCTGCTCACCGACGGGCCGTACGCCGAGACCAAGGAGCAGATGGCCGGCTTCGACATCATCGACTGCGCCGACCTGGACGAGGCCGTCGAGATCGCGGCCAAGCACCCGGTCGCGAAGTTCGGCATGGTCGAGGTGCGGCCGTTCTGGACGGAGTGAGCCACCGGTGCGCGACGCGGTGAAGGAAGCCGTCGCCACGGCCTGGTCCCAGGAGTGGGGCCGGGTCGTGGCGGCGGTGATCCGGCAGACCGGGGACTGGGACCTGGCGGAGGAGTGCGCGCAGGACGCCTTCGAGCGGGCGCTCGAACGCTGGCCGCGGGACGGCGTGCCGCGCCGCCCCGGCGCCTGGCTGACCACCACGGCACGCAACCGGGCGCTCGACCGGCTGCGCAGGGCCGCGAACGAGAGCGTCAAGCTGCGCGAGGCGGCCCGGCTCGCCCCCGGGCAGCCGGACGCCGCGCCGCCGGACGAGGTGCTGCCGGACGAGGTGCTGCCCGATGACCGGCTGCGGCTGATCTTCACCTGCTGCCACCCGGCGCTCCCGCTGCCCGCGCAGGTCGCGCTGACGCTGCGCACCCTGACCGGGCTGAGCACCGCCGAGATCGCCCGCGCTTTCCTGGTGGCCGAGGGCACGATGGCGCAGCGGCTGACCCGGGCCAAGAACAAGATCGGGAACGCCGGCATCCCCTTCCGGGTGCCGCCGCCCGAACTGCTGCCCGAGCGCACCACGGCGGTGCTCGCCGTCCTCTACCTGCTCTTCAACGCCGGTTACGCGCCGGGGGCCGCGGGCCCCGACCAGCGCCGGGTCACCGCGGAGGCGATCCGGCTGGCCCGGCTGCTGGCGGAGTTGCTGCCCGGCGAGCCGGAGGCGGCCGGGCTGCTGGCGCTGATGCTGCTGCACGACGCGCGGTACGCGGCCAGGACCGACGCGGCCGGCGATCTGGTGCCGCTGGAGGCGCAGGACCGCAGCCGATGGGACCGGCGCGGTATCGCCGAGGGCACCGCCGTCCTGGAGGCGGCGCTCACCGCCCGGCGGCCCGGCCCCTACCAGGTGCAGGCCGCGATCGCGGCCTGCCACACGCAGGCCGCCGACGCCGCGGACACCGACTGGCCGCAGATCGCGCTGCTGTACGGCGAGTTGGCGCGCATGGCGCCGGGTCCTGTGGTGGAGCTGAACCGGGCGGTGGCGGTCGCGATGGCGGAAGGCCCGCGGGCCGGGCTCGCCCTGGCCGACGCGCTCGCCGAGGCCGGCGAGCTGTCCGGCTACCACCTGCTCCCGGCCACCCGCGCCGACCTGCTGCGGCGCCTCGACCGCCCCGGGGAAGCGGAGTCCGCCTACCGCGAGGCCCTGTCCCTGGCGCCGACCGAGGCGGAGCGCCGCTACCTGGCTCGCCGCCTGGCCGAGGTCTCCCACCCCTGACCCTCGCAGGTCCGGCGCCCCCGGGGGGTGGGTGCCGCTTGCGGCGGGGTTCACACCTGCGGTGCACTTCGGCTGAGCGCGCCGTTCCCCGTGCCCCTTGGGAGCGCCCTCTCCGGCAGAGGGCAAGCCATCGGGGGCGCGGGAACGGCGCGGCCACGACGGCGGTGAGGCCGCATCGCCACCGCAAAGGGCAACCCCATGGGGGCGCGGGGAACGGCGCGGCCGGCCACGACGCACCGCACGTGCGAACCGCCACCGCAAGGGGCAGCCCCCTGAGGCCGCGGAGAACGGCGCGCCGGGCCATGGCGCGCCGTCAAACCGCCAACCGCGGCGGAGCCGCTATGTGCAGGGGACCCCGTTCACGGCGAAGCCGCTCGGCGCCGCGTTGCTCGCGGTGTACGTGCCCGTGAAGCCGGGATCCACCGTGCCGCCCGGCGCGAGCGTCGGGGCGTACGACGGATTGGTCACCGTGACCTTCTGCCCGCTCTGGGCGAACGTCCCGTTCCAGCCGCTGCTGACCTTCTGGTCGCCGCCGAAAGTGAAGGTCAGCGTCCAGCCGTTGAGCGCCGCACTGCCGGTGTTCGTGACCAGGACGTCCGCCTGGAAGCCGCCCGACCAGGCGTTGGTCACCTTGTAGACGGCCGTGCAGGCGGCACCGCCGCCTGGCGGCGTCGTGCCGGTCGTCGTGGTCACCGAGACCGCGGCCGACGCCGCGGACACGCTGCCCGCCGTGTCGACCGCCTTCACGGTGAAGGCGTACGCCGTGCCCGCCGTCAGCCCGCTCACGACGAGGCTGGTGGCGGTGGTGGTCCCGGCGAGTACGGGTCCCGTGCCCCGGTTCGCGTAGACCTGGTAGCCGGCCAGCGGCAGGCTGCCCGGCGTGGCGGCCGGCCAGGTCAGGGTGACCGAGGTGCCGGTGACCGCCGGCGCCGTGGGGGTGCCGGGAGCGCCCGGCGGGGTCGCCGGCGGGTCGGTGGTGCCCGAGCCGCTGGGCGCGGCGCCCCACACCGCGCTGGAGCCGTCGTAGAGGACCATGTCGTTGACGGTGACCGGGGTGGAGCCCGGCACCGTGGACACCCCCTGGTAGGACCAGTCCCGGGTCGGGTCGTGCGGCCCGGGGAAGGTCAGCCGGAACTGCACCTCGCGGTGGAATTGCGACTGCCCGGCGGGGGCGATGTCCTGGCCCTCGCAACTGACCGTCACGTAGTAGACGTTGCCGGACAGCAGCGTCGGACCGGTCGGTGCCAGGCACTGGTTGTAGGCCGAGGTCACGGTGACCTGCGAGGGGCTGGTGCCGGCGTCGAGGGTGAAGTAGTAGCGGAAGCTGCCGTGGGTGAGGTGACGGGCCGGCCAGCCCGACTTGTTGACCACCTGCGCCTTGATCTCGTAGAAGTTCGTGCCCGCCGCGTTGACCGAGGCCTGGAGGAATTCCTCGGGGCCGTCCGGGGTCTCCTTCGGCGGGAAGTTCGCCAGCGGTGTGCCGCCGTATTCGTCGGTGAGGGCGGCGAGCGCGCCGGAGAAGCCCGCGTTGTAGTCCAGCGCGCCTTCGGTCTCACCGTAGTTGGAGCGCTCGTCGGAGAAGCCGTCGTCCGCGGAGCCGGGGCCGCCGACCAGCAGGCCGTAGTCGAGGTGCCGGGTCGCGGCGGGCTCGGTCATCGACTGCGACCAGGAGCCGTGCGCGGCCCTGCTGTGCGGATTCTGGGGCCACTTGGTGTTCTTGCCCGAGTTGGTGAAGCCGATCTCGTAGCTCTCCTTGGCCGGGTTGTCGCCGAGGACGTAGTCGATCTGCCGCGCGCCGAAGTCGTGGTAGGTCTGCGCCTTGGCGGCGTCCTTGCCCTGCGAGCCCAGCCAGTGGGCGAACTGCAATGCCACGTATGCGGTGTTGGACGAGTAGCGCAGGGAGCCCCAGGTGTCGAGGAAGGCCTCGCCGCCGGGCGAGTAGGCCACCTTCTGGCCGTTCACCCCGGTGGTCCACCAGTCGAGCCAGCGCTCGGCGTCGTCGACATAGGTCTGCTTGCCGGTGAGTTCGGCGAGCAGCACGTAGTCGCCGTAGGACTTGTCGTCCCAGGCGAGCGTCCAGTTGTACTCGGGCGTCGTGGTCTGCTGCATCTTGGGCAGCTGGGCGTAGTACGTCTCCGCCTTGGTCAGATACGTGCTGTCGCCGGTGGCGCGGTAGAGCCACAGCGCGCCCCACACCAGCTCGTCCCAGTAGCCGCTCCACGAGTTGTAGTAGCCCTGGGCCGCGGTGATGCACTTGTCGTACGTGCCGCGGTAGGTGTCGGCGAAGGTGTAGAGCTGCTTGGCGTTGGTCAGCAGGGTGGCGGAGTACGCGGGGTCGCTCGCCTTGAAGACCATGGACGAGGAGGCGAGCGCCGCGGCGGCCTCGCCCGCCAGGTCGGAGCCCGGGCAGGAGGCGTCGATCTTGAAGGAGGGCCGCGGTTCCGGGTTGGCCTCGGGCGGACCCCAGAAGGAGTGGTCGCTGCCGCCGTCACCCACCTGGCCGTAGAGCACGTTGGCGGACGGGTGCGCCTTGAGGAGCCAGTCGTCGCCCCAGCGCAGATTCCGCAGCAGATAGCTGCTCTGGCCGCTCTTGGTGTAGCCGGCGGCCTCGTCGATGCCGCCCCAGCCGAGCATCGTCATCGAGAACGCCATCGGGAAGCCGAACTTCACCTCGTCCCCGGCGTCGTGGTAGCCGCCGGTCAGGTCGATCCCGGCGTCGGCACCGTCGGTGAGGTCGGAGTCGCCGCGCCAGGAGACGCGGTTGTCGGCCGGCAGCTTGCCGGAGCGCTGCGACTCGTAGAAGAGCATCGAGTCCTGGAGGGCCTCGGCGTAGTTGTAGCCGCCGGCCGCGGCGGGTGCGGCGGCCGGGGTGGCGGCGCGGGCCGCGGGGGCGCCCGCGGTGGCCGCCATCACCAGGGGCAGCAGGGCGGCGACCGCGGTCACCGCCGCGGCCCGGGCGCGGCGGACGGTCCGCGCGGGCGGTGTTCGGAATATGGGCACGCGTCCTCCTGGGAGGGCGATGGTCGTGGTGGGGGGACCGCGCCCGCAGGCGGACGGCCGGCCCACCGGGACCCGGTGTCCGCCCACCCGCCCATGGGAGCGCTCCCACATGCTCACCCCCGGCCGTGCGCAGCGTCAAGCACCGTGCGTAGGGCAGTGGGTACGGCTCGCGCACGCGTCACGTACCGGCTCACGCACGGGCCGACTCCGGGATGCGCGACAGGGCCGACAGGGGGCATGCTGATCCACTCACGAGGGTTTCTTTTCTTCACATGAGATGACTGGTGTCTCGGGTGGCAGGAAGAAAGGGAGACACAACCGCTGTTTCCGGCCCTTCCCGGACGACCGATGAGGTGTGAGGTCCCGCCGTGCGCCAGCCGACCCGTTCCCCCGCCGCCCCGCGACCGTATCGCGCGCAGTCCCGTACCGGATCGCGCGGCGGCCCCCGTAGTGGCCCGCGCGGCGGCGTCCGCGGCGCCGGGCTCGTGCTCGGCCTGCTGGCGACCGCCACCGCGGCCCTGACCGCGTGCGGTGACGACAGCTCGACATCCTCGGGCAGCAGCAGCTCCGCGGTCGCCCCCGGCTCCTCCGCCGCGACCACCCCCGGTACGCCCACCGGCACCACCGCGTCGGCCTCCCCCACCGCCTCGCACGCGACGGCCGCGCCGCCGGCCACCAAGCCGGCCAGCGCCACGCCAGCCAGCTGCGTGGACCGGGCGGCTGCCGGAATGAGCCAGGCCCAGCGGGTGGGCCAGCTGTTCATGAGCGCGGTCAGCACCTCCGGCATGACGGGCGCCCAGTCCGCCGCGATCACCGGCGGCCGGGTGGGCTCGGTCTTCCTGATGGGCCATTCGACCGCGGGCACCGCCGCGATCAAGAGGGTCACCGACCAGGTGAAGAAGCTGGCGCCCTCGGTGAAGGGCGCCACCGTCAGGATGCTGATCTCCACCGACCAGGAGGGCGGCCAGGTCCAGGTGCTCGGCGGTCCCGGCTTCAGCACCATCCCGACGGCGGTCCAGCAGGGGCGTCTGTCCGCGGGCACCCTGCAGAAGGACGCGAAGACCTGGGGACAGCAGCTGAAGGCCGCAGGCGTGACGATGAACCTCGCGCCGGTCGCCGACACCGTCCCGCCGAACCTGGTGAACGTCAACGCCCCGATCGGCAAATTGCAGCGGGAGTACGGCACCAACCCCTCGACGGTGGCCACCCACAGCACCGCCTTCCTTCGCGGCATGCTCCAGGCCGGCGTCATCCCCACCGCCAAGCACTTCCCCGGCCTCGGCCGGGTGACCGGCAACACCGACTTCAGCGCCGGTGTCACCGACTCCACGACCACCCGCACCGACCCGTATCTGGAGCCGTTCCGCAGCGCGATCAAGGCGGGCACACCCTTCGTGATGGTGTCCTCCGCGATCTACTCCCGGATCGACCCCGGCACCCAGGCGGCCTTCTCCTCCGTGGTGATGCGCGACCTGCTGCGCAACTCGCTCGGCTTCAAGGGCGCGATCATCTCCGACGACCTCGGCGCGGCGGCAGCGGTCAGCGACCACACCCCCGCCCAGCGGGCGGTGGACTTCCTCAAGGCGGGCGGCAATGTGGTGCTCACCGTCAAGCCGAGCGACATCGCGCCGATGACCGCCGCGGTGCTCAGCCGGATGCCGCAGGACGCCGCCCTGCGCAGCGCGGTGACCGACAGCCTGCGGCGGGTGCTGACCGCCAAGCACAACGCGGGGCTGCTGACCTGCTGAGCCGGGCTCAGTGCGCGGCGGGCGGCGCCGAACGGAGCGCCGCCGCGGCGAAGTCGGCGGCCAGCGGTGACGGGCGCCCGGCGGGCCGGGCCAGGGCGACCTGGTCCGGCGGCAGGTCGGTGACCGGCCGGTAGACGACGTCGGGGCGGCGGTACAGCAGGGCGGCGGAACGCGGCAGGCAGGTCACCCCGCGGCCGGCCGCCACGTATTCCAGCTTCTCCTCGACCGTGCGGACCGCGGAGAGCTGCCCGGGGTCCGCGGCCTCGGTATTGGCGCACAGGTGCAGGATCTCGGTCTGCGCGGCGAATTCCGCCGCGGTCAGCTGCTCGCGCCCGGCCAGCGGGTGCCCGGCCGGCAGCGCGGCCATCCGGGGTTCGCCGTACAGCGGGGTCAGCACGAGCCCGGGCTCCAGCACCGGCAGCCGTACGTACGCCAGGTCGACCCGGCCGTCGAGTACGGCCTCGGCCTGGTCGTCCCACTCGACCCGGCGCACCTCGACCGTCACCCCGGGGTGGTCGGCGCCGAACGCGCGGACCGCGTCGGTGATCCGGATGCCGCTGCGGAAGCCGACCACCAGCCGCTGCGGCCCCTCGGCCACCCGCCCGACCCGGCGCCTGGCGGCGTCGGCCGCGGCCAGCAGCGGCCCCGCGTCGTCCAGCAGCTGGCGGCCCGCGGCCGTCAGCTCCACCCGGTGGCTGTCGCGGACGAACAGCTCGGTCCGCAACTCCTTCTCCAGGGAGCGGATCTGCCGGCTCAGCGCGGGCTGGGCGATGAGCAGGTCCTCGGCGGCGCGGCTGAAGTGCAGGCGTTCCGCGACGGCGACGAAGTAGCGCAGCTTGCGCAGGTCGAGATCCATTGCGGCCACCGTATCGGGGGTCGGGACTGGTGGGCTCGCGGGTTCAGGAGTCGCGTATTCGCCGTGGTCGTCGGGCGATCGGCCCCGCTCACCTTCGGCAGAGCTGAGCCTCAGGCCGGCGGCCGGGTGAGTTTGGCTGCCACGGCGTCGAGGACCCAGTCCAGGCCGGTCGCGAAGGATGCCTCGGCGTCCACGTCCGTGCCGTCGTACACGGCCTTGGCCAGCGCAGGGAAGCGGCCGGTGGCCAGCATTCTCGTCACATGCGGGCCGGAGGCGCGCTGCCAGTCGTGCTTGGACAGGCCCGTGGCGCGCTCGGCCCGCACGTTCGCGATCTCGCGCCTGATCGCGCCGGTGAAGTAGGCGCTGACCGTCTCCACAGCGCGCATGACGGTGTCGATGTCGGCGAGGCCGTCGAGGGCGGCCAGCGTGGCCTCGGCCACGGCGAGGCTGTTCGGGCCCAGGGCCGGGCGCCCGCCGAGCAGGTCGGCCAGCCATTCGTGGCGGAGGGCGGCCTGCCTGGTGCGGTGGGCGAGGACGCGCAGCGCCTCCCGCCAGTCGCCGGGCCGCTCCTCGGGGAGGATCTCGGCCTGAACCTCGTCCACCATGAGGTCGAACAGCTCCTGCTTGGTGGAGATGTATCCGTACAGCCGCATCGGGCCGGCGTTCAGCCGGGCGGCGACCTTGCGCAGCGACACCGCCTCCAGGCCGCCCTGGTCGGCCAGCGCGATGGCGGCGGCGACGATCCGCTCCTGATCGAGCGGCACGGGGCGAGCCGGCGGCTCCGGCCGGTCCCACACAGTCATGTGTCACACCGTTCTGTTGCGATGCATCGCGATGGGGAAATACATTGTATCGCCATGAGACACCGTATCGCCGTGGTCGGAGGCGGCCCTGCCGGCCTTGCCTTCGCCCGCGTCCTGCACCGCCGTGGCTGCCCTGTCGCCGTCCTCGAACGCGACCCCGCCCCCGACGCCCGCCCCCCGGGCGGCACGCTGGACCTGCACGAGGGGCTGGGCCAGCTCGCGCTGGACAAGGCGGGACTGCTGGCGGAGTTCACGGCGCTGGCCCGCCCCGAGGGACAGGCCATGCGCATCCTGGACACGGACGGCAGCGTCCTGCGCGACTGGCGGCCCCGTCCGGATGACCGGGCCAATCCCGAGATCGACCGCGGCCAACTCCGTGACCTGCTGCTCGGCCCTCTCGCCGTCCAGTGGGGTCGGGGCGTGACGCGGGTGGTGCCGGGGACCCGGGACGGCGTAGTGGTCCATTTCGCGGACGGGCGGCACGAAGCGTTCGACCTCGTGGTCGGCGCGGACGGCGCCTGGTCCCGGGTGCGCGCGGCGGTCTCACCGGTGACGCCGCACTACACCGGCGTCACCTATGTCGAGACCTCCCTCGACGACGTCGACACCCGCCACCCCGACCTCGCCGCTTTGATCGGCGACGGTTCCGTGGCTGTGTACGGCGTGAACCGGGCTCTCGTCGCCCAGCGCAACAGCGGCGGCCACGTCAAGGTGTACGCCCAGTTCCGCGCGCCGCTGGACTGGCACACGAACCTGGACCTGGCCGACGTCGAGGCCGTGCGATCGCGCCTGCTGGCTCTGTTCGACGGCTGGACCGCTCCCGCCCTCGACCTCCTCCGCCGCGGCACCGCTTTCGTCCACCGCCCCCTCCATGTCCTGCCCGTGTCCCACACCTGGACCCACGTCCCCGGGGTGACGCTCCTGGGCGACGCCGCCCATCTGATGCCTCCGTTGGGGGCCGGCGCGAACCTCGCGATGCTGGAGGGCGCCGAACTCGCCGAGTCCATCGCCACCGGCCCCGCGGACCTGGACGAGGCCGTCCGCGCTTTCGAGGAACAGATGTGGGCACGGGCCGGCAGGTGGGCCGAGATGACGACGGCCGGTCTGGAACGCCTTGTGAGCCCGGACCCCGCCCAAGCCCTCGCCCTGTTCGACCAGGTCCAGCCGTCCTGACCGCCCGGCGCGAGAGCACCGGCACCACCGGCAGTCCGCCACGGCTGGGAGTCCGCCGACCCCGCGGTCCCGCCGGCTCTTTCCCGGCCGCCGGGCGGGCAGCCGCCGCTACCCGGGGCGGGGTCCGCCCGTGCCGCGGCGCCCGCCCACAACCGACGCTAGTGGTGCCATGCCTCGCCTCCGACGTTGCGGATCATCCGCTGTAGTACCTTGAGGGTCATCAGGTACTCCTCATCGGTGATGCCGTCGTGGGCTTGCTCTCGCATGGCCTGCTGGCGCTCAGCGCACCGGCGATAGACCGCGTCTCCCCCGGAGGTCAGCCGAAGGCGGTCCTCATTGTCGAGCGTGAGCACGTCCCGGTCGAGGAGTGCGTCGATCTCCCCCGCAAGCGCGGCTCCCACGTCCAAGTAGCCCTGCAGGACTGCCGTCACTTCCTCGCGGGTCCGGCCGTTCTCGCCGGCGGCCACCTGGTTCAGAACCCACCACTGGGGTTGGGTGACATCGAACTGTGCCAGCCCGGCACGGATGTTCGTGACGACTGCCTGGTGAGCGGCCCAGCTCCAGTACCCGATCGGCTGCTTGACCAGTTCGTTGTCGTTGTGCGAGTACTCCATCGTTCCGCCCTTGCCGTCCGGGGATCCTGACTGGTGAGAATGTACGGAGAACCTCAACCCGACATGAGGTCAAGCTGCTGTACGCATCCGGTCGCGCCACCGCGAGGGACGCCTACAGCCGCTGCCGCTCACGCACTCACACAACGACCGGGAGTCACGAATCACTCCACCGGAGCACGGCATTCGCGACAGTTGATGACGCGTCCCCACCAGTATCGACTCCCGTACCCGCCGCGGCGCCGGCCGCGGCCATGCGCCGAAGGTATCGCCGCGGTCGGAACAGGTCTTGGACCGGGCGGCCGGGACGACCGCAGACTCGGCTGCATCACCAGCAGCGGTCTGCACGAGGAGCGTCATGGAAGCACAGTCCCGTCCTGCCCGTCCCGTCGTCAGCGGGACGGTCGGCATCCCGGTGGCCGGGGCGGCCGGGGCGATGGCCGGGTACGTCAGCCGGCCGGCGGGCGGCGGGCCGTGGCCCGCGGTGATCGTCGGCTTCGAGATGTTCGGCCTGACCCCGTACATCCGCGGGACCGCCGAGCGGCTGGCGGGGCTCGGGCTGCTCGCGGTCGTACCGGACTTCTACCACCGGACGGCGCCGGGCTTCTCCGGCACCGCCGACGAGCAGGGCCGCGCGCGGGGTTACGCCCTGCTCAACCGGCTCACCCGGGAGGAGGTCAGGGCCGATCTGCTGGCCACGCTCGCCCATCTGGAACAGCGCGAGGACACGTCGGGGCGGCCCGGCATGGTCGGGTTCAGCCTCGGCGGCCACCTGGCTTTCTACGCGGCGAGCCAGGTGCCGCTGTCCGTTGCCGCGGTGGTCTACCCGGGCTGGCTGGACGTCGCCGGCACCGCGCTGAGCACGCCGGATCCGCTGCTCGACCTCGCGCAGGGGATCGCCGAGCAGGGGTGCCGGGTGCTGTATCTGGTCGGCGCGGACGATCATGTGGTCACGGCGGACCAGACCCGGCTGACCGCGCAGCGGCTCACCGCCGCGGGGGTGCCGCACGAGGTCGTGGTCTACCCCGGCACCCCGCACGGGTTCCTCGCGGACGGGCGTGACACGTACCGCTCGGGCGCGGCGCGGGACGCGTGGCGCCGCCTGGCCCTGGCCTTGACCCCCCGCTGACCCTCCCCGCGTCTTGCGGTGCCGCACGCCCCCGGGCGGGTGCCAGTCGCGGTGCCGCCGCTTCCTCCCCCCGGCCGCGGTTGCCCGCGCAGTCCCCCACGCCCCCGAAAAACGCGCACCCTCCGCGGAAGAGGGCAAGCCATTCAGGGGCGCGGGCAACTGCGCGCCAGGCCGAAACGGCGGATCAGGCGCACCGCCACGCCACGTGGCAATCACCCAGAGGCGCGGGGAACTGCGCGGCCATTCGCAATGCGGCGGCACTGTGAACGCAAAAGGACGCGGCACCCTCCAGGGGTGCGGGAAACTGCGCGACAAGCCACCGTCGCGCGGATAGGCGAACCGCCACCGGACGCGGCAACTCCTCAGGGCGCGGGGGACAGCGCGGGGCCGGGGAAACCCCGGTTGGGGGTGACCGCAGGTGGCTGACGGGTGAACTGCGCAGGAATTGTGGATTCCCCGCGCCACCGAACCCCATGGCCCAGCCACGCAGTGCTTAGCATGAGCCGCATTCCGATCCACTGCACCGACACTGGAGGCCCGGTGTGTCCGCCGAACCTGACGGCATGAACCCGCCACACCCGCCCTCGCCCCGCCGGATCCGCCGCACCCGCAGGGTGCTGGCCGCGGCAGCGGTGCTCACCGTCGCAACCGCGGTCACGGCCACCGTGATCGTCGCAGGATCAGGGAGCGGCTCCTCCCTGGCCGGCGCCGACGACGCCAAGGACGCAAACGGCGCGGCCGACGGGCTGCGCCACACCGCGGTCGAGGTCTCGACCGGCACCTGCGGCCGGGGCTGGAGCCGGCCGCAGGCCGGCACGCAGGTCTTCGACCTGCACAACGCGTCGAGCACGGCCTCGGAAGTGGACCTCACCGACCCGCGCACCGGCAGGATCTACGGCGAGGTGGAGGGACTGGCGCCGGGCACCACCCGGCCGATGACCGTCGACCTCGGCAGTGGCAGCTACGCCTTCAAGTGCCTTCAGGACGACGCCGACGCGGTGACGGGACCGACCGTCGTGGTGGCCGGCACGCGGCCGCAGGGTCCCGCCGCCGCGCCGGTCAACCAGCACGACCTGATCCCGCCGACGCTGGCGTACCAGAAGTGGGTGGGGCAGCGGATCGGCGAACTGGCGGCCGGGACGGGGACGCTGGAGGCGGACATCGACCGCGGCGACCTGGCCGCGGCCCGCCGCGACTGGCTGACCGCGCATCTGGTCTACGAGCGGATGGGCGCGGCTTACGACACCTTCGGCGACGCGGACGCCACGATCAACGGCACCGCGGCCCGTACCCCCGGCGCGGTCGGGGATCCCGGCTTCGCGGGATTCCACCGGATCGAGTACGGGCTGTGGCACGGCGAGGCGGCGGCCTCGCTGCGTACCCCGGCCGCCGCGCTGGACAGCGCGGTGCGCACCCTGCGGGACGGCTGGCCGGAGCAGCGGATGGACCCGGCGGCGATGGGCCTGCGCGCTCACGAGATCGTCGAGAACGCCGAGCAGTTCGAGCTGACCGCCCGTACCGACTACGGCAGCGGCACGAACCTGGCCGCCGCCCGCGCCAACCTCGACGGCACCCGGGCGATCCTCGACCAGCTGCGCGGCCTGCTGGCGCCCCGGGACGCCGGGCTCGCGCGGCTCGACGCCGCGCTGGACCGCGCGCAGGCCGCGCTCGACGCCCAGCAGCACGGCGGCGCCTGGACTCCGGTGGCCCGGCTCCCGCACGCACAGCGCCAGCGGATCAACGCCGACTTCGGCGATCTGCTCGAACAACTCGCTCCGGTGGCGGCGATCTTCGAAGTACGGAGGACGGCATGACCGACACCCGGCACGGCGGCGACCTGCGCAGGCGCGGCTTCCTGCGCGGCGCGGCCCTGGGCGTGGGGGCGGTCGGCGCGGCGGCCGGCGGCGCCACCGCCCTGACCGGCTCGGCCGCGTCGGCGGCGGCCCCGTCCGCCGCTCCGGCCCCGCGCGGGGCCGGCTTCCACGGGGTGCACCAGGCGGGCATCACCGAGGACGTCCAGCTGTCCACCGCCTTCCTGTCCTTCGACGTCACCGCCGCCGACCGGCGGGAGCTGACCGAGCTGCTGCACACGGTGACCGACCGCGCGCGCTTCCTCACGTCGGGCGGCACGCCCGCCGCGCTCGGCATCACCGACTCGCCGTCGGACAGCGGCACGCTGGGCCCGCGCGTGCCGGGCGACAGGCTGACGGTGACCGCGGGAGTGGGCGCGTCGCTCTTCGACGGGCGGTTCGGCCTCGCCGGCCGCAGACCGCTGCGGCTGGCGCAGATGCCCGCGTTCGATGACGACGACCTCGACCAGGCCTGGTGCCACGGCGATCTGAGCCTCCAGCTCAGCGCGCCGCACGCGGACACCGTGCTGCACGCGCTGCGGGACATCGCCCGGCACACCAGGGGCGGGATGCAGGTGCGCTGGCGGATGGACGGTTTCACCAGCCCGCCGCGTCCCAGCGGCACACCGCGCAACCACATGGGCTTCAAGGACGGCACGGCCAACCCGGACGTCGCCGACCCGGCGGTCGCCGAGCAGCTGGTGTGGGTCGGCGCCGGGGCCGAGCCGGCCTGGACGGCGGGCGGGTCGTACCAGGTGGTCCGGCTGATCCGGATGCTGGTGGAGTTCTGGGACCGGGTCTCGATCACCGAGCAGGAACGGATGTTCGGCCGCAACCGGGACACCGGCGCGCCGCTGGACGGCTCGCACGAGTTCGACACGCCGAAGTTCTCGCAGGATCCGACCGGTGACGTCATCCCGCTGGACAGCCATATCAGGCTGGCCAATCCGCGTACCGCGAAGACCGACAACTCCCGTCTGCTGCGCCGGGGTTACAACTACGACCGGGGAATGGACAGCAACGGGAACCTCGATATGGGGCTCATCTTCGTCTGTTATCAGCAGGACCTGGAGCGGCAGTTCGCGGCCGTGCAGCGGCGGCTCGCCGGGGAACCTCTGGTGGACTACATCTCGCCCTTCGGCGGCGGCTATTTCTTCGCGCTGCCGGGGGTGCGCGACCGTTCCGACTGGCTGGGGCGTGCCCTGCTCTCGTGAATGCGGCACGCGGTGGGCAAAGGGCGGGTCAAGAATTCACCTGGATTTACTGACCCGCTGTTCACCCGGGCGCCATCGAGGGGCCGTTGTCATGTCGCGGACCGACCGGACGATCGCGTTCGACGACGTGCACGAATACACGGCGGCACGCGTGAAGCGCCACTTAGCGGAGGCTGAGAAAGCATGAGCACCACAGGCGGTACCAGCAGGAGAAGGCAGGCGGGCTCGCGCGGGCGCCCGGCGCGCTGGGGGGCGTTCGCCGGAGCCGCGGCGCTCGTCCTGCTGGGCGGCACCGCACCGGCCTACGCCGACACGCACGGCCGGCACGGCGGCAGCGGCAGCACCGCGACCCCGGTCAAGCACCTGGTCGTCATCTTCGACGAGAACATCTCGTTCGACCACTACTTCGGCAGCTACCCGGTCGCGGCCAACACCGACGGTACGAAGTTCACCGCGGCCAAGGACACGCCGAAGAACATCGACACCCTCAGCCACGCGGGCCTGCTCAAGAAGAACCCCAACCAGTACGCCCCCAAGCGGCTCGGCCCGGACCAGGCCGTGACCTGCGACCAGAACCACAACTACGGCCCCGAGCAGTACGCCGCCAACGGCGGCAAGGCCGACCAGTACGTGCAGAACACCGAGACCAGCACCTGCTCGGGCGGCCTGTTCGGCGAGCCCGGCCTGGTGATGGACTACTACGACGGCAACACCGTCTCGGGCCTGTGGAATTACGCCCAGCACTACTCGCTCGGCGACAATTCGTTCAGCACCACCTACGGCCCCTCGACCCCGGGCGCGCTCAACCTGATCTCCGGCCAGACGCACGGGGTGATCTCGGTCGACCCCGCGTCGGGCACCGAGAAGCCCAAGCAGACCGCGTCCCCCGACCCGTACGCGGTCCTGTCGCCGGACGCCAAGGGCGTCGGCACGGTCGTCAACGACCCCGACCCGGCCTTCGACGACTGCTCGGACGCCAGCCACACCAGCAGCAACGCGCTGGCCGTGATGCAGGGCAAGAACGTCGGCGACCTGCTCAACAAGCAGGGCGTGACGTGGGGCTGGTTCCAGGGCGGCTTCCGTCCCTCCACCCCGTGGGACGGCAAGCAGGGTACGTACGCCAACTGCCAGGGCAGCACCCACACCAACGTGGGCGGCGCCTCCTCGGTGGACTACAGCGCGCACCACGAGCCGTTCCAGTACTACAAGTCCACGGCGAACCCGCACCACCTCGCCCCGAAGAACACCGCCGAGATCGGCCACGACGGCCGGGCGAACCACAACTACGACCTGACCGACTTCGACTCGGCGGTCGAGGCGGGCAACCTGCCGGCCGTCAGCTTCCTCAAGGCGGCGGAGTTCCAGGACGGCCACGGAGCGTACTCCGACCCGATCGACGAGCAGAACTTCCTGATCAAGGAGATCAACCAGCTCCAGCAGTCGCCCGCGTGGAAGGACACCGCGGTCGTCGTCGCCTACGACGACTCCGACGGCTGGTACGACCACGCGTACGCCACGCCGCGGAACGGCTCGAAGAACACCGCGGCCGGCTCCAACGGCAAGGCGATCGACAGTCCGGCCTGCCAGGCGGGTCCGGCGTCGGCCGGCGGCTACGCGGACCGCTGCGGCCCGGGCACCCGGCAGCCGCTGCTGGTGATCTCGCCCTTCAGCAAGGTCAACTCGGTGGACCACACCCGCACCGAGCAGACCTCCATCACCAAGTTCATCGAGGACAACTGGCACACCGGCCGTATCGGTGACGCGGCCTTCGACACCCGGGCCAACTCGCTGGACGGGGCGTTCGACTTCACGCACCCGAACAACAAGCAGGTGCTGCTCAACGCCGACGGCTCGGTCAAGTCGGTCGAGCCGATCGACACCCGCGGCAACGGCGGCTCCACCGGCGGCGGGAACGGCGGCCAGCACGGCAGCACCGGCGGCAGCGGCAGCGGCAACGGCGGGTCCACCGGCGGCCACGGCTCCGCGACCGGCGGCCAGGGCAACGACGCCTCCCCCCAGACCCTGGCGGCGACCGGCGGCTCCTCGCCGGTCCTGCCGCTGGGCATCACCGCCGGCGCCCTGCTGGCCGGCGGCGGCGCGCTCTCCTACGCCCGCAGGCACCGTCGCCGGACCGGCACCCCGGCCTGACGACACACCAAAGCGCCGCGCGGCACCGCGCGGTCGGACCGGCCCCCTGACGCCGGTTCACCGAGGCCGCCCCGGCACCCCCGGGGCGGCCTTCGTGCCGGCCGGGTGGCCCTGGCCGCGTCGCAGCCGGGCGGTGCGACACGCCGGGTTTAGGGTCTGTGCATGGAAACCGCCGGATATCTCCCCGCGCTGCGCCGCGAGACCGACGCCTTCCGCGGCTGTCTGCTCGGCGACCTGACGGCGCCGGTGGCGCACTGCGGCAGTTGGACACTGCACGACCTGGCCGGACACCTGGGCGCCGGCAACCAGCGGGCCGTCACCGCGGTCACCGCCCGCCACCCGGGGAACCGCTTCCCCGCAGCGCCGCGTGAACCGGCCGCGCTGCTGCCCTGGTTCGACCGGCACGCGGCAGCCCTGTTCGAGGCGCTGGACACCGACCCGGCCGCGCCCGCCTGGACCTTCCACCCGCCGCACACGGTGGGTTTCTGGCAGCGGCGGCGCTGCCTGGAGACGCTGGTGCACCGCTGGGACGCGCAGCACGCGCTGGGCGGGGTCCCCGGCGCCTTCGATCCCGAACTGGCCGCCGACGGGATCGCCGAGGTCTTCGACACCTTCGCGCCCCGGCAGATCGCGGTCGGCAGGGCCGCCGTGCCGCGGCGGGCGGTGCTGGTCGAGGCGACCGACACCGGCAGTTCCTGGACGTACGGGCCGGGCGCGCCGGCCGCCGCGGTCACCGGGACGGCCGGCGAACTGCTGCTCATGCTGTGGGGACGGCTGCCGGCCGGCCATCAGGGGCTGGCCTGGAAGGGCGACAGGGACGCCGGGTGCGCGGTGCTGCGCGGGCCGCTGGTCGCCTGACCCGGTCCGGCAGAACAGGACCCACCGCTTCCGCGTTCACGAACTGAAGGCACGTCAGGGTTTGTTCCGCGCGCGCCCCTTGCCCGACCGAGGTGCGACAAGAGTGACAGCCCGGCGTCGTTTCGAACACCCTCTGCGATACACGCTGGTCACCGCGTCAAGTTCAAACCCTGTCGCAAGTTACGGGCCATATGCCGGACTTGTGGGTGCTTCACCTTTTCGCCGACTCGGCTTTGTGCACAACTCTTGACATGGATGAAACACAGGGAGAAACATCGCCGTGTGTGCCGGGAGAGCGCTCTCATTTCTACCGGACTTCCCACCGGAGAGCGCTCACCGGGACGTGTACGACACCTGTTTCATCGCCCGGCCGCGGGACGGCCGGGCGCGCACCCCACTGCTCCCCCACCTGTGGAACCAGGAGAGTTGCCCATGCTCGCTCCCCCCACCGGTACGACCGCACTGAGAACCTCGGTGTTGTCGAACCGGCGCAAGACGGCCGCGGCGGTCATCACAGCGCTGATCGCCTCGCTGCTGCTCTTCGTGCCCATGCGCTCCGCGCATGCCGCCGACACCCTGCTGTCGCAGGGGAAGACCGTCACCGCCTCGTCGACCGAGAACGCCGGCACCCCGGCGTCAGCGGCGGTGGACGGCAACACCGGCACCCGCTGGTCCAGCGCCGCCTCCGACCCGCAGTGGCTGCAGGTCGACCTCGGCGCCACGGACACCATCTCGTCCGTCACCCTCAACTGGGAGGCGGCTTACGGCAAGGCCTTCAAGATCCAGACCTCGGCGGACGGTTCGAACTGGACCGACGTCTACTCCACCACCACGGGCACCGGCGGCATTCAGACGCTCGCCGTAAACGGTTCCGGGCGCTATGTCCGGTTGTACGGGACCGCCCGTGCCACCGGCTACGGCTACTCGCTGTGGGAGTTCCAGGTCTACGGCTCCACCGGCGGCGGCAGCACTCCGCCGGCCGCGGGCACCCTGCTGTCGCAGGGCAAGACCGCCACCGCTTCCTCGACCGAGAACGCCGGCACCCCGGCGTCCGCGGCCGTCGACGGCAACACCGGCACCCGCTGGTCCAGCGCGGCGGCCGACCCGCAGTGGCTCCAGGTCGACCTCGGCGCCACCGCCACCATCAGCTCGGTCACCCTCAACTGGGAGTCCGCGTACGGCAAGGCCTTCAAGATCCAGACCTCGGCGGACGGTTCGAACTGGACCGACGTCTACTCCACCACCACGGGCACCGGCGGCGTCCAGACGCTGAACGTCACCGGCTCCGGCCGCTACGTCCGGGTCTACGGCACCACCCGTGCCACCGGCTACGGCTACTCGCTGTGGGAGTTCCAGGTCTTCGGCACCGCGGGCGGCGGCGGCACCACCACTCCCCCGCCCACCGACCCCGGCGGCCCGATCCAGGGCGGCGGCGACCTCGGCCCCAACGTCAAGGTCTTCGACCCCTCGACCCCGAACATCCAGGGTCAGCTGGACCAGATCTTCCAGCAGCAGGAGAGCAACCAGTTCGGCGACGCCCGCTACCAGGTGTTCTTCAAGCCGGGCACCTACAACGGGCTCAACGACCAGGTCGGCTTCTACACCTCGGTCTCGGGCCTGGGCAAGAACCCGGACGACGTCCAGATCAACGGTGACATCACCGTGGACGCGGGCTGGTTCAACGGCAACGCCACGCAGAACTTCTGGCGTTCGGTGGAGAACCTGGCCATCAAGCCGGTCAGCGGGGACGACCGGTGGGCGGTCGCGCAGGCGGCCCCCTTCCGCCGTATCCACGTCCAGGGCGGCCTGAACCTGGCGCCCAACGGCTACGGCTGGGCGTCCGGCGGCTACATCGCCGACAGCAAGATCGACGGCACCGTCGGCCCGTACTCGCAGCAGCAGTGGTACACCCGCGACAGCTCCATCGGCGGCTGGACCAACGGCGTGTGGAACATGGTGTTCTCGGGTGTCCAGGGCGCTCCGGCGCAGGGCTTCCCGAACCCGGTCTACACGACGCTCGGCTCCACCCCCGAGTCGCGTGACAAGCCGTACATGTACCTGGACGGCAGCGGCAACTACGCGGTGTTCGTGCCGAACCTGCGCACCAACGCCAGTGGCGTGTCGTGGCCGAACACCCCGGGTACGTCCATCCCGCTGAGCCAGTTCTACGTGGCGAAGCCGGGCGTGTCCGCTGCGACCATCAACGCGGCGCTGGCCCAGGGCCTGAACCTGGTCTTCACGCCGGGTATCTACCACGTGGACCAGGCGATCAACGTGACCCGCGCCAACACCGTGGTGCTCGGGCTCGGTTACGCCACGATCATCCCGGACAACGGGGTGGACGCGGTGAAGGTCGCGGACGTCGACGGCGTCAAGCTGGCCGGCTTCCTGATCGACGCGGGTGCGGGCAACTCGGCGCAGCTGCTGCAGGTCGGTCCGCAGGGCTCCACCGCGAGCCACGCGTCCAACCCGACCACGATCCAGGACGTCTTCGCCCGGGTCGGCGGCGCGCGTGCGGCGCAGGCCCAGACTGCGTTCGAGGTCAACAGCAATGACGTGGTCATCGACCACACCTGGATCTGGCGGGCCGACCACGGCAGTGCGCCAACAGGCTGGACGGTCAACCCGGCCGACATCGGCCTGAAGGTGAACGGCAACAACGTGCTGGCCACCGGTCTGTTCGTGGAGCACTTCAAGAAGTACGACGTGGAGTGGCACGGCCAGAACGGCAGGACGATCTTCTTCCAGAACGAGAAGGCGTACGACGCCCCGAACCAGGCGGCGGTGCAGAACGGCAGTATCAGAGGCTTCGCCGCGTACAAGGTGGACGACAACGTCACCACGCACGAGGGCTGGGGCCTGGGCAGCTACTGCAACTACACCGCGGACCCGACGATCATCCAGGATCACGGGTTCGAGGCCCCGACCACAGCAGGGGTCAAGTTCCACGACCTGTTGGTGGTGTCGCTCGGCGGCATGGGCCAATACGCCCATGTCATCAACAACACCGGTCCGGGAACGTCCGGCACCGGCACGACGCCCTCGACGGTGACGTCGTACCCGTAACGGCCGGCCGTGCGTCTGACGGCTGATCCGATGCGGTGAACCGAGGGGCCGTCGTCCTGCTACAGGACGGCGGCCCCTTTCCGTACGCCCGCGCTTCTCTGTACGCCCCGGTGCCGATGAGGGCTGTCCGTTCCGTGCCGGTCCTTTACGCCGCCGGTTTGCGGGCCTCGACCAGCATGCGGGTGGAGCGGGTGACGAACGGCCCCTCGGCCGTGATGCGCTCGTGCAGGGCGCGCAGCCGGTCCCGGTAGCGGTCGACGGTGAAGCCGGGCAGCATCCAGATCACCTTGCGCAGGAAGTAGACGACCGCGCCGATGTCGTAGAACTCCATCCGCAGCGTCTCGGGACGCAGCTGGACCAGCTCAAGACCGGCCGCCCGTACGCCCTCCCTGGCGCGGTCCGGATGGCGCGGACCGCCCTCGGCACCGGGCCGCGGCCCGAGGAAGAACTCGACCAGTTCGACGCCGCTGGCCGGGCCTACCTGCTGGGAGAAGTACGTACCGCCCGGCCGCAGCACCCGGGCGATCTCGTCCCACCACACGGTGACGGGGTGCCGGCTGACGACCAGGTCGAAGGCCTCGTCGGCGAAGGGCAGCGGCGGTTCGTCCGCGTCGGCGACCACCACGGCTCCGCGCGGGTGCAGCAGCGCGGTGGCCCTGGCGGCGTTCGGCGGCCAGGACTCGGTCGCGGCCATCAGCGGCGGCAGCCGCGGCACCCCGGCCAGCACCTCGCCGCCGCCGGTCTGGATGTCCAGCGCTGCCGCGGCGCCGGCCAGCCGCTCCCCCATCGCCCGCTGATAGCCCCACGACGGCCGCTGCTCGACGGCCCGCCCGTCGAGCCAGGAGAAGTCCCAGCCGTCGACGGACACCGCGTCGGCCTCGGCCACCAGGTCATCGAAATCGCGCGCCATGATCACAGCATGGGCGCGGGTCGGTGCCGGAGCCAGCGGATTTCGCCGCCGCCCCGCGGCACCGGCCCGGCCGGGTTCAGCTCGCGGTGCAGGTGAGCGTCGGGGTGGTGTTGCCGCCGCTGTAGGTGCCCTGGACGCCGAAGTGCGTCGAGGCGGCGGGCGCCAGCTGGCCGTTGTAGCTCATGCTGGCGGCCGTCACCGCCGCGCCGGACTGGGCGACGGTGGCGTTCCAGGAGCTGGTGATCCTCTGGTTGCCTCCGTAGGTCCAGCCCACCGTCCAGCCGTGGGTGGCGGCGCCGCCGGTGTTGGTCACGGTGACGTCGGCGGTGAAGCCGCCGCCCCAGTCGTTGACCGTGTACGCCGCCGAGCAGCCGCTGCCCGTGCCGCCGCCGGGGCCGGCCGGGGTGGTGACGGTGACCGGGGCGGAGGCGGGCGAGGTGTTGCCCGCCGCGTCCCTGGCCTTGACGGTGTAGCTGTAGGCGGTGGACGCGGTCAGGCCGGAGTCGGTGAAGGACGTGCCCGCCGTCGTACCGGCCAGCGCGCCGTTGCGGTAGACGTCGTAGGCCGTGACGCCGACGTTGTCGGTGGCCGCCGACCAGCTGAGCGCGGCCGAGGTCGCGGTCACCGCCGTGCCGGTGAGGCCGCCGGGCGCGGTCGGCGCCTGGGTGTCGCCCCCGCTGCCGCCGGTGCCGGTGCTCGCGCTGAAGGAGAAGCCGGTGGTGGCCAGGCCCTGGCCGCCCTGCCAGACCTCGAAGCCGGCCTCGGCGTCGATCAGGTAGTGCGAGGCGTTGACGGAGCCGCGGCCGACCGCGTCGTCGATCAGGCCCTTGATGTCGAGGCCCGTGAAGGACGTGCCGCCGCCCTGCAGCACGTAGGAGATGATCTTCCAGGAGGTCTGCTGGCCGGTCCACACGTCCCAGTTGTGGCCCGCTGCCGACGAGGTGCCGGTCTTGCCGCCGAAGGGCTGGACGCCGCCGCGGCTGTTGAGCCAGATCATGATCTCGGTGCCGTCGGGCTGCCCGATGGTGGTCGGCGTCGAATTGATCCACAGGTCGTACGCCACGTCGTAGGCACCGGCCGCGGGCTGGGTGGTGCTCCACGAGGAGGTGGCGCTGCCGAGCTTGCTCACCTGGATCGGCAGCCCGCTGCCGGGAGTGCAGTCGCCCCAGTGGCAGCCCTTGAAGATCGACGGGTAGGTGGCGGGGGCGCCGTTGGTGGGGAGGTTGAAGTTCGCGGTGTCCAGCGACCAGGCGGTGCCGCCGGAGTAGGTGACGCACTGCTGGGCGGTGGAATTCCACTCGTTGGCCTGGATGGTGTAGTCGCCGGCCGCGATCGTGCCCTGCGGCTCGCAGGTCCGCACGGAGGCGGCGTGCGCGGACTGGCCCGCGGTCAGCGGCAGCAGCAGCGCGGCGACCGCGGTGAGCACCGCGGCGGCGGGCCGCAGCCGCGGTGCGCGCGGCAGCAGCCGCCGGAGGCGGTCGGGTACGGGAAGGCGTGTCACTGGTAGTCCCTTCACCAGCTCGTGGGGGGATGGCCGACGACACGGGAGCGGATTTCTGTGGGAGCGCTCCCATTTCGTCGTCTGTCGGCCCCTCGGTCCCTGTGGGTCCAAGGGGTTTACGCAACGGTGGCTCCGGTACGGCGCCAGGCGTCGACTCTCGCTGTCAACCGGCTGTCCGGGCCGCAACTCATCAAGCCAGCAGGCCCGGCCGCCCGTCAAGAGTCCGTGATGCCTTCACGTCTTGAAGGCGTACCGCCGAGCGGGTGGGGATGCGGACCGTCGCCCTTGAGGCGCGGGGCCATGACGCGCTGGAATTCCGGGTGCGGACGGCGTACGAGGAATTCGTCGCGCCCGGCGCCGCGCGTTTCCGGATCCACGGCGAAGTGCGGCGGCTGCACGACCTGGTCAGGCTCAGCTGGGAATGGGCTCCGGTGGACGGCGGCGAGACGCAGGGCGGCGGGCTCCAGGTGCTGCTGCTCGGGCCGGACGGGCGGATCGCGACGGACTATCAGTTCATCGGCCTCTGAGACCCGCGACGGCGGCGCAAAGGTGGCCGCCGCTCATGGCGGCGGCCACCCAAGCCCGAACACACGCGCCTTGCGGCCCGCTCACGCCCGGTCAGCCGGGGAAGGCCCTGGCCAGGCGGGCGCTTTCAGTGGGCGACAGTTCCCGGTCGATCTCCGGGACCAGGTCGCGCTGCTCGTGGGCCACATACTGGTCGATCTCGGCCATTGTGCCGCCCACCAGCAGGGCGTAGGTGCCGTCGGGCGGCTCCGCTGCCATCAGGTCGGTCAGCATCCGCAGCAGCCGCTCGCCCTCCGTGCGGTCCTCGCGCACGGCGTCACCGGCCACGTGCCGGTGGTCCAGGGCCCGGCGGGCGGTGGCCTCGGTGGCCCGGCAGTGCTTGGCGAACGCCTCGGCCAGCGGGCGCAATTCACCGCGGGACGGTATGCCGCGGTGCCGCAGCCGCTCCAGCAGGTCGTGCACGGCGGTGCCCGACGCCACCACCTCGGCTGACAGGCCCTCGTGGTGCGTGCGGGCCTTCGCGACGGCGTCCGCGTCGGCGCGGGCGCGGGCGTCGAAGAACTCGGCCTCGCTGCGAATGCTCGCCGGGCCGCAGATGCGTTCGTGACCGGCGGGCACACCGACCGTGTCCTGGGGCTTCATCAGTTCGCTCATGCCACCGACTCCTTGCCTTCGCTACGGTGCCGTCACCTTCACGCGCGGTCCGCCGGCTCTTGTCCGGCCGCCGCGGCCCGCACGGTCAGGTCTCCACGTCCACGTCCACGACCTCGTCGTCGTCCAGCGGCCAGTCCGTGTCCTCGACGACATGGACGGCCGCCTCCTCCGCCGAGGCCGCGCCGCCGTCGATGCCGACGTCCTCGCCGACCATGCCGTCCTGGCGGCTCCTCACCCCCTCGTCGGGGGCGACCAGCCGGCCGGAACGAGGCTCGCCCGCCTCCGGGTCGATCAGCTCGCCATCGGTGTCGGACGCGTCGCCCAGGCCGTCGTCCGAGCGCACCTGGATGTCGGGGCGCTCGCGCGGCAGCCGTTCGTCCAGGCTCTCGCCCGCCCGCTGCTCGGCGGCTGTGGTACCGACGTCCTCGACGCCGCGCGGGTAGTCCGGCGGCGAATACCCTTCGTCGAGCACCTCGGCGATCCCGCGGTCGTCCAGGGTGTCCTCGGGCTCCAGCGGCCCGGTGTCCTCCTGGATCTCGCTGCCGTCCGGCTGGTACACGTCGTCGCCCATGGCGCCGTCGATGCGCTCGGTCATGTCGCCGCACCTGCTTCGCCCGGGGGCGGAAAGTGGCAGCCGGCCACCGCCCGCCGGACAGCGGCCGGGCCTGCTGCGGGAGATGCGGTTCGCACGGATGACCACGTCCTTCCTGGTCGGGGTGGACGCCTGCGCCGCCCCGACGCCTCGTCAGGCGCCTGCCCGCCCGTCCGCGGCGGAAACCGGCCGCGGCCTGGGCCGGCCGAACACGCCGGACGGCTTCCTTCCATCATGCGCGCGAACCGGCGTCCCGCGCCTGCGGGCGCACCAGGCGAGCGCTCGGCGGGACCCGCGGCGGTCCGTGGCGCCGTGCCGCACAGGCCACGGACACACCAGCCGCGGACGGTCGGGCCGGGCGGCACGGGTCCCTGCACGCACAGGCCGCGCCGCAGCGCCCGCGGACCGCGGACCCCGGACCGCTCAGGCCCACCGCACAGCCCGCGCACGCTCGGGCGACCGCAGCGACCACAGCCCGCAAACCGCTCAGGGACGCCGCTCGACGCGTGCACGCACAGCCCGCGCCCCGGCGACCGCAGCCCGCGGACCGCTCAGGCCACGCCGCGCGGGCGGAACTGCACGCTGATCCGGCCGCCGACCGCCGACCGGGTCTTGGGTATCGCGTGGTCCCAGGTGCGCTGGCAGCTACCGCCCATCACGATCAGGTCGCCGTGGCCCAGCGGCACCTTCCGGGCGGCGCCGCCGCCGCCGCGCGGGCGCAGCAGCAGCGGCCGGGGGTCGCCGAGCGAGAGGATCGCGACCATCGTGTCGCGTGTGGCACCGCGGCCGAAGCGGTCGCCGTGCCAGGCGACGCTGTCCCGGCCGTCGCGGTAGAAGCACAGGCCCGCGCTGACGAATGCCTCGCCCAGCTCCGCCGCGTAATGCGCGCCGAGCCGGTCGCGGGCCTCGGTCAGCACCGGGTCGGGCAGCGGCTCGCCCTCCGCATAGTGGGCGAGCAGGCGCGGCACCGCGACCACGTTGTCGTACATGGTGCGGCGCTCCTCGCGCCACGGGACCCGGGCGGCCAGATCGGCGAAGAGGTCGTCGGCACCGCTCAGCCAGCCGGGCAGCACGTCGATCCACGCGCCGTGGCCGAGCACGGTGCGCCGCAGCCGGTCCAGGCCGCCGAGGACCGGGGCGCCGGTGGCGAAGAGTGATGTCTGCTGATGGGACATGGCTCCACCATAACCCCTATTCGTACATCATTTCGATTCTCCGTTCGAGTGAACCCGCGCGCTTCGCCCCGGGCCGTCGCAGGATGGAGACATGCTCTTCGCCGAGGTCGCCCGGGTCTCGCGGGAGGTCGCCGGCACATCGTCGCGGTCCCGCAAGACCGACCTGCTCGCCGGCTTCTTCCGGGACGTCGGGCCGCAGGACGCGCCGATCGCCATCGCGTACCTCGCCGGGCGGCTCCCGCAGGGCCGGCTCGGCGTCGGCTGGGCCGCGCTGCGCGACCGGGCGGACCCGGCGCCCGGTGCCGCGCTCACCGTCGCCGAGGTGGACGCGGCGCTCACCGCGGTCGCCGCCGTCACCGGCCAGGGCTCGCAGGCGGGCCGGCGCGCCCTGGTCCAGGATCTGCTGGCCGCGGCCACCGCGACCGAGCAGGAGTATCTGCTCGGCCTGATCACCGGCGAGGTCCGGCAGGGCGCGCTCGACGCCGCCGCCGCGGAGGGCCTGGCGGCGGCCGCCGGCGCCGAGCCCGCGGGGGTGCGGCGGGCGGTCATGCTGGCCGGCGCGCTCGAACCCGTGGCGGAGGCGCTGCTCGCGCGCGGCCCCGACGCGCTCGCCGACTTCCGGCTCACCGTGGGCCGGCCGCTGCTGCCGATGCTCGCGGCAGCCGCCAAGTCCGTGCCGGAGGCGGTCGCCAAGGCCGGCGGGCCGTGCGCGGTCGAGGAGAAGCTGGACGGCATCCGAATCCAGGCCCACCGCGACGGCGACAGCGTACGGCTGTTCACCCGCACCCTGGACGACGTCACCGACCGGCTGCCGGAGATCGTCGCGACGGTACGCGCGCTGGACGGGCGGCGGTTCGTACTCGACGGGGAGGTGCTGGCCTTCGACGCCGACGGGCGCCCCCGGCCCTTCCAGGAGACCGCGGGCCGGGTCGGCTCCCGGGTCGACGTCGCCGCGGCGGCCCGCGCGCTGCCGGTGCGCGCGGTCTTCTTCGACGTGCTGTCCGCCGACGGCCGCGACCTGCTCGACCTGCCGTACGCGGAGCGGCACGCGGCCCTCGACGCGCTGGTCCCGGCGGAGGCCCGGGTGCGGCGGGCCGTCGTCGCCGACCCCGGGGACCCGGCGGCGCTGCGTACGGCCGAGGACTTCATGGCGGCGGCGCTGGCGCGAGGGCACGAGGGCGTCGTCGTCAAGGCGGAGGACGGCCGCTACGCGGCCGGGCGGCGCGGAGCGTCCTGGATCAAGGTCAAGCCCGTCCACACCCTGGACCTGGTGGTGCTCGCCGCCGAGTGGGGCCACGGGCGGCGCACCGGCAGGCTCTCCAACCTGCACCTGGGGGCGCGGGGCGAGGACGGCGCCTTCGTCATGCTCGGCAAGACCTTCAAGGGGCTCACCGACGCGGTCCTCGCGTGGCAGACGGAGCGGCTGCTCGCCCTCGCCGTGCGGGACGACGGCCATGTGGTGACCGTCAGACCCGAGCTGGTGGTCGAGATCGCCTACGACGGCGTCCAGACCTCGCCGCGCTATCCGGCCGGCCTCACCCTGCGCTTCGCGCGCGTCGTCCGCTACCGCGAGGACAAGTCCGCGGCCGAGGCCGACACGGTGGACGCGGTGCGCGAGGCGCACCCGCCCGCCTGACCGCGGGGCGCCCGGGAGCCGGGCGCGGCTGCCCCCGTCCCGCCTCGCGGTACTCCCGCGCGAGGGCTCCCCCCTACGCAGGCGGCGCCCATCCGCCGGCCGCGGGCTGCTGGGGGCGCCTCTACGGAACGCGGCGCCCTACCAGGGGCGCGGGGAACTGCCGGCGACGCGGGGACCGCCTGGCGGGCTCCCCCGCCGCGGCGCGCCCGGGAGCCGGGCTCAGCGGGCGTAGACGGCGACGAAGTCGCGGGTGGCCTGGGTGTAGTAGCGGTCCGGGGGGTCCTCGAAGTCGAGGATGTTCGTGGGCGCCGGGTTCGCCGGGGTGCGGGCGCCGTCATAGGACATGAAGGACGGCCACGCGCGGTTCATGTCGAGCGGCATCGCCCGTACCGCGCCGGCCCGCTGCATGAGCTGCGCGAGGGTCTGCGCGGACAGCCCCTGGCCGACGACCATGACGATGTCGCCCTCGGCGGTGACGCCGACACCTGAGCGCGGGACGAACATCCGGCTCTGGTCGCTGACGCCCCACTTGGAGCCGTCGTCGATGTCGGGGACGACCCGGCCGCCGTCGACCATCAGCTCAAGGCACTGGCGCACACCGGTGACGTCGGGGGTCATGCGGACGTCCCGGCCCCAGACGCCGATGCGCAGCGAGCCGTCGCGGTAGAAGACCTCGGAGGCGGCGCCGTCGCGCAGCTCGCCCGCGGTGCGGCCGTCGAGGTAGAAGCCGCCGCGGGAGCCGCCGTCGGTGATGCGGAAGCCGCCGTTCCAGGTGGCGACCAGGCCGGTCCGCTGCCCCTCGGGGATGGTGGGCGGTACGTCGAAGGTGCCGCCGGGCTCGCGGAAGCCGGGGTGCAGCTGGAAGCGGGAGTATTTTCCGCTGATCCAGGCGACCGCGGCCTCGTAGGAGGTGTGTTCGCCGTCGGGGCGTACGTAGGTGCCCTGGACGATCGGCTGGCCGTGGGCGGCGGCCAGGGCGCGGTAGACGCCCTCACCGGGGAGTGCCGGGCTGACCAGGGGACGCATCGGGGCGCGCAGCGCGACCAGGGGCTGGGCGGGGACGTGTGCGGGGGTGGGGACGGCGCCCTGGGTGGCCTTCATGCGGGCCAGCGCGTCGGTGGACAGGGTGCCGCCGACCTTCGGCGGGTTCATCGAATACTGCATGTCCTCCAGCTTGTCGACCACGAAGCCGAGTTCGTGGTCGCGGGCCCATTCGGCGAGGCGGGCCGCGGTGCTGTCCTTGCCCGGGTAGGTCAGTGCCTGGCCGACGGACCAGCCGGCCGTGCCGACGCAGACCACGCAGACCCCGGTGAGGCCGCGGGTGACCAGTTTGCGGCGGCGGAGCTGCTCGGGGGCGAGGTCGCGCCGGTGCTTCCACGGCAGCAGCCGGCGCCGTCGCCTCCTGCCCGGCCGGCTCGCGCCGTCGGCGGGGTCCGCGGTGCCGTCGTCCGGCCGCGGCTCGGTCGTCTGCTGGCTCATCCCGGTCCCTCCGCGCTGTCCGGATCTTCCGGTGAGCTGTTTGTCCGACCGGTGCGCGTACCAATCGCCCGCCGTGCGAGAAGCACCCGCCCGCCGCAGCCGCGGCACCCTCGCGGGTGTACGTACTGCGCCGGGCGCAGTCCCGCGGCCTTCCCCGCGACGACGCGGCGGGCGGGCGGCGGACCCTAGCGTGGGCGCGTTCCGCCCGGGGCGTGGTGCCCGGGTGACGAGGAGTCGGGAGCCGTCCATGTCCGCCATCAGCACGGTGGCGCCCGCCGCCGCAGGGGCCGCCCGCGCGGCGGGGCCCGCCGAGCGGGCGGCCTGCGCGGTCGGCGCCGCGCTTGTCACGTCCGGGCTCTTCCACCTGGGGGTCTTCTTCGTGGACGGCGGCCCCTGGGACGGGCCGGTGTCCTGGCGCAAGCCCTTCACCTTCGGGGTGTCGTTCGGCCTCACGCTGATCGCCGTCGCCTGGGTGACGTCGTACGTCCGGATACCGGCCCGCACCCGGGCGGTGCTGCTGGCGCTGTTCACCGCGGACTGCGTCCTGGAGGTCGCCGGGATCACGGTGCAGGCGTGGCGCGGGGTGCCCTCGCACTTCAACATGGAGACGCCGGCGAACACCGCCGTCGCGATGTCGCTCGCGGCCGGCGGCGCCCTGCTGGTGGCGGTGCTCGGCACCTTCGCGGTGGCCGCCTTCCGGGCCGAGCCCGCCGGACCCGCGGGGATGCCGCTGGCGCTGCGGGCCGGGTTCGCGCTGCTGATCGTCGGGCTGCTGTCGGGCGCCGCGATGATCGCCCGCGGGGTGGCCGACACCAGGACCGGCCACCAGCAGGCGGCGTATCACTCGACGGGCATGCTCAAACCGCTGCACGGGGTGACCCTGCACGCGGTGCTGGTGCTGCCCGCGCTGGCCTGGGCGGTGTCGCGTACGGGGTGGCCCGCGGCCAGGCAGCGGCAGGCCGTGCTGATCGGGGTGTGGCTGTACGCGGCGGCCGCCGCCGGCGCGCTCGGCTGGGGCGCGCTCACCGCGTAGTGCGGCCCCTTGTCGCGACCGGCTGCCCGCGGAAGTGGGTGTCGCCGTCGCAGGCCGGGACGGTATACGTGGTGCCGGCGGGCGGCCGGGGCGGATCGGCCCCGGTGGCGGCCCGGACCGCGGGAGCGACGGAGGACCGATGGCGGTACACACGGTGGGCGACGGGACGGTGGACGGGCTGCTGGCGCGGGCCGGGGTCGGGGCGTCCCGGGTCGCCGCGCGGACCGCGCTGTCCGGCGGGTCGTACAACGCCCTGCACAGCGTCGGGCTCACCGACGGCACCCGGCTGGTCCTGAAGGTCCCGCCGCCGTCCGGCACCCCGCGGCTGCGGTACGAGGCCGAACTGCTCTGCGGCGAGGCGCTGTTCTACGAGTCGGCCGCCGCGGTGGGGGTGCCGGCGCCGCGGGTGGTGCACGCCGAGTGGGCCGAGGACGCGGGCGCGGCGCCCTTCCTGCTGATGACGTACGCGCCGGGAGTGCCCTGGTCCGAGGTCGCCGGGGCCATGGCGGCGGAGGAACGCGACCGGCTGCGCCGGGAATTGGGCGGTCTGGTAGCCCGGCTGCACACCGTGCGGGGGCCGGGGTTCGGCTATCCGGCGCAGCGCGTGGCCCCGCTCGCCGACCGCTGGGCGCCGGCCTTCGCCGCGATGACCGGTGCCGTGCTGGCCGATGCCGCGGACTTCGGCTCCTGGCTGCCGCGGCCGCTCGACGCGATACGGTCCGCCCTCGCGGGCGGCGCCGCGGCGCTGGAGGAGGTGGCCGAGCCCGCGCTCGTCCACTTCGACCTGTGGCCCGGCAATGTGCTGCTGGACGGGCCGCCGGGGGCGCGTACGGTCGGCGGCCTCATCGACGGGGAGCGGATGTTCTGGGGCGACCCGCTGGCGGACTTCGCGTCGCTGTCGCTCATGACCGGCGACGCCGAGGACGATCCGGCCTTCCTCGCCGGTTACGGCGCGGCGGGCGGGCGTACTGACTTCGACGCCGCAGCCCGGGTCAGGCTGGCCCTCTACCGCAGCTATCTGTACCTGATCATGCTGGTCGAGGTGGTGCCGCGGAGCACCGGGGGCGAGCAGCTCGCCTGGGTGCGGGACTTCACCGCGCCGCGGCTGGCCGCCGCGCTCGACGTGGTCGGCGCGGGAGGCTGACGCCAGGGTCCCGGGCGGGCCGCCGCGGCCCGCCCGGGGCAGCGGCGGCCTCCCGGGGTCAGGGCAGCGTGGCGACGAGTGCCGCGTAGGACAGGCCGGAGCCGTACCCGAGCAGCAGGGCGGTGTCGCCGGCGACGGCCCGCCCCGAGGCGAGCAGCGACTCCATCGCGAGCGGGATGGAGGCACCCGAGGTGTTGCCGGTGGTGACGATGTCCTTGGCGACCGCGACCCGGGCGGGCAGGCCCATGGAGCGGGTCATGGAGTCGATGATCCGCTCGTTCGCCTGGTGCGGGATGAAGGCGTCGAGGTCGTCGGCGGCGACGCCCGCCGCGTCGAGCGCCTGGACGGCGACCTTGGACATCTCGTAGACCGCCCAGCGGAAGACCCGCTGGCCGTCCTGCCGCAGCGCGGGGAAGGGCTGGTCCGGGGCGTCCCGCAGCGCGTCCCACGGCACGGTCTGCGTGATGGCGTCGGCCTGTGAGCCGTCTGCGCCCCAGACGACCGGGCCGATCCCGGGCGTGTCGGACGGGCCCACGACGACCGCCCCCGCGCCGTCGCCGAAGATGAACGCGGTGGAGCGGTCGGTCAGGTCGAGGATGTCGGACATCCGCTCGACCCCGACGACCAGCACGTGCCCGCCGCGGGCGCGTACCGCGTCGGAGGCGAGGGTGAGGCCGTGCACGAAGCCGGCACAGCCTGCCGAGATGTCGAAGCCGGCCGCCCCGGTGGCGCCGATGCGGTGGCCGATCTCGGTGGCGACGGCGGGGGTCTGCTTGAGATGGGTGAAGGTCGCGGCGATCACGCAGGTGATGGCGTCAGGGGTGAGCCCGGCCGCCGCGATCGCCTTGCTCGCGGCCTGTTCCGCCATGACGCCCAGGGTCTCGTCGGGTCCGGCCCAGCGGCGGGTGACGATGCCGGTTCTGGAGCGGATCCACTCGTCCGTCGAGTCGATGTGCCGGCACACCTCGGCATTGTCGACGACCCGGCGCGGGCGGTATGCGCCGACCCCGAGGATCCGGGTGTGCCGCGCACCGGCGGACACGGCGATCTCAGCTTTCATGGGAGCCTTTCAGGCCATCGGCCGGGACGGGTCCGGACCACGGTACCGGGGCATGATCACTCCGACCCGCAGCGGATGCCGCCGCAGCCGGGCTCCGGCCGGAAGCCACCGGGATGCGGCCGGGATTCGACGGTACGCCGCCGCGTCCCGCCGCCCCCGACCCGACCGGCCGGCGTACTGCGACGGCCGGGCGCGGTGCGGACCGCAGGACCCGACGGGCCGGCCGCTTGTCATGTAACGCCCTGACCAGCGGACGACCCGGCACCCATCCTATGGCGTGCGTATGTTCCGCCGGTGAATGAGCCGTCACGGCTCTCCGGCCGGCCGGCGGCAGTACGGCCGGTTCGGGTCTGGGCGCGCGCCCGGCGCGGCACTGCCCGTTGCCAACGCCCGCTCCCGGGTCCCACCTTGGTGCGGTCATGGTCACCGCCGGGCGGCCCCGCACGCCCGGCCGAGAGAGAGGACCCGATGTGCTCCGCAGACTCTCCGCCCTCGTGACGGCCGCTGCCGCCGTCGCCACCGCCACGGTGGCGTCGGCAGGCGGCCCCGCAGCGGCGGCCACCCCTCCCCCCACTCCCTGCGCGACCTCCTCCGTCGTCGTCCGGATCGACGGCCTGGCCTTCGACCCCGCGTCCGTCCCCGCCGGCGGCACCTCGACGGCGACCCTTGCGGCGACCAACTGCACGGGGCAGTCCAGGACAATCAGCGAGACCTGGGTGGGCCGGTTCCTGTCCGGCACCTCCACCGGTATCCCGGCCGGCTGCCCGGTGATCGACCCGCTGCCGCGGTCGGTCACTTTCGCACCGTACGCGCAGGTCTCGACCGCGGGCAGCTATCTCGTCCTCGCCGGCTGCACGGCCGACCGGCTGCGGCTGACGGTCACGCTGAGCCAGGGCGGTGTGCAGCTGGCGAGCAGGACGGCGGATCTGCTCATCGGGTGACCGCCGCGGGGCGGGCGTACCGTGCCGCAGGAAAGCTGCTGACCGCGGCGCAGCGCCCCTCGCGCCCCCAGGGACGTCCATGACGTCGAACGGCCGCCGTACGCCCTTCCGGGGGCGTACGGCGGCCGTTGTGAGTGCGGCCGGCCGATGCCAACCGAAGCGAACATGTTCCAACACCGAGCCGACATCACGGTCCGGCAACGCATCAGGATCAGGGCGTTGACGGCCCCCTGCATGTGGCGTAGAACTACCCTGCAGTTGCGATGGCGTTTCATCTTGGTGACTTCTGTTGGAAAAGGCTTCGGCGCTAGAGACCCGCCAGAGCCCCCGCTCCGTCAGCATTTCGCCTTCAGCTCTCCTACAAGTCCCCTAATAAGCGCCCACACACACATGGAGGCACCATGTCGGACGTCGAGACGTCGGGAACCGACGCGGGCAGCAACCCGTCCCCCTCGCGGAGGAATCTACTCAGGGGCGTGGCCGGGGCCGCGGGGCTCGCGGCAGTGTCCGGCGGCCTGCTGACGGCGTGCAGCAGCGACTCGGACTCGTCGGACAAGAAGTCCGGCAGCTCGGGCACCACCGGCTCGGTGGCCGGCAGCACGGTCACTTTCGGGTCCAACTACTCCGACCCGGCGGCCAAGACCGCGTTCGCGGCGCTCACCACCGCGGCCACCACGTCCTCCAAGGTGAAGGTGACGATCAATACGGTCGACCACAACACCTTCCAGGAGAACATCACCAGCTACCTGCAGGGCACCCCGGACGACCTGTTCACCTGGTTCGCCGGCTACCGCATGCAGTACTTCGCCGCGCAGGGCCTGGCCCAGCCGCTCGACGACGTCTGGGAGAAGATCGGCGGCAACTTCGGCCCGGCCGCCAAGCAGCTGTCCACCGGCCTCGACGGCCACCAGTACCTGGTGCCGCTCTACAACTACCCCTGGGTGGTGTTCTACAACAAGAGCGAGTTCGCCAAGCACCACTACACCGTCCCGACCACGTGGGACGAGTACATCGCGCTGGCCAAGCAGATGAAGACCGACGGCCTGATCCCGATCGCCTTCGCCGACAAGGACGGCTGGCCCGCGCTGGGGACCTTCGACATCCTCAACATGCGGATCAACGGGTACGACTACCACATGAAGTTGATGACCCACAAGATCCCGTGGACCGACCAGGGCGTCGCCACGGTCTTCCAGCACTGGGCCGAGCTGCTGCCGTACACGCAGTCCGGCGCGAACGGCCGGATCTGGCAGGATGCGGCCAAGACGCTGGAGACCAAGAAGGCCGGCATGATGTTCCAGGGCACCAACCAGGTCGCCGCGCAGTACGTCACCGACAAGGCCGACCTGGACGACCTGGACTTCTTCACCTTCCCCACGATCAACCCCAAGTGGGGCCAGGACTACATGGACGCGCCCACCGACGGGTTCATGCTGAGCAAGAAGTCCAAGAACACCGACGCGGCCAAGGCGATCCTGGAGTACATCGGCAGCGGTCCCGCCGAGGCCGAGTACCTCAAGACCGACCAGTGGGACGTCGGCCTGGCCAACGGCCTCCAGGTGCCGACGTACAACGCGATCCAGAAGAAGTCGGTCACCGAGATCGGCAAGTGCAAGGCCGTCGCGCAGTTCATGGACCGCGACTCCGACCCGGCCATGGCCAACGCCATGATCTCGATCCTGCAGAAGTTCATCGACGACCCGAGCACCGGCAACATCGCGAAGCTCCAGAAGAGCGCCGAGGACCAGGCGAAGGCGATCTATACCTCATGAGTTCGACGTCCCAGGTGGACACCGCGGAAGCGGCGCAGGACGGGGCCACGCCGGCCCCGGCCCCGCGCCGCCGCCGCGGTGTGCGCAAGCTCAGCATCCGCGACCGCATCGTGGTCGCCGTGCTGCTGGGCATACCGCTGCTGCTCGATCTGGCCTTCGTGTGGTTCCCGGCGATCGGGACCGTCCTGCTGTCGTTCACCAAGTGGAACGGCGTCGGCAGCCTGCACAGCCAGACGTGCAAGCCCAACGTCCCGTCGATCCTGAACAACGGCTGCTGGTACGGGGTGCAGAACTACCACCAGGCCGCCACGATCTACCCCGAGTTCTGGCCCGCGGTCCGCCACAACCTCATCTGGCTGGCCGTCTTCGTCCTGATCGCCACGCCGCTGGGCATGCTCTTCGCGGTGCTGATCGACCGCGGGATCCGCGGCAGCCGGATGTACCAGAGCATCCTGTTCCTGCCGGTCATGCTCTCGCTCGCGCTGGTCGGCATCATCTGGGAGTTCATGTACTCGCAGAACTTCGGGCTGATCAACACCGTCATCGGGCGCAACAGCGACAGCAACGCCATCGACTGGCTGGGCAATCCCCATCTGAATCTGTGGGCGGTGCTGGTCGAGGCGACCTGGCGGCAGTCCGGCTATGTGATGGTGCTCTACCTGGCCGGCCTCAAGGCCGTCGACCCGACGCTGCGCGAGGCGGCGACCGTGGACGGCGCGAACGCCTGGCAGACCTTCTGGCGGGTGATCTTCCCGGTGATGCGGCCGATCAACATCGTCATCATGGTGGTCACCGTCATCGAGTCGCTGCGCGCCTTCGACCTGGTCTACATCACCAACAAGGGCATCAACGGCCTGGAACTGCTGTCGGTGCTGGTCACCTCGAACATCGTCGGTGAGACCCAGCGGGTCGGCTTCGGCTCCGCGCTGGGTGTGGTGCTGCTGATCATCTCGCTGGTGCCGATCTCGGTGTTCCTCTACCAGACGTTCCGCCGGGAGGAATCCTCATGACGACCGAAGCCCTCACCAGGCCGGGGACGGCGCTGCCGTCCGCACCCGGCCGCAGGAGGACCCGGCCGTGGGGCCAGATAGCCTCCCAGGCCTTCCTGATCGTCGCGTCCGTGCTGTGGCTGCTGCCCATCGCCTTCGCGCTGTACGTGGCGATCCGGCCGTACTCCGACACCCGCAAGTACGGCTACGTCTCGATGCCGCACCACCTGACGCTGAAGAACTTCAGCGACGCCTGGTCGCAGTCGGACATGCTGCACTTCTTCTGGAACTCGGTCCTCATCACGGTGCCCGCGGTGATCATCGTGCTGGCACTGGCATCGGGTGTGGCCTTCGTGCTGACCCGGGTCAACGTCAAGATCAACGTGGCGCTGCTGATCCTCTTCACGGCCGGGAACCTGCTGCCCCAGCAGGTGATCATCACCCCGCTGTACCGGATGTACCTCAAGATCACCCTGCCGCACTTCGTCAGCGACAGCGGCCTGATGTACAACTCGATCTTCGGCCTGATCGCCATCAACGTGGCCTTCCAGCTGGGCTTTTGCGTCTTCGTGCTGAGCAACTACATGAAGTCGGTCCCCGAGGAGATGTACGAGGCCGCGCTCGTGGACGGCGCGTCGCTGTGGACCCGGTTCTGGCGGCTGACCATTCCGCTGTGCCGCCCGGCGCTCGCGGCACTGGCCACGCTGCTGACCACCTGGATCTACAACGACTTCTTCTGGGCCATCACCCTGATGTCGTCGGGCGACAAGCGGCCGGTGACCTCGGCGCTGGCCAATCTGCAGGGCCAGTTCGTGAGCAACCAGAACCTGATCGCGGCGGCGGCGATGATCGCGGCCGTACCGACCCTGGTGGTCTACATCCTGCTGCAGAAGCAGTTCATCGCCGGTCTGTCGCTGGGCTCCAGCAAGGGCTGAGCAAGGGTGGGCAAGGCGGTACGGCGGGGCCGGCGCGCGCAGCGCCGCCGGCCCCGCCGTACCGCCGGCGGGGCCTCAGCCCCGGGCGTCGCAGCGGTGGGGTGCGCGGGGCATTGACAGCGGTGAGGCCCGCTTCCATAGTGTGGGAGCGCTCCCACCCCCACTTCCGGGAGCGGCCTTCCCCCCACATGCCCAGGAGGTCCCTGTGCGCGCATCCTCGCGGCGGTTAATCGTCAGACCGTGGCTGTGGCCGGTGGCGGCAGCGGCGCTCGTGCTGCCCGCCCTGGTGGCGCTGCCCGCCCACGGAGCGGCGTCCGGCTGCTCGGTGAACTACACCGTCAACGAGTGGTCGGGCGGCTTCACCGCCCAGATCAAGGTCACCAACCTCGGCCCGGCCGTCAACGGCTGGCAGCTGGCCTGGACCTACGCCGGCGACCAGCACATCACCTCGGGCTGGAACACCACCGTCACCCAGACCGGCGCCGCCGTACGGGCCGCCGACGCCGGCTACAACGCGGCCATCGCCACCGGCGGCGCCGCCGACTTCGGTGTGCAGGGCACCTGGAGCGCCGCCGACCCGACGCCCACCGCCTTCATCCTCAACGGCACCGCGTGCACCGGGAACGGCACGCCCCCCACGACACCCCCGACCACTCCCCCGACCACGCCTCCCACCACTCCCCCGACGACCCCGCCGCCCACCACGCCGCCGCCGTCCGGCTGCTCCGGTGCGGTGATCTGCTCGGACTTCGAGGACCAGACCGGCACCGCGCCCTCCGGGCAGTGGCAGCCGGCCGCGCCCGACTGCTCGGGCACCGGCGCTGTCGCCGTCGACACGGCGGTCGCGCACAGCGGGACCCGGTCGCTGCGGGTGGACGGCCACGCCGGCTACTGCAACCACGCCTTCGTCGCGGACACCCAGGACCTGTCCGCGGTCGGCCCGGTGATGTACGTACGGCTGTGGGTGCGGCACACCACCGCGCTGCCGGCCGCGCATGTCGCCTTCGTGTCGATGCCGGACTCCTCGCAGGGCGGCCGCGCGCTGCGGATCGGCGGGCAGAACGGCGCGTTGCAGTGGAATCGCGAGACCGACGACGCGACGCTGCCCGAGCAGAGCCCGGCGGGCGTCGCGCTGAGCCGCCCGCTGCCCACCGGCAGCTGGCAGTGCCTGCGGTTCGCCGTCGGCACCACCGCGCCGTCCCTGCAGACCTGGCTGGGCGACCAGGACGTGCCGGGGCTGCGGGTGGACGGCGTACCGACCGCCGACGTGGACCGGCAGTGGCTGTCGCGCACCACCCCGCCCCGGCCGACCGCGCTGCGGCTGGGCTGGGAGAGTTACGGCACCGGTGACGACACCCTGTGGTTCGACGATGTGGCGGTCGGCTCCTCGCCGATCGGCTGCTGAGGCCGCCTGACCACGCGGTTCACGCGTGGGCGGCCGGTCCGCCGTCGGTGGCGGACCGGCCGCCCGCTCCCCGCCGGGGTCTGCTGGCCGGCCGCTGTCCGACCGGCACCCCGGCGGACTCGCGGGTGGCGCGCGGCGCGAGCCTGCGGCCGGCCAGCCTGAGCCCGCAGCTGCTGGCCGCGCTGCGCGGCCTGGACGGCCTCGCGCGGCGGCGCGGCCAGAGCCTGGCGCAGACGGCGCTGTCCTGGGCGCTGCGCGATGCCCGGGTGACCTCGCTGATCATCGGGGCGAGCAGCGTCGGCAGTTCGACGAGAGCCTGACGCGCTGCGCCACCGAGGTGGTCGAGGTGCCCTCGACCGCGGACGACGCCGCCGAGGTGCCGTGGCGGCAGGCGCACCACTGGGCGGAGCTGGCCTTCCCGCTGCCCGCGCCCGGGCGGCATGTGCTGACGCTGCACACCGTGAGGACCGGGCTGATGAACTACGCCCGGCTCGATATCAGGGGGCGCGAGCGGGCCGTCTGAGGGGGCGCCCCGGCCCCCGGGTGGACCCGCGCTCAGGGAGCGGGTCCACCCGGGGACGCTTCGAGGAGCGGCGGGCTCAGGACCCGTCGGGCAGCCGCTCGCGGATCGCGTCCATCACCGAGGAGTCCGTCAGCGTCGTGACGTCGCCGAGTTCACGGTTCTCCGCGATGTCCCGCAGCAGCCGGCGCATGATCTTCCCCGAGCGGGTCTTGGGAAGTTCCGCGACCACCAGGATCTGCCGCGGCCGGGCGATCGCCCCGATCTCCTTGGCCACATGGGCCCGCAGTTCCTGCGCCGGTTCCTCGTCCGCGCCCTTGGCCGCCGCGTCGCCGCGCAGGATGACGAAGGCGACGATGCCCTGCCCGGTGGTCGGGTCGGCGGCGCCGACGACCGCGGCCTCGGCGACCAGCGGGTGGGACACCAGCGCCGACTCCACCTCGGTGGTGGAGATCCGGTGCCCGGAGACGTTCATGACGTCGTCCACCCGGCCCAGCAGCCAGATGTCGCCGTCCTCGTCCTTCTTGGCACCGTCCCCGGCGAAGTAGCGGCCGGGGAAACGCGACCAGTACGTGTCCAGGTAGCGCTGCTCGTCGCCCCAGACGGTGCGCAGCATCGCCGGCCACGGCCGGGTCAGCACCAGATACCCGCCGGAGCCGTTCGGCACCGGCTCGCCCGCGTCGTCCACCACGTCGGCGCAGATGCCGGGCAGCGGGCGCAGCGCGGAGCCCGGCTTGCAGGTGCTGACACCGGGCAGCGGGCTGATCATCTGGGCGCCGGTCTCGGTCTGCCACCAGGTGTCGACCACCGGTGTGCGGTCGCCGCCGATGGCCCGCCGGTACCAGATCCACGCCTCGGGATTGATCGGCTCGCCCACCGACCCCAGCAGCCGCAGCGACGTCAGGTCGAAGCGGCCGGGGATCGCGTCGCCCCACTTCATGAAGGTGCGGATCGCGGTCGGCGCGCAGTAGAGGATCGTCACCTTGTACTTCTGCACGATCTCCCACCAGCGGCCCTGGTGCGGGGTGTCGGGGGTGCCCTCGTACAGCACCGAGGTCACCCCGTTGGCCAGCGGGCCGTAGACGATGTAGGAGTGCCCGGTGACCCAGCCGATGTCGGCGGCGGTCCAGTAGACGTCCCGCTCGGGCTTGACGTCGAAGACCGCCCAGTGCGACCACGCGACCTGCGTCAGGTAGCCGCCGGTGGTGTGCAGGATGCCCTTGGGACGGGCGGTGGTGCCGGAGGTGTACATGATGTAGAGCGGGTGCTCGCTGTCGAACGCCTCGGGGGTGTGCTCGGCCGGCTGGGCGGCGACCAGGTCGTGCCACCACACATCGCGGCCCTCGGTCCAGCCGACGTCCTGACCGGTGCGGCGCACCACCAGCACGCTGCGGACGCCGGGGCACTGCTCGAGTGCCTCGTCGACGGCGGGTTTGAGCGCGGAGGCCGCGCCCTTGCGGTGGCCGCCGTCGGCGGTGACGACCACCCGCGCGTCGCAGTCCTGGATACGGCCGCGCAGCGCCTCGGCGGAGAAGCCGCCGAAGACCACCGTGTGCGGGGCGCCGATCCGGGCGCAGGCCAGCATCGCCACCACGGTCTCGGGGATCATCGGCAGATACAGCGCGACCCGGTCGCCGGCCCGTACCCCGAGCGAGAGCAGCGCGTTGGCCGCCCGGCTTACCTCGTCCTTGAGGTCGGCGTAGGTCAGGGTGCGGGTGTCGCCCGGCTCGCCCTCCCAGTGGAAGGCGACCCGGTCGCCGTGCCCGGCCCTGACATGGCGGTCCACGCAGTTGTCGGCCACATTGAGCCGCCCGCCGGTGAACCAGCGGGCGAAGGGCGCCCGGCTCCAGTCGAGGACCTGCGTCCACGGCTGCGCCCACTCCAGCCGGGCGGCCTGCGCCGCCCAGAAGGCCTCGCTGTCCGCGGCGGCCTCCTCGTAGGCCGCCGCGGTGACGTTCGCCTGCTCCGCCAGCGCGGCCGGCGGCGGGAAGCGCCTTTCCTCCCTGAGCAGGTTGGACAGGGTCGCGTCACTCATGAGTGGGTGCCCTCGACCGGGCCGCCCCGTCCGGCGCCCGCCGACGCCACGCCGGCGAAGACCGGTACGACTGCGCGCTTCCAGGTGCTGTTGGTGACCACGGCGAAGGAGGCGTACCAGGCAAGCAGCGCGGTGAGCAGGCCGATCCAGCCGCCGACCTTGGTGGTGGTGGTCGACTCGGCGAATTCGGCGACGGTCAGGACGACGAAGGTCGCGGCCAGCGCGACGAAGACCGCGAGCAGCGCGCCGTTGGTGCGCAGCGCGGCGACCGTCATGTAGACGGTGAAGATCGCCCATATCAGCAGGAAGAGCCCGGTCGCCTGGTGCGCGGTGTCGGGCGGAAGGTCGCCGACCACGAATTTCACGTAGGCGGCGTAGGACAGCCAGAAGGCGCCGTAGGAGCCGAAGGCGGTCGCCCCGAAGGTGTTGCCCTTCCTGAACTCCCACATGCCGGCCAGCAGTTGGACGAGACCGCCGTAGAACAGCGCGAGCGGCAGGACCACCGGCAGCAGGTCGGCGTCGATCAGGTGGGCGTTGAAGGAGCTGAGCACGAAAGTGGTGGCGGCGAAGCCGGCCAGGCCCAGCGGACCGGGGTCGGCGACGGCGGGCTCGGGCACAGGACTGCTCATCTGCGGTTTCCCTCCTCATTGAGGCACGGCAGGGCCGTGGGAGGACCGTTTCCGGTCGCGGCACACGCTAGGTCCGTGCCGGGCCCGCGACGAGGCGCCCGTCACAGGGAGTCGCCGAGCGGTGCGGTCGGTACGGCGGACGGTACGTCAGCTGCGCCCAGCGGTCGGCGGCCGGACCGCGGGCAGTGCCGCCCCGTCGGCGCCGACCTCCTCCGGCAGGTGCATCCGCAGCATCACCCGGTCCACCGCCGCGGGCGCCAGCCGGTGCCTGGTCAGCAGCGACACCGTGATCATCACGGTGAAGGCGACGGGCACCGTCCAGGCGGCGGGCTGTTCCAGCAGGGCCGCGCTCCAGCCGCGCCCGGGGCCGCGGACGCTGGTCAGCACCACCGCGACCGCCGCCAGCCCGCCGCCGGCGACCAGGCCGAGCAGCGCGCCGAGGTCGGTCAGCCCCCGCCACCAGATGCCGAGCACCAGCAGCGGGCAGAAGGACGAGGCGGCGACCGCGAAGGCCAGCCCGATCGCGTCGGCCACCGGCAGCCCGGTGGTCGCGGTGGCCATCACCAGCGGCGGCACGCCCGCGACCAGCGACGCCCAGCGGAAGCCGCGGGTCGAGCCGCGCAGCAGGTCCTGCGAGACCACGCCGGCCACCGACACCGTCAGGCCCGACGCGGTGGACACGAAGGCGGCGAAGGCCCCGGCGGTGGCCAGCGCGGCGAGCAGCCGGCCGCCCTCGCCCGCCTGGGTGAGCTGCGGCAGGACGAGGACCGCGGTGTCGGTCTGCCCGGTCAGCAGCAACTGCGGCGCCAGCACCCGCCCCAGCGCCCCGTAGGCGGTGGGCAGCAGGTAGAACACGCTGAGCAGCACCAGGACCAGCACGGTGGTGCGGCGGGCGGCCCGCCCGTCGGGGTTGGTGTAGAAGCGGACCAGGACGTGCGGCAGCCCCATCGTGCCCAGCAGGGTGGCGAGCAGGATCGAGTAGAGCGCGTAGAGCGGATGGGCCCGGCCGCCCGCGCCGGACAGCGGTTCGGCCCAGCGGGCGCCCGAGGAGGGGGCCAGGCCGTCCTTGTGCGGGACGGCGGCGCCGCGCGGGAAGGTCAGTTCGGTGCCGCCCTCCGCGCTGTGCCTGCCGTCGCCGAGGCGTACGCCGGCCGCGGCGTACGCCGTCCCGTCGAGCCGGCCGCTGACCCGTACGGTCACCGGAGCGGTCACGTCGAAACGCACCGGATCCTGCAGCCGTACGACCGTGGTGCGGCCGAAGCGGGGGACGTCGGGGCCGGTCAGCGCGGGAGCGCCGGCCGAGCGCCAGGCCATGACCAGGAAGAGCGCGGGGACGGCGATGGCGGTGAGTTTCAGCCAGAACTGGAAGCCCTGGACGAGGGTGACGCTGCGCATGCCGCCCGCCGCGGCCACGCCGACCACGACGGCCGCGACGACCACCGCGCCGGCCCAGCGGGGGGCGCCGGTCACCGTCTGGAGGGTCAGCCCGGCGCCCTGGAGCTGCGGCACCAGGTAGAGCCAGGCGATGACCGCGACCAGGACGCCGGCCACCCGGCGGACCGCGAGGGAGCCGAGGCGTTCCTCGGCGAAGTCCGGCAGCGTGTAGGCGCCCGAGCGCCGCAGCGGGGCGGCGACCAGCAGGAGCAGCACCAGATAGCCGGCGGTGTAGCCGACCGGGTAGGCCAGCATGTCCACGCCGTAGGCCATCACCAGGCCCGCGACGCCGAGGAAGGAGGCGGCCGAGAGGTATTCCCCGCCGATCGCGGAGGCGTTCCACAGCGGCGACACCTCGCGGGAGGCGACGTAGAAGTCCGAGGTGGCCCGGGACAGCCGCAGCCCGTAGATGCCGAAGGCGACCGTGGCGACCAGGACCACGGCGAGCGCCGCCAGGCCGAGGCCGGGGTTCACCGGGCGGCGCGCGGGGGTGCGTCGGGGCTGTCCGACGCGTCGGGGCCGCTCAGCAGGTCGGTGAAGTCGCGCTCGACCCGCTCGGCGTGCCGGACGTGGAAGTAGGCCGCGCCCACCAGCAGCGGGTAGGCGACCGCCCCGAGCAGCAGCCAGGGCAGGCGTATCCCGGCGACCTCGGCGGTGCGCAGCCCCGGCAGCAGTGCGAAGGCGGCGGGCAGCCCGCCGAGCACGGCGGCGAGCACGGCCAGCACGCCGAGCGCCAGCCGCAGTTGGTTGCGGACCAGGGAGCGTACGTAGAGCTGGCCGAGCTGCGGCTGCGCGTGCAGGTCGGCGGCGCCCGCCCGGGCCGAGTAGCCGCCGGTGCGGTGGCGGCGCGGCGCCGAGACGGCGACACGGCGGGGGGCGGGCGGCGGCACCGGGCCGGGCTCGGCGGCCTGCTGGGGGACCTGCCTGGGCTGCGGCTTCGGTGCCGCCGCCGGTTTCGGGGCGCGGCGCGGGCCGCCGGGGCCGGTCATGACGGGCCGGGGCCCGGCGCGGGCGCCCAGCGCACCAGGACGTCGCGCAGCTGCCGGGTGTGGCGGCGGCTCACCGGGAGTTCGCTGCCCGCGACCCGCACGGTCCAGTGCCCGGCGTCGGAGCGCAGCTCCTCGACGTGCCGCAGCGAGACCAGGAAGCTGCGGTGGATCCGCAGGAATCCGTGCGCCTCCCAGCGTTCGGCGAGCACCGCGAGCGGCACCCGCACCAGTGGCGCGTGGCCCGCGGTGTGCAGGCGTACGTAGTCGCCCTGGGCCTCGGCGTAGGCCACGTCGTCGCGGGACACGAAGCGGGTGACGCCGCCGAGGTCCACGGGGATGCGCTCAGGGCCCGGGTCGGGGGCGGGCTGCTGCGGTCCCGCGCCCCCGTCGAGCAGCGCGGCCACCCGGCGCACCGCCTCGGCCAGCCGTTCGGCGCCCACCGGCTTGAGCAGGTAGTCGCAGGCCTTGAGCGCGAAGGCGTCGACGGCGAAGTCCTCGTAGGCGGTGACGAAGACGACGGCCGGCGGGTGGGCGAAGCGGCTCAGCACCCGAACCAGGTCGAGCCCGTCGAGTCCCGGCATCCGGATGTCGAGGAAGACCGCGTCGATCGGCTCGGCCTCCAGCAGCCGCAGCGCCGCGTCACTGCTGTCGGCGGCCAGCACCCGGCCGACCCGGTGGTCGCCGCGGAGCAGGTAGCCGAGGTCGTCCAGGGCGGGCGGTTCGTCGTCCACGGCCAGGATCCGCAGCGGTCTCATGACGCGTGCACTCCGTTCCGGTACTTCGGCACCCGGACGCTGATCTTCGTCCCGGCGCCCGGTGCGGTCTCCACGACCAGGCCGTACTCGTCGCCGAAGACCGCCCGCAGCCGCTCGTCGACATTGCCCAGGCCGAGCGAGTCACCTCCGGCCTCCCCGGCGAGCTGGAGCCGCACGTCCTCCGGCTCCATGCCCACCCCGTCGTCCTCCACGCTGATCCGGCACTCCGCGCCCGCGTCCTCGGCCCTGATGGTGATCAGGCCCGGTGCCGCCTTGGGCCCCAGTCCGTGGCGCACCGCGTTCTCCACGATCGGCTGGAGGCACAGGAAGGGCACCGCCACCGGCAGGACCTCCGGCGCGATCAGCAGATCGACCCGCAGCCGGGCACCGAAGCGGGCACGTTCCAGCCGCAAGTATCGGTCCACCGACCGCAACTCTTCGGCGAGGGTACTGAACTCACCGTGCTTGCGCAGGCTGTACCGGGTCAATTCGGCGAACTCCAGCAGCAGTTCGCGCGCCTGTGCGGGGTCGGTACGGACGAAGGACGCGATGGCGGTGAGCGAGTTGTAGACGAAGTGCGGGGAGATCTGGGCACGCAGGGCGCGCAGCTCCGCCTCCATCATCCGGGTGCGGGAGCGGTCGAGTTCGGCCAGCTCCAGTTGCGCGATCACCCAGTGCGCGACCTCGCCCGCGGCCCGTACCAGGCCGGCGGACACGTGCCGGGCGTAGACGGTCAGCGCACCGACGACCAGGCCGTCGACCACCAGCGGCACCACGATCGCCGAGCGGACCGGGCAGTCCGGGTCGCCGCAGTCGACGGTGCCGGCCGGCACCAGCCACGGGCGTCCCGCGTCGATCGCGTCCCCGGTGTGGGCGACCGCCTGCGCGGCGTGGTGCCGCCCCGCGCCGTCCCAGGCCAGCAGTTCGCCGCCGCCGACGACGGCGAGCGCAGGGGTGGCCAGCAGTGCCCGCAGATGGCGGGCGGCCTTGCGCGCCGATTCGGGGTTCAGCCCGTCGCGCAGCAGCGGGGCCGCGAGCGACGCCTCGTGCAGTGCCGCGAAGGCCGCGCGCTCCACCGGGGTGCCGAAGCCGCGCCGGCCGCGGACCAGCCAGAACAGCGCGGCCGCGGCGCCCGCGATCACCAGCATCACGGACACCACGGTGATCACCGACCTCATGGTCGGCATTATCGCCCGCACACCGCGAAGTGGCGGGGGTCGTGCACGTGTTGTCCGCCCGGCCGGACGGCCGGACGGACAACACGCGGGGGTTCACCAGGTCAGCTGCTGATCAGGCCTGGCCTCACGGGTAGTTGACGACGTTGCTGGGGGTGGTGTTGGAGGCGGTGACCGCTCCGGTGTCGTTGATGACGTGGGTGATGGTGCCCACGCCGCCGAGCGAGACGGTCAGCGCGGAGTGGAACTTCACGCCCGCGACGTTGGGCACCTCGAAGGCGTGGTAGTTGTTCACCGCCGGGTTGACGTTGAAGTAGCAGTAACTGCCGAGTCCCCAGGCCTCGTGGGTGGTCACATTGGTGCCCACCTTGTAGGCCGCGTAGCCGTTCTGGCCCGCCGGGTTCTTCCAGGCCGCCTGGTTGGGCGGGTCGTACGGGTTCTCGTTCTGGAAGAAGATCGTCTTGCCGCCCTGGCCGTTCCACACCACCTCGTACTTCTGGTAGTGCTCGACGAACAGGCCGGTCGCCAGGACGTTGTTGCCGTTGACGGTCAGGCCGTTGTCGGCGGTGTTGGACGTCCAGCCCACGCCGCTGCCGTGGTCGGCGCGCCAGGCCCAGATGTGGTCGATGATCGCGTTGCTGCTGTTCACGATCAGGCTGTTGGTGGCCTTGCCCGCGACCTGGCCGCCGATCCGGAAGAACACGTCCTGGATGGTGGTCGGGTTGGCCGCGTGGCTCGCGGACGAACCGGACGGGCCGACCGTGAGCAGCGCCTGCGAGTTGGTGGTGCCCGCGTCGAACAGCAGGCCCTTGAGGCGCACGCCGTCCACGTCGGCGACCTGCATCGCGTTGACCCCGTTGTCCGGGATCAGCGTCGGGTAGCCGATGCCGAGGATGGTGGTGTTGGCCTTGGTCACGTTCAGCGTCTGGTTCAGGTGGTAGACGCCCGGGGTGAAGAACAGGTTGCAGCCCTGGGACAGGGCGGTGTTGATGGTCGCGGCGGTGTCGCCGGCCTTGACGACGTAGAACTGGCTCATGGGCTGCGAGGTGCCGGGGGTGCTGCCGCCTGCCCAGCTCGGGCCGGAGGCGTTGGTCCGCAGGGAGGGCAGGAACACCCGGTACTTACCGGCGCCGTCGACGTACAGGTACGGCACGTCGCGGGAGACCGGGGTGGTGGCCAGGGTGGTCTCCGGCGGGTTCGGGAAGGTGTTGCCCGGGGCGCCGTTCACCCCGGAGAAGACCATGTTCCACACGCCGCCCGCCCAGCTGCCCAGGTTGCTGTCCCGGGTGTACCACTGCTGCTGCGAGATCGAGGAGGTCTCGCCGCTGACCTTGGTGTCGGCGATGTAGCCGCCGCTGGCGTAGCCGTAGCTGGCCGGGTAGAGCTGGAGGTTGCCGTGCACGTCGATCCGGCGGAAGGGCGCGGCCTGGGCCACGGCCCAGCGGTCGCTGCCGCCGCCGGGGTTGATGGCCAGGTTCTCCGCGGAGCGCCAGAAGTTCTGCGTCGCGTTGCCCGCGTCGGAGGCGTTGAAGGCGTCCACGGTGATGTTGCCGTTGAACGTGACGTCGTCCGGGTTCTGGCCGAGGCCGGCCACCGAGGTGTAGAAGCCGACGTTGTCGTTCACGTTGTACGTGCCCGGCTTGAACAGCTGCGCCACCCGGTTGTTGCTGAACTGGGCGGTGGCGGTGTCCTTCTGCTGGTTGAACTGGGCGTCGAGCTGGCCCTGGATGGTGGCGGCCGACATCGACGGATCGTATATGTGGACGTTCGGGCCGAAGTTCGGGGTGTCCGACTGCGTCGGGCAGTTCCCCGGCGGCGGGGTGGTGGAACCGCCGGTGCTGCCCGTGGTCGTCCCGGTGCTCGTGCCCGTACTGGTCCCGCTGCTCGTCCCGGAGCTGGTGCCGGCACTGGTGCTGCCGCCGCTGCCCTGGGTGTACGTGTACTGCGAGCTGTCGTACTGCGGGCCGTTCTTGGTGTAGGTGAACGAGTACGTCAGCACGGTGCCGGCCGAGATAGGCGAGACGGTGTACGCCCAGCTGCTGCCGGACGCCGCCATCTGGACGTTCTGCTGGCCGCCGGTGCCCACCTGGTAGTGGATGATCACATAGGTGGCGGGCGACGTCGGAGTGAAGGTGACCTTCGCCTGGGTGCTGCTCGGCTCACTGACGCTCTGGGTGTAGTCGGAGGCGTCCGCCGAGGCACTGCCGATGGTCCCGATCAGGCCCAGCAGTCCGGCGAGGACCAGGGCGAAGGCGGCGAGCAGGGCGACGGGCCGCCGGTGGAGGCGTGACCGGTGCCCGGTCCGGCCTGGGGGGAAGGTTCTGCGCATGAGTGGAGTCCTTTCCCTGGCTTCGCGAAGTGAACGCCAGGTCAGCGCGGATGTGGGGGGTGTAGTCGCGCTCAGCACTGCACATTTCAGGCCACAGCTCGGCTATGACCCTTTGATTCAGCCGATTGAAAACGCTCTCAATCTGCGGATCAGGGATACCCCTGATCCGTAAGGCAGTGTCAAGGGGTCATGGCGAGCCGTCAAGAAGTTGAGCGGGATTCACGCGCCGAACGCGTTCCTCCCGCTCCTGTCCCCCGGTTGCGAGCGCCGGGCCGGCCGGCCGTGGCCGGCCCGGTCCCGGCCTACTTGATTCCGTTGTCCGCGCAGGCCGTGGCGTAGTCCGCGGTGCAGATCTGGGCGACGGTGTACGTACCGTCGGCCAGGACGGTGTCCTTGATGTTGTCCTTGGTCACCGAGACCGCGTTGAGCAGCTTGGAGGGCACGTCGTCGCCCGAGCCGCTCTTCTTGGTGGTGTCGGCAATGGACTTGAAGTCCTTGTTCTGCAGCAGGTCGACCGCGATCTCCGCGGCGCTCTCGGCCTCCGGCTTCGCCGCCTTGTAGACGGTGGAGCTCTGGTCGCCGACCAGGATCCGCTGGATCGCCGCCAGGTCGGCGTCCTGACCGGTCAGCGGGACCTTGATGCCGGCACCCTTGAGCGCGGTGGCGATACCGCCGGCCATCGTGTCGTTGGCCGAGTAGACGCCCTTGATGTTGTTCTTGCCGACCGAGGTGATCGCCGCCTTGACCTTCTGGTTGGCGACGGTGTCCTTCCACAGGCCGGACTGCTCGTAGGCGATGGTCACCTTGCCGTCCAGGGCGCTGTGCGCGCCGGCCTTGAACTCGGCGGCGTTGGGGTCGGCGTCATCGCCGTTGATCATCACGATCTTGGACTGCGGGGTGGCGTCCGAGCCCATCGCGGTCAGCAGCGCCGAGCCCTGGAGTTCTCCGACCTTCTTGTTGTCGTAACTCACGTACGCCGAGACGGGTCCCTCGGCGAGGCGGTCGTAGGCGACGACCTTGATGCCCTTTTCCACCGCGGCCTGGACGGACGACTTGATGCCGACGTAGTCCTGGGCGTCCAGGATCAGCACCTTGACGCCCTTGGCGACCATGGTGCTGACCTGCTGCGCCTGCTTGGCGGCGTCACCACCGGCGTTGTCGTACTGCACCTCGCAGTCGGAGCACAGCGCCTTGATCTTGTTGGTGATCAGCGGCCTGTCGAACCTCTCGTACCGGGCCGTCACCGTGTCGGGCAGCAGCAGACCGATGCTCTTGTCGTTGCTGTCGTCCGAGGACTTCTTGTCGCCGGCCTTGCCACACGCGGCCATGGTCAGCGCCAGTGAGATCACAGCGCCTCCCACGACAAGACGGCGCGATATCGCGTTCATTGCGGTGGTGCCTCCCCTGAGAGGGCCGCCACGACGCGGCCCAAGTGCGGGTGAGTCAACTCGTGCGGCGGCCCGCACGTCAAGAAGAAAATCATCGAACCGGTCACTCCATGAAACACCGTCACCCCGGCGCGGTGACGATCCGGCCGGGGTGACGGGCGTGTTGCCGGGGCGTTGCCCCGGGCATTCGATCAGGCGAGCGAGCCGATGGCCTGGTTGAACGCGGCCGACGGGCGCATGACGGCGGCGGCCTTGGCGGGGTCGGGCCGGTAGTAACCACCGATGTCGACCGGCGATCCCTGGACAGCGATCAATTCGGTAACGATGGTCTCCTCCTGCTCCGCCAGCGTCTTGGCGAGGCCGTCGAACGCCGCCGCGAGGGCCGCGTCGTCGGTCTGCGCCGCCAGCTCCTGCGCCCAGTACAGCGCGAGGTAGAAGTGGCTGCCGCGGTTGTCGATGCCGCCGAGCCTGCGGCTGGGCGACCGGTCCTCGTTGAGGAAGGTGCCGGTGGCGCGGTCCAGGGTGTCGGCGAGGATCTGCGCCCGCGCGTTGCCCGTGGAGGCGGCCAGGTGCTCGAAGCTGGCGGCCAGCGCGAAGAACTCGCCGAGGCTGTCCCAGCGCAGGTAGTTCTCCTTGACCAGCTGCTGCACGTGCTTGGGCGCCGAGCCGCCGGCGCCGGTCTCGAACAGGCCGCCGCCGTTGATCAGCGGGACCACCGAGAGCATCTTGGCGCTGGTGCCCAGCTCCAGGATCGGGAAGAGGTCGGTCAGGTAGTCGCGCAGCACGTTGCCGGTGACCGAGATGGTGTCCTCGCCGCGGCGGATCCGCTCCAGCGAGAAGGCGGTCGCGGCCTGCGGCGTCATGATCTCGATCTGCAGCCCGGCGGTGTCGTGCTCGGGCAGGTACTGGCCGACCTTGGCGATCAGGTTCGCGTCGTGGGCGCGGCTCTCGTCCAGCCAGAAGACCGCGGGGCTGCCGGTGGCGCGGGCCCGGGTGACGGCGAGCTTGACCCAGTCGCGGATCGGGACGTCCTTGGTCTGGCACATCCGGAAGACGTCGCCGGCGCTGACGACCTGCTCCAGGACCGCCTCGCCGCTGCCGTCGACCACCCGGACGGTGCCGGTGACCGGGATCTCGAAGGTCTTGTCGTGGCTGCCGTACTCCTCGGCGGCCTGCGCCATCAGGCCGACGTTGGGCACCGAGCCCATGGCGGCCGGGTCGAAGGCGCCGTTCGCGCGGCAGTCGTCGAGGACGACCTGGTAGACGCCGGAGTAGCTGCTGTCCGGGATCACCGCGAGGGTGTCGGCCTCCTGGCCGTCGGGGCCCCACATGTGGCCCGAGGTGCGGATCATGGCCGGCATCGAGGCGTCCACGATGACGTCGCTGGGCACGTGCAGGTTGGTGATGCCGCGGTCGGAGTCGACCATCGCCAGCGCGGGGCCCTCGGCGAGCTCGGCCTGGAAGGACGCGGCGATCGCGGCGCCGCCGGGCAGCGACTCCAGGCCCTTGAGGATGCCGCCGAGACCGTCGTTCGGGGTCAGCCCGGCCGCGGCGAGCGCGGCGCCGTGCTCGGCGAAGGTCCTGGGGAAGAAGGCCCGTACGACATGGCCGAAGATGATCGGGTCGGAGACCTTCATCATGGTCGCCTTGAGGTGCACGGAGAACAGCACGCCCTCGGCCTTGGCCCTGGCCACCTGGGCGGTGAGGAACTCGCGCAGTGCGGCGACCCGCATCACCGAGGCGTCCACGACCTCGCCGGCCAGCACCGGCACCGACTCGCGCAGCACGGTGGTGCTGCCGTCGTCGCCGGCCAGCTCGATGCGCAGGGCGCCGTCCGCGGCGATGACCACGGACTTCTCGGTGCTCCTGAAGTCGTCGGCGCCCATGGTCGCCACGTTGGTCTTCGACTCGGGGGTCCAGGCGCCCATCCGGTGCGGGTGGGCCTTGGCGTAGTTCTTCACCGAGGCGGGGGCGCGGCGGTCGGAGTTGCCCTCGCGGAGCACCGGGTTGACGGCGCTGCCCTTGATCCGGTCGTAGCGGGCGCGGACGTCGCGGTCCTGGTCGGTCTTCGGGTCGTCCGGGTAGTCCGGCAGCGCGTAGCCCTGCTGCTGGAGCTCGGCGACGGCCGCCTTGAGCTGCGGGATCGAGGCCGAGACGTTCGGCAGCTTGATGATGTTCGCGCCCGGCGTGCCGGCCAGCCGGCCCAGCTCGGCCAGCGCGTCGTCGATCCGCTGCCCCTCCTCCAGGTACTCGGGGAAGACGGCGATGATCCGGCCGGCCAGCGAGATGTCACGGCTCTCGACCGTGACGCCGGCCGTCGAGGCGTACGCCTCGATCACCGGCAGGAACGAATACGTCGCCAGGGCCGGCGCCTCGTCGGTGTGCGTATAGATGATGGTCGAGTCAGCCACCGGTTACTCCGCTCCAGTTTCCAACATTGCAAACATTGCTTGATATCAAGATATCCCGTTCCTGTCAGGACCTCGACGACGGGGCGCGCGCCGCGGGTCCGGCGGACGGCCTAACCCCGCGCGCCACGGCTGCCCGCCCATGTTTCGGTGGAGCAATCACGTACCGAAACGGTGCAGAACCGAACAAGCCACAGCCGGCTGTGACGGCCGGCGGGAAGCGGTAGCCATGGCGACACGTGTACGCGGCTCGGGGCTGATCGGGGAGATGCTCGCGGAATTCGCCGGCACCATGATCCTGATCCTGATCGGTGCCGGTGTGGTGGCCCAGGTGGTCGCGGGCGGCGACCTCACCTCGCCCAAGGGCGGTCTGGGCGGCCACGACTCGATCGCCTGGGCCTGGGGCCTGGGCGTCACGCTGGGTGTGTACGTGGCCGCCAGGCTCTCCGGTGCCCATCTCAATCCCGCGGTGACGCTCACGCTGGCCGTCTTCAAGGGCTTCACCTGGCGCAAGGTGGTGCCGTACTGGTTCGCCCAGTTCCTCGGCGCCTTCGTCGCCGCGCTGATCGTGCGGTGGAACTACAGCGAGATCCTCGGCCACGCCGACCCCGGGCACACGATGAAGACGCAGTTCGTCTTCTCCACGCTGCCCGGCAACGGATCGCTGACCGCCGGGGTGCACGAATGGGGCGCCTTCCGCGACCAGGTGATCGGTACCGCGATCCTGCTGATGCTGATCCTGGCGATCACCGACGTGCTCAACACCCCGCCGGGCGCCAACCTCGGCGCGTTCATCATCGGCCTGATCGTGGTCGCGATCGGCATGGCCTTCGGCGCCAACGCCGGTTACGCGATCAACCCGGCGCGTGACCTCGGTCCGCGGCTGGCCAGCTACATCACCGGCTACAGCACGGCCTGGCGGGACCAGTGGGGCAACCTCTACTTCTGGGTGCCGATCGCCGGTCCGCTGGTCGGCGGCCTGGTGGGCGGCGCGCTCTACAAGCTCCTGGTCGGGCGCTTCTTGCCGACCGCCGAGGTGGAGCCGGCCGGCCGGGTGCCCGCGTCGGACTGACGCGGCGCGGCGGAGCTCTCCCGTACCACCAGGCTGGTGGACAGCTCCACCCGCAGCACGTCCGGGGTCTGGCCCTGGACCAGTTGGAGCAGCATGTCGGCAGCCGCGGCGCCCATTTCGGCGAGCGGCTGCCGCACCGTGGTCAGCGGCGGCGGTGACCAGCGGGCCTGCGGCAGGTCGTCGAAGCCGACGACGCTCAGGTCGTCGGGCACCCGCAGGCCGTACTGCCTGGCGGCCTCGTAGACGCCCAGCGCCATCTGGTCGCTGGAGGCGAAGACCGCGGTCGGCGGGTGCGCGCCGCCGAGCAGCGCGGAGCCCAGGGCGAAGCCGGACTCGTGCGAGAAGTCGCCCACCCGCACCAGGTCGTCGTCCACCTCGACGCCGGCCGACTCCAGGGCCGCGCGGTAGCCGTCGAGCCGGGCCCGGCTGCACAGCAGCGCGGGCGGTCCTGTGATGATGCCGATCCTGCGGTGGCCGAGCCCCAGCAGGTGCAGCACCGCGCTGCGCCCGCCGGCCCAGTTGGTGGCGCCGATGGTGGGGATGTCGAAGGTGGGCACCCCCGCCGGGTCGATGACCACCAGCGGCATGCCCAGCCTGCGCAATTCCGCGTTCAGCCGGGGGGCCGGCTCCGAGGTGACCAGGATCGCGCCGTCGGAGTTGCGGGACCTGACGCCGACCAGCCACTGCTGCGCGGACGCCGCCTGGTGGTGCACCGCGGACACCACGGCGCCCACCCCCGCGGCATGGGCGACCTTCTCCACGCCGCGCAGGATCTCCACCGCCCAGGGGCTGTCGAGGTCGTTGAACACCAGGTCGATGAGGTTGGCCCGGCTCGCGGTGCCGGCCGCCCTGCGCCGGTAGCCGTGCTCCGCCAGCAGGTCCTCCACCCGACGGCGGGTGGCCGCGGACACATCGCTGCGCCCGTTGAGCACCCGGGAGACCGTGGGCAGCGACACCCCGGCCTCGCGGGCGATGTCGGCGATCGTGACCCGGCCCGCGCTGTCTGCCGCCACCGGTGCCTCCTGTCGCAGTGGGCTCCCAGTCTAGGCAGCGCCCCCGCCCCGCGGAAAAGGCGCCGCGCCTTTCCGAACTCCGGCCCGCGGGTGCCGCGCCGGGAGGGTTGACGGAGCGGGACGGCGCTTCTAACGTCACTCGGAAGTTCCGGAAGTGTTCCGCAAGTTTCGAGACCCGGTATCGGCACGGCCGGCTCATCCGCAGCAGAGCCGCCGCGCCGACTCATCCAAGGACACGCACCGCTGATGACCGTCACCGCGCACAACCCGGTCCTGCCCGGCTGCTTCCCCGACCCGTCGGTGTGCCGGGTGGGGCAGGACTACTACCTCGCGAACTCCTCCTTCGCCTGCTTCCCCGGCATCCCGCTGCACCACAGCAGGGACCTGGCGAACTGGCGGCCGATCGGCCACGCGGTGGACCGCGCCGGGCAGGTGGACCTCGACGGGGTGCGGTGGGACGGCGGCCTGTACGCGCCCACGCTGCGCCATGCCGCGGGCCGCTTCCACCTGGTGTGCACGCTGGTCGACGGGCTCGGCGCCGCGGGCAACTTCCTGCTGTCCGCGGACGATCCGGCCGGCGACTGGTCGGACCCGGTGTGGCTGCCGGAGGCGCCCGGCTTCGATCCGTCGCTGTTCTTCGACGACGACGGCTCGGCGTATCTGCTCGGCACCCGCGAGATCCCGGGCACCGGCGGCAGGACCGAGATCTGGATGCGCGCCTTCGATGTGGCGACCGGCGCGCTGAGCGGCCCCGACCGGGTGCTCTTCCGCGGCGCCCTGGTGGACGCCCGCTGGGCGGAGGGACCGCACCTGTACCGGCACGACGGCTGGTACGTGCTGCTGCTCGCCGAGGGCGGCACCGAGTTCGAGCACGCGGTCACCGTGGCCCGCAGCCGGCAGGTCACCGGTCCTTACGAGAACCACCCGGGCAATCCGGTGCTCACCCACCGCCACCTCGGCCAGGGCCACCCGCTGTCCGGCGCCGGGCACGCCGACCTGGTGCGGACGCCCGGCGGCGACTGGTACGCGCTGCTGCTGGCCTCCCGGATGTACGGCGGGCGCCACGCCAACCTCGGGCGCGAGACCCATCTGGCCCGGGTGGAGTGGGAGCAGGGCTGGCCGGTCGTCAACCCCGGCGCGGGGCGGCTCACCGAGCACACCGAGGTCGCACTGCCCGCGCACCCCTGGGGTGCGGCCGGCCCGGTGGACCACTTCGACGCCGAGGTGCTGGACGCCGGCTGGAATCTGCTGCGGTCCCCCGGGGCCGGGGCGTACAGCCTGACCGAGCGGCCCGGGCATCTGCGGCTGCGGCTGCTCCCGCAGACCCTCGCCGAGCAGCACACCCCGGCCTTCGTCGGCCGCCGCCAGCAGCACATCGACTTCGCCGCCGAGACCGCGCTCGACTTCACCCCGGGCTCCCCCGGCGAGGCCGCGGGCCTCGCGGTGTTCCAGAGCCCCGGCCACCACATCACCCTGCTGGTCACTCCGGCCGAGGACGGCCGCACCGTCGTCCGGCTGACCGGGCGCCGCGCGGGCACCGACACGGTACAGGCCGAACTCCCGGTACGCCCGGGGCCGTTGCGGCTCGGGGTGCGGGCCAGGGGGCAGGACTACACCTTCTCCTGCACCCAGTCCCCCGAGGGCGCCCGCGACCTCGCCACGATCGACGGCCGCTTCCTGAGCAGCCAGGTCGCCGGCGGCTTCACCGGTGTCTTCCTCGGCCCGTACGCGACAGGACCAGCGGGCGGCACCCGCCACGCCGACTACGGCTGGTTCCGCTACGGCCCGGCCGCGGGCTGAGGGGCGGCCGGGTCAGGACAGCCGGTGGACGGCGGCGGCGAAGAGCGCGGGGCAGCGGGCCGCGGCGGGCACGATACGGCGGGCGGACCACGGCCGGCCGCGCAGCCACAGCAGCGAGCCGGTGAGCAGCCGGTAGTCGCGCGAGGCCCGGCGCCACGCGCGGTCGTAGTCCTGCGGCCGGTCGGCCACCACGCAGCGCACCAGCTGGTGCGCCGCGGCCAGCGCGACCGCGACGCCCTCGCCGGTCAGCGCGTCGACATACCCCGCCGCGTCGCCGACCAGCAGCACGCGGCCCGCCGCCCGGGTACGGACCCGCTGCCGCATCGGGCCCGCGCCGCGGGCGGGTGTCACCGCGTCGGCGGGCAGCCGCTCCAGCAGCCGGGGGAAGGCGGCCAGGTGGCCGGCGAAGGGCGCGCGGTCGCCGGTGAGCACCGCGACCCCGACCAACCGCGGCCCCAGCGGGGTGACATAGGCCTCGGCGCGGGCCGACCAGTGCACCTCGACGCAGTCCGTCCACGGGCGTACGGCGTAGTGCCGGCGCAGCCCGTAGCGGGCCGGCCGCGGGTCGGGTCCCGCGCCGAGCCGCAGCCCGCGCCTGATCGGTGAGTGCAGGCCGTCGGCCGCGGCGAGATAGCGGGCGGTGATCCCGGCCGCGGTCACGCTGTCACCGTCCTGCCGGACCCCGTCGACCCGCAACGGCAGCACGCGCACGCCGAGTTCGGCCGCGGTGGCGGCGAGCGCGGCCTGAAGTTCGGTACGCCGTACCCCGCGCCCGGGACCGGTACGGAAGCGGGCCTCCGCCCGGTGCCGCTCGTCGACGTAGCGGATGCCGTGCAGCGGCTGGCCCGCGACGGTGACGCCGAGCGCGGCCAGCGAGCGGACGGCGGAGGGCATCAGGCCCTCCCCGCAGGCCTTGTCGACCGGCCCGGGGCGCGGCTCGGCGACCACCACCTCAAGTCCCGCCCTGGCGGCGTGGATCGCGGTGGCGAGCCCCGCGGGACCGCCGCCCGCGACCAGCAGGTCGATCACGTGGCCGCCAGGCCGAGCGCGGCGTTCTCGCAGCGCAGCCGGACCGTGAGCAGCCGCGCGTTGGCCAGTGTGAAGCACAGCGCGGTGATCCACGCCCCGTGCACCAGCGGCAGCGCGGCGCCCTCGACCACCACCGCCAGGTAGTTGGGGTGCCGCATCAGCCGGTACGGCCCGCGGTCCACCAGCGGCAGCCCGGGCACGACGATCACCCGGGTGTTCCAGCGCGGTCCCAGCGCGGCGACGCACCACCAGCGCAACACCTGCGCGGCCAGCACGAGTACGAGCATCGGCACGCCGAACGCGGGGATGAACGGCCGCCCGCCGTAGTGGACTTCGGCCAGACAGCCGGCCAGCAGCCCGGTGTGCAGCAGCACCATCACCGGGTAGTGGCCGCCGTCGTGCTCGGCCCCTCCGCGGGCGAAGCTCCAGGCCGCGTTGCGGCGGGCGATGTTCAGCTCCATCAGCCGTTCGAAGGCAACCAGCAGCAGGAGCAGGGTGTACGAGGGCATCAGGCGGTACCTACCAGCGCAGGAGGACGAGTTCGGAACAGAAGCCGGGGCCCATCGCCATCAGCAGCCCCGGGCTGCCGGGCAGCGGGCGGTCGCCGGCCAGCGTGTCGCGCAGGATGTGCAGGACCGAGGCGGACGAGAGGTTGCCGACCTCGGCCAGCGAGCGCCAGGTCGCCTCGAGCGCCCTGGCCGGCAGGTCCAGCGTCTCGCGGACCGCCTCCAGCACCTTCGGGCCGCCCGGGTGGCAGACCCACCCGGTCACGTCCTCCGGCTTGAGGTCGTGGTCGGCCAGGAAGCCGCGCACCTCGGGGCCGAAATGGCGCCTGACCAGGTCGGGCAGATCGCTGCCCAGCACGATGCGGAAGCCGTCGTCGCCGATGTCCCAGCCGAGCAGCCGCTCGGTGTCCGGGTACAGCCGGCTGCGGGTCGCCACGACCTCGGGACCCGCGGCGGCCCGGTCCCGGCCGACCGCCACCACCGCGGCGGCGCCGTCGCCGAACAGCGCGCCCGCGACGACGTTGGCCGTCGAGGTGTCGTTGCGCTGGAGCGTCAGCGAGCACAGCTCCACCGAGAGCAGCACGGCGACGCCCTGCGGGCGGGCCTCCAGGTAGTCGTGCAGCCGCGCCAGGCCCGCGGCTCCCGCGACGCATCCCAGCCCGAACACCGGAACCCGCTTCACATCCGGCCGCAGCCCGACCCGGCCGGCGATCCTGGCCTCGATCGAGGGTGCGGCGATACCGGTGACGGAGGTGGAGATGACGAGGTCCACCTCGTCGGGCCTGATGCCGGCGTCGGCCAGCGCACCCGTGACGGCCTGCTCGCCCAGTTCCTGGGCGACTTCGATGAAGCAGTCGTTGGCCTCGCCGAAGCCGTGCAGTGTCGCGTAGCGCTCCAGGGGCAGGGCGAGGCGGCGCGTACGGACGGCGGACGCGGCGTGCACGCGCTCCAGCACCGCGCGGGCGATCGGGGGCGCCGCGCCCAGGCCCGCGAGTGCTTCCGTGATCTCGTACTGCTCGTACTGATGCGGCGGAAGCACCGCATGCACGGCGCCGATTCGCGTCATTTGGCCAGCATATGTACGGGCCGGGCGAATCCTGGCGGCTTAGCCCGGTGTGTCGGCCCCTCGGGCGCCGCCGCCGCCCCCGGCGGGTCTGTCCCTGCGGCACGCGCATGCCCGCGGACCGGCGAGGGCCTGCTCCCTGCGGCACACGCATGCCCGCGGACCGGCGAGGGCCTGTCGCGCAGTTCCCCGCGCCCCTGGGGGTGCCACTTCCAGTGGCGTGCACAGTGCCGCCGCATCGTGGCTGGGCGCGCAGTTCCTCGCGCCCCTGAGGGTGCCACTCGGCGTGGCGTTCGGAGTGCCGCTTGCACCGTGGCTGGGCGCGCAGTTCCTCGCGCCCCTGGGGCCCTCTGCGGCAGAGGAGTCGAGCCCCCGTAGGGGCGCGGGGAACTGCGCGGGCAACCACGACGCACCGCACGGTGCAAACGCCCGCCGCAAGTGGCAGCCCCATGGGGGCGCGGGGAACTGCGCGACGAGCCCCCACCGGGCAGCAGGCGACAGGTCACCGCGAGTGGCGGTCACGCAGGGGCGCGGGACGCGGGAGGCGTCGGCGTGGGGGCCGGGGTGGGGAGGGGAGGGCGGCCTAGGGTGGCGGGATGGGTGGTGGCAGCGGGGTGGTGAGGGCGTGTCATCCCGAGCCGACCCTCTCGGTCACCGCGCTGATGACCGCGCTGTCCGCGGCCTCGGGCCGCGGACCGACCGCGTGCGCCCTGATCGGCGCAGCCGTCATGTGCGGGCAGTTGTCCGTCGGCTGGTGCAACGACCTCGTGGACGCGGCCCGCGACACCGCGGCCGGCCGCACGGACAAGCCGCTGGCCGCGGGCACGGCGGCCCGGGGCGCGGTCGCGGCGGCCACGGCCGCCGCGCTGGCCGCCTGCGTCGTCCTCTCGCTGGCCGCGGGAAGAGCCGCGGGCGCGGCCCATCTCACCGGCGTGGCGGCAGCCTGGGCGTACAACCTCGGGATCAAGCGCACGGCGGCCTCCTGGGTGCCGTACGCGCTGGCGTTCGGGCTGCTGCCGGCGTTCGTGACGCTGGGCCTGCCGGGCCGCCCGTGGCCGCCCGCCTGGGCGATGGCGGCGGGCGCGCTGCTCGGCGTGGGCGCGCACTTCACCAATGTGCTGCCGGACATCGACGCCGATCTGGCCGCCGGAGTCCGCGGCCTGCCGCAGCGGCTGGGCCGGCAGCGCAGCCGCGTACTGGCCCCGCTGCCGCTGCTCGCCGCGTCCGCGGTGCTCGTGCTGGGGCCGCCGGGACCGGTCGGGCGGGCCGGCTGGGCGGCACTGGCGGTGACCGCGGGCCTGGCGGCGGCGACCACCGCGGCGACGTCGGCGGGCGCCAGGCCGGGGAGCCGGCTGCCGTTCCTGGCCACGCTCGGCATGGCGATGACCGCCGTGGCCCTGCTGGTGCTGAACGGCGGCTCGCTGGCCCCGTCCTGAGCCGACGGCGTCAGCCGACGGTCAGGGTGCCGGCCATGAACGGGTGGATCGCGCACATGTACGGGTAGGAGCCGGCCTTCGCGGGCGCGGTGAAGGTCTTCGTGGCGCCCGGCGCGATGTCACCGGTGTCGAACGCCTTGGCGGCGGTCGCGGTCACCGTGTGGGTCGTGGAGTCGTTGTTGGTGACGGTGACGACCGCGCCCGGCTTGACGGTGAGCGTCGCCGGGCCGAAGGCGAAGTTCTTGATGCCGATACGGTCGGCGCCGCCGCCCGCCGCGGACGAGGAGGCGGGGGCCGACGCGCTCGCGGTCGAGCCCGACCCGCCGTTGCCGGAGCTGGAGCAGCCGGTGAGCGCCACCAGCAGGCACACCGCGCCGAGCACTCCCCGCGACCGCGTCCTGGGTCCCCGCACCGCTCCCGCCATGGCCACCTCACCGGTCGTGGCGCCCCGGCGGGCGCCTCCCGGCCAGAATCCGCCCCGCACGCCCGCGCCGCCCGCCGCGGCGGCCGCACGAGGGACGTTTTCACGCCAACGGCTGCGCTTCGGCGGGCGGCGCGGGGAGCGGTGCCCGGAATCCCGCGGGGTCAGAAGTTGTACGACTCCAATACGTAGGCGCATTCCGTATAGATGTAGCCGCTGCTGAACTTGTGGCTGTCTGCTATCGGCGTCGCGGAATCGGCGTCGTCGATGGGCTTCTGCATGATGTACGAGGTGCCGGCCGGCACGTGCAGTGTCCGCTTCGCGTAGTGCCTGCCGGTGTTCTTGCACGCCTGGCTCTGCGCCAGCGCGTCGCTCGAATAGCGCGAGCAGCCGCTGCACCCCTTGAGGGTGAAGCTGCCGGTGACCGCTCCGGTGTAGAGGATCTCGACCGCGTCCGGGCTGTCGTTGGTGAAGGTCACGCTGATCGAGCCGCCGGAGCCGAGGGTCGGTACCTTCTTTCCCGCCGCGGGCACCTTCGTGGCGATTTCCGCGGCTATCGCTATCTTCAGCGCGAGCGGGCGGTTCTTGTCATGCGGGTATTTGCCGGTGAAGTCGTTCATCGTGGTGAGCGCGTCGTCGAAACTGCCGCTCCGGTACTGCGAGAGACCGCAGTTGTACGTACCGGTCTCCACGTAGCCGTCGACCCGGTGGGAGTCGGCGGTGAGGGCGTCGGTGATGCCCGCCTTGTCACCGGGCAGGGCCGCGGCGTCCGAGCCGAGCGCGCGCAGCCGGTCGGTGGTGCCGCACGGGTCCGCGCCGCCCAGGCCCTTCGCGGTGGCGTCGATGTTCGCCCTCACCGCCGGCTCGACCTTGGCGGCCTGCGGGGACTTGGGGAATTCGGTGAGCAGTTGCCCGAGCTTCCCGCCGTCGGTCGCGGCGTCGGGAGCGGGGGTGGTCAGCTCGGTCATGCCGCATTCGTAGAGCGACGTCGCGAGCCGGTCGTCGGGCCAGCCGGTCAGCGAGCCGAGTGTCCTGCTGTCGACGTGCTGCGGCACCGTCCGCAGGTATTCCAGCGGGTCTATCGCGTCGCAGAACTTCTTCTGGTCGTAGGGCGTACCGATGACCGTGTAGAAGGTCTGCAGCCGGTCCGGCACCTTCTTCGCGGCCTTCGAGCCCCGGTGCTCGCTGTCCAGGTCCTGGTAGGAGCCGAGCGCCGAGTTGTAGTCGGACTTGGCGGTCTCGAAGGGCTTTGCCTTCGCCGCCTGCACCAGCTGGTCGGCCTTGTCCAGCCGGTCGAGCAGCATCTGCTGGGTGGCGTCGTCCTTGGCGCCGTTGTAGTAGACGACCGCGCCCGCGGGCACCACGAGCATCACCAGGCCGAGCAGCAGCGCCAGCGGGGTCTGCGACGGGAAGGACAGCCGGGTGCGCAGGCCGCGCAGGGCGCCGTGCACGACGGTCAGCAGCAGGAAGACCACATAGCCGGCCAGCACCCCGCCGGACACGCCGTCGGGGTCGGCGGGCAGGGCCGTCGCCACGAAGACGCCCGTCACGATCAGGGCCACGGCCAGCGCGATCCAGCGGCGGATCAGCAGATAGCCGAGCCCGAGGCCGCTCAGGTTGAGCACACCCACGGCGACCGCCCGCAGCGGGTCGGCCGGAACCGGCGGAACCGGCGGCGTGGTGGGCATCGGCGGTGGCCCCGAGGGCGGCGGCGGGCAGCCGCCCCCCGGCGGCGGCGGCGGGTGGCCTCCGCTCCCACCGCCGTAACCACCGCTCCCGCCCTGGTCGCTCCAGCTCACGGCAAAACCCCCCAAACTCGGTCCCCACCCCATGGACAAGCACGCACAAACGGCCGTGCCGTCCGCGCGAAGGCCCATTTATATCGGATGCGGGCAGTGCCGTGTCGGTTCCGTCCGAACTGACGAAGATGCGGCCGGGCACGGTCTGGCGCAGGCTTGACGGGCGGGGTGGACGAGCGGTGCGCGGCAGCACCCTCCCGACGCCGGGGAGCGACGATGGGCGACACCGAGGTACTGGTGGTGGGGGCGGGTCCCGTGGGGTTGACCGCGGCGGTCGAACTGCACCGCCGCGGCGTCGACTGCCGCATCGTGGACCGGCTCCGGGAGCCGCAGCCGTACGCCAGGGCGGTCGGTGTCCAGCCGCGCACCCTGGAGGTGTGGGACGCGATGGGTCTGGTGCGCGACGCCCTCGACGCGGCCGTCCCGCTCTACGGCCGGCTGACCTTCGTCAACGGCCGGCCCGGACCGCGTGTCGACCTGAAGCTGCCCTCCGACGTGCCGTACGGCTTCGCCGCGCTGCCGCAGTACGCGACCGAGCAGCTGCTGACCGCGCGCCTGGAGGCGTACGGCGGCCGGGTCGAGCGGGGCACGGAGCTGCTCGACGTCGAGCAGGACGCCGGTACGGCCGGCTCGGTACGCGCCGGACTCGGCACCGCAGACGGCACCGAGACGGTACGGGCGCGGTACGTGGTCGGCTGCGACGGCGCGCACAGCCGCACCCGGCAGGTGCTCGGGCCGGCCTTCGAGGGCGACGCCTTCCCCGAGGAGTACCTGCTGGGCGATGTCGCGGTCGACTGGGACCTGCCGCACGGCTACGCGGTCCGCTCGGTCCACCAGGACGCCGCAGGCGCCACCGGCGACCTGCTGGTCTGCGTCCCGCTGCCCGGGCCGGGCCGCTACCGGATGTCCATGCCGGTCCCGCCGGACCTGTCGGCGGCGCAGGGGCAGGGGGACGAGGCGGCGCACGGGCCGGAGTCCGGGCGCGCACCGGAGCTGCGGCACATCCAGGCCGTGCTGGACCGGCTGTCGCCGCGGCCGACCACCGCGCGGGCGCTGCGCTGGTCGTCCGTCGTCCGGATCGGCCACCGGCTGGTGGACCGCTACGCCGCCGGCCGGGTCTTCCTGGCGGGCGACGCCGCGCACATCCACCCGCCGACCGGCGCTCAGGGCATGAACACCGGTGTGCAGGACGCCTACAACCTCGCCTGGAAGCTGGCGCTCGCCACCCAGGGCGTCGCCGCGGACGGCCTGCTCGACAGCTACCACGCCGAGCGGCACCCGGTCGGCGCGGACGCCGTCTGGCGGACGGGACGGCACGCCGCGGAGGGCACCGAGGCGGAGGTCCTGCGCGAGGCACAGCTCCTGGTCGGCTACCGCGACAGCCCGCTGGTCGACGCCGATCCCGGCTGCCCCGAGCCGCTGCCGGGCGACCGCGCGCCGGACTGCCGGGGGCTCACCGGGGACATCGCCGCGTACCCGGTACGGCTGTTCGACCTGCTGCGCAGCCCGCACCACACGCTGCTGCTGTACGCCGACGCGGGTGCGGCGGCCGAGGAGCTGCGGGCCTGCGCGACGGCGGCGCGGACGGCCGCGCACGGGCGCCTGAACGTCTTCGCCGTCCTCGCGCCCGACGCGCCCGGCGACGGGCTCGGCGTGCCGCGCGTCCACGACCGTGACAACGGTTTCCGCCACCGGTACGCGGCGCGGTCGCCGGAGGCCGTCGTGATCCGCCCCGACGGCCACGTCTCCGCCCGTCTCCACCCCCCGGCGCCGGAGGCGCTGGCCCGGCACCTGAGCCGTACGTTCTCCTGACAGGTGCGGACGTCGCGGGCGCGCTCCGTCGGCGCCAGGCGTGCGGGTCCCCCGCGCACGGCCCTGACCTGGCGGCGGGCCGCGGTGTGCGGCGCCCCTCAGCGGCGCCGGCCGGTGAGGCGGCGCAGGAGGGAGGGGCGCGCGGAGTGCGTGGTGTGGGCGCGCTTGGCCGCCAGCGCCTCGGCCTGGACGCGGAGGCGTTCGGGGTCGAAGCCCGGCGGCGGCTCGGCGCCTCCGACGAGCGCGGCGAGCAGCCGCTCCTGCGCCGCGCCGAGCGCGGCCCGCTCAGCGGCGGTCATGCGCCGCCCGTCCCTTGGCGACGGCGCCGCGTATCGCGGCAAGTTCGTCGGCGAGCCCGGCGTCGGTCGGATACGCCCCGTCGCGTTCGAGCAGCACGCCCGGCAGCCGGGCCCTGCCCGCCAGCTCGGTGAGCAGGTCGAGAACCGGCTCGGCCACCGGGTGGGTATGGGTGTCGTGCCAGACGCCGTCGCGTTCGACGCCGCCCGCCACGTGGACGTATCCGAGCCGTTCCAGCGGGATTTCGTCGAGGACCTGGCGCGGGTCGATGCCGAGGTTGATGTGCGCGGTGTGCAGGTTGGCGACGTCGACCAGCAGCAGGGCGCCCGTGCGGTCGGCGATCTCGGCGAGGAACTGCCCCTCGGTCAGTTCCTCACCGGGCCAGGCCAGGAGGGGGGCGATGTTCTCCAGGGCCAGCGGGACGGGCAGGTGGTCCTGGGCGATCCTGACGTTCTCGCTGACGACGGTGACCGTGTCCCTGGTCCTGGGCACCGGCAGCAGGTGCCCGGCGTTCCAGTCGCCCGCCCGGGTGAAGGCGATGTGCTCGCTGACCAGCGGGGAGCCCAACGCCGTTGCGCAGGCGGCGAGATGGGCCAGCCGCGCGGGGTCAGGGCGCTCGGCGCCGCCCAGCGACAGCGAGACGCCGTGCGGCACCACGGGTGTGCCGCGGTCCCGCAGCAGCCGCAGTGAGGTGAACAGCCGCCGCGGGTCGAGGTTCTCCGCGATGGCCTCGACGAAGTCCACGCCGGGCAGCCGCTCGACGGTCAGGTCGATCGCCGGGCGCCAGCCGATGCCGTACTCGAGGTCGGGGGCGGTGGCCGTCATCCGCCGCACCCTCCTCCGCAGCCGCCTCCTCCGCAGCCGCCACCCCCGCCGCAGCCGGCGCCTCCGCCGGAGCTGTCCGACGAGCTGGACATGCCGCCGTAGAGCGCGAGGCGCAGGTCGGTGTCCGTGATGCCCGCGGCCCCGAGCAGCGCGACGCCCAGTACCGCCGCGGGGGCCAGCGAGTCAGCGCCGGACGGGGCGCCGCCCTGGCGGGCGCGGGCCAGCAGCCGGTCCCCGGCGGGGGTGCGGCGCGGGGTGGCGGCGGCGGTCACCCCTATGACGACGGCGCTGATCACCAGCTCAAGTATCAGCAGGCCGACCGGGCGTCCGTGGTCGATGCCGTGGACGAGCCGCGCCACACCCACGCAGAAGACGGCGGCGAGCGGCAGCAGCGCCACCATCGACCCGGCTTGCCGGCCGGGGGCCAGCAACAGGCCGCGGTCGATGGCGTTCCGGGCGATCCGCCGCACCGGTTCGCTGTCGCCCGCGTCGGCCCGCAGCGTCGGCAGATCGGCGGTCTTGGTGCGGTCGAAGCAGGTCAGCACGGCCTGCCGGACCGGGTCGTCGGCCGTGGCCACCCCGCAGGGCGTGATCTGGTGGTCCCGGCCGGCCCGCAGCAGGCCGTCCTCGACCAATGCTTGTACGGCGGTGTCCACGACCCGCGCGGAACCGCCGCCGACGACGGCGAGTGTGTAGACGTCGACCGGCTCGTCGCCCGCGCCGGGCGCGGTGTCGTGCCTCTTCCGGTACGTCGCCCGCAGAAGTGCGCTGCCGAGACCGGCGAGGAGGAATGCTGCCGCGTATGCGGCGAGGAAGTCGGGGCCGCTCATGCCAATCACCTCCGGTGGGGGTGACGCTTGTTGGCGCGGGGTGGTTCCGCGGGTCCCTCTCGGTGCTGGGTTGCACCTGCGGTGGGCTTGCGGCTGGTGCCGGGGTGGGGCTCGCGGCCCTGAGGGGGTGGCACTTCCTGCCGCGTTCACGGCGCCGCTGCACCGTGGCTGGGCGCGCGGTTCCCCGCGCCCCTCGGGGGATGCCACCTGCCGACGGCGCGTCGCCTGACGCCGCGTGGGGGCTCGGCGCGCAGTTCCCCGCGGCCCTCGGGGGGTGCCACCTGCGGTCGGCGTTCGACTGCTGCCGCGTGGGGGCTCGGCGCGCAGTTCCCCGCGGCCCTCAGGGGGTGCCACCTGCCGACGGCGTTCGGCTGCCGCTGCACCAGGCTGAGCCGGGCGTTGCCCGCGGCCCTCGGGGTCAGTGGAGGGTGGTGTGGAGGGTGTGGCCGTAGAGGTGGGTGGTGGTGGCCTGGATGGTCGTGCCGGAGCGGGTGGGGCGGATGTGGAGGCCCGGGGTCGGGGCCGTGGGGTGGAGGGGGCGGCCGTCGAGGTGGAGGGAGAGGGTCGGGCGGGTGGTCGTCGGGTCGGCCAGCGCCAGCGCCACCGTGCCGTCGGGGGCTTCACGGAGCAGGACGGAGGCGGGGCCGTCGATGGTGAGGCGGCCGACGCGGTGGGGGCCGGGGGTGAAGGTGTTGACGGCGAGCAGGCCGAGGCCGCGGTGGGTGACCGCCTGGACCGCGGTGGTGTTGGCGAGGACGGAGAGCGGGCCGTGGGCGTACGCCCGCAGTTGGCGTTCCGTCGCGCCGGGGACGAGGGCGTAGGCGAGCGCGGTGTGCGGGGCGCCGGGTTCCTGGTGGAAGGTCAGGGTGAAGACCTGCTTGGTGACGGGCGTGTCGGGGTTGGTGAGGCGGACCGCGCGGCGGCTGCGGGTGACGGTGTCGAGCGCGACGGTCGGCTGCGGCTGGTACGGGTCGAGCAGGACGTAGCCGACGGCGGTGCCCTGGTCGGCGTCGGCGTACCGCAGCCAGGCCAGCGGGGCGGTGCCGGTGCCGGACCAGGGGGCGCCGCCGCGTACTTCGCCGGTGAGGGCGACCGGGGCGGCGGGGCCGGCGATCCTGGCGTCGGCCGTGGTGGTGACGGCCCGCCCCGCGGAGTCGCCGACCCCGGCGGCGAGCACCACGATCTCGTCGTCGAGCATGAACCACGACCTGGTGGCGTCGGCGCTGCGGTAGGCGACGAAGTCCTCGGGGAGCTGTCCTGCCTGCTTGGCGGCGTAGGCCGCGTCGGGGGCCAGCACCATCGCGGCGGCCCCGTACGCGCCGAGGACGGCGCCGCCGGAGTGGGTGTTGGTGCCGCGGGGGAAGTAGACGTAGGTGTTCTGCGACTCGGAGGACGAGGTGAAGCCGGCGGCCGGGTTGTCGTACCACTGTGTGCCGTACAGCTCGGGGACGGTCAGCCGGGTCTCGACGGGTGCCGTGACGCCGGCCAGCCGGTCGGGCGGCACGGCGGTGAAGTAGTCGACGCCGAAGGCCCGGGTCTGGTCCTGGCCCGCGAGGTAGAGGTAGTGGGCGCCCGCGCCCTGGAACCACGGCGTCAGGTTCTCGCCGCTCATGTACTCGTAGCCGCTGATCCGGGTGGAGCTGCGGGCCAGGGCGAAGGTGTAGCCGGGGCGGCGGTGGACGCTGCGGTCCATGGCGGGGTAGGCGCTGTGCAGGGCCGCGGGGTTGATGTCGCGGGCCCGGATCGCCGGGTCGGCGAGGATGTCGGCGTAGCGGGCGACGCTGACCGGGGAGACGAAGCCGGCCGGGTCGGGCGCGGCCTTCGTCACCTGCCGCAGGTGTTTGGCGTAGCCGGCCAGTGCGGTGGCGCTGTCCCCCGGGGCGTAGCCGGACAGGTCGACGACCGCCTCGACGACGGCGGCCACGTCGGCGTATCCGGTGCCGGTCCTGGAGACGGAGCGGCCCTTGACGATCTCCGCCATCCAGCCCTCGACGATCAGCGGGGCGAAGCTGTCGGCGACCCAGCCGGTGACGACGCCGGCCAGGTCGCCGTCGCCGGGCGCGTAGCTCGTGCCGTCGAGGATCTTCACGGTCTGCACCACCCGGGTGAGCAGTCCGGTGCCGTACGAGCCGGTGTAGGCGACCGAGGCGTGCTGGAGGAAGGAGCCGTCGGCGTAGAAGCCGTCGGTGACGCCGTGCCGGAGCGCGTAGGGGTCGACGGTCGCGTAGACGGTGAGCTGGTCGGCGACGGCCTTGGTGACGCGGGCGGGGTCGCCGAGCGCGGCGCCCTGGAGGACGCGGTTGGTGGTGATGTCGGCGAGGTTCGCGCCGGTGTGGAAGCGCGAGTCGAGGTCGACGTCGCCGTCCTTGCCGTTGCGCAGATACGCGTCCATCGCGGCGACGTAGGTGGCGGTGAGGGCGGGCGCGGCCTTTGCGAGGCGGTCGGCGAGCAGGACCAGGGTGCGGCTGACGTAGCCGGAGATGCCGATCTCCCAGGTGAACCAGTTGCCGTAGTAGCCGGCCGACTGGTCGCCGTAGTAGCCGTCGTAGAGCCGGGTCAGGCCGTCGATGACGCGTTGCTGCACGGCGGTGTCGCCGAGGAGGGCGGAGCCGGGGGCGCGGGTGGCGAGCGCGATCTCGTAGAGGTACTGGAAGGACGTGCTCAGGTGCGGGTCGCTGGTGCCGAGGCCGACGCCGTGGAAGAGCTCGCCTGGGCCGGCGGTGTCCATGGCGGCGATCCTGGCGGCGGCGGTGGACTGGAGCGCGGCGAGCTTTGCGGCGACCTCGGGGCGGGCGTTGGACTCGGCCGTGCCGCAGAAGACGGCGGTGACGTTGCCGAGCAGCGCGGCCTGGTCGGTGGCGGCGGACGCTACGGCCGCGGCGCCCGCGTCCGCGGCAGTGGCGCGTACCCGGCCGGCCAGGGCCAGCAGGGTCCCGGCCGGGGCCATCGACAGCAGGGCGCGACGGGATATCTGCACGGCGGACGCTCCAAGCGGTCGGCGACAGCGGGGTGGCGCCGCCGTGACGGCGCCACCCGCATTGAAGCAACCTTGGCCCCACCTGTCACCGGAAGCGACAGCCGTCCCGGTCACGGCACCACGATCACCGGCCACCGCCCGGTCTTGACCAGCCGCACCCCGGGCGAGCCGAACAGCCGGTGCCGCAGGCCCCTGGACGCGCCGATGACCACCGTGTCCGCCCGCAGCTCGTCGGCGGTCCCGCTGAGCCCGGTCGCCACGTCGGCGGCGCGCAGGATGTGGAATTCCCAGCGCGGGGGCGGCAGGTCGAGCGTGCCGGCCAGCCCGGTCGCCACCCGGTGCCGCAGTTGCTCGGCGACCGCCAGGTCGTCGGCGTTGAGCATCCAGGCCGCCCCGGCGAGCATCGCGCTCGCGTGCACCGGCAGCACGTGGACCAGTACCAACAGGGCGTTCTGCCGGCGGGCGAGACCGACGGCGTAGGCGGCGGCCCGCCATGAGCAGTCGGAGTCGTCCACGCCGACCACGAGGACCCGGCTGCCGGCCCGCGGGGCGGCGGCCCGTTCTTCGAAGACCACGGCTCTGCCGTGCCGGGCTGCTACGCCGCCGAGCCGTCGGGCGACCCGTCGCCGGCGGCGCCCACCGCCCTGTCCGCACCGGGCCGCGCCTCGTCCTGGTCGGCGAAGGCCGCCGCCGTGGTCCGCAGCGGCACCTCCTTGAGCAGGGTGGACAGCACCAGCGCGATCACCAGGACGCCCGCGCCGACCAGGAAGGCCACGTTGATGGCTCCGGTGAAGCCGACCTTGAAGGGGTGGCCGAGCGCCGGGTCGACGTGCTTGAGGAACGACGTGTCGTTGAGGCTTCCGGTCCCCCCGGAGGACGCCGAGGTCAGCATCTTGAGCTGGTCGGGGTGCGCGGCGGCGGCCTTGTCGAAGGCGGCGCTGCCGCGGGCGTCGGCGTAGGCCGAGCTGATCCGGCCGCCGACCACCGAGTAGACGATGGACAGGAAGACGGCGACGCCGAGGGTGCCGCCCATCTGCCGGAAGAAGGTGGTCGAGGAGGTGGCCACGCCGATGTCCCGGGGCGGTACGGCGTTCTGCATGGCCAGCACGATGGTCTGGAAGTTCAGCCCGAGTCCGGCGCCGACCACGAACATCGCGATGTCGACGTAGGGCAGGCTGCTGTCGGCGTCCATCTGCCAGAACATCAGCATGCCGGCGACCAGCAGCACACAGCCGATGATCGGGAAGATCTTGTAGCGGCCGGTGCGCGAGGTGATCTGGCCCGAGACCATGGACAGCGCCATGATGCCGAGCACCAGCGGGAGGGTCAGCAGGCCGGCCCTGGTGGGCGAATTGCCCTTGACCAGCTGGAGGTAGAGCGGGATCAGGGTGATGCCGCCGAACATCCCGATGCCGATGATCGCGGACTGGGCCGAGCCCAGCGCGAAGACGCCGTTGCGGAACAGCCGCAGCGGCAGCAGCGCCTCGTCACCGGCCCGGCGTTCGGCGGCCAGGAAGCAGACGATGCCGACCGCGCCGACGATGTAGCAGGTCAGCGCGGTGCCGCTGCCCCAGCCCCATTCGCGGCCCTGCTCGGCGACGATCAGCAGCGGCACCAGGGCGACGATCAGCGCGACCGCGCCGAGGGAGTCGACCCGGTGGGGCCGCCGCTCCTGCTTGATGTGCAGCACCTTGGCCACCACGATCAGCGCGACGATCCCGATCGGCACGTTGACCAGGAAGATCCACCGCCAGCCGTCGATGCCGAGCAGCGAGTCCTGGCCGGCCAGCGCCCCGCCGATCACCGGCCCGAGCACACTGGAGGTGCCGAAGACGGCCATGAAGTAGCCCTGGTACTTCGCGCGTTCGCGGGGCGGGATGATGTCGCCGATGATCGCGAAGGCCAGCGAGAACAGGCCGCCGGCGCCTATGCCCTGGAAGGCGCGGAAGCCGGCCAGCATGTACATCGAGGTCGAAAGCATGCACAGCGCGGACCCGACGATGAAGACCGAGATCGCGAAAAGGAAGAACGGCTTGCGGCCGTACTGGTCGGACAGTTTGCCGTACAGCGGGGTGGCGATGGTCGAGGTGATCAGGAACGCCGTGGTCACCCAGGCCTGTGCGGTCAGGCCGTTGAGGCTCTCGCCGATCTTGTAGATGGCGGTGGAGACCACCGTCTGGTCCAACGCGGCGAGGAACATCCCCAGCAGCAGGCCGGACAGGATGATCATGATCTGCCGGTGTGTGTAACCCGTCGGTGGTGCGGCGGTGCCGGCCTGCACTGCGTCTGCTTGGGCGGTCATGGGGACTCTTTCTCCGGATCCTTGCTTGCCCTGGGCAACGATACTGCCGGATGCCGAAAAGCACAGGCCGCAGCGGCGTCAATACCCGGACCGCGGCCCCGAACTGCGCATCATGCCCGTTATGATCACCCTGACGTACTCCGCCGCGCTCATCACGTTCTTCTCCGTGATCGGCCCGCCCAAGGTGCTGCTCGCCTTCGCCGGCCTGGCGCAGAACCATCCGAGCAAGGACGTGCGCACCATGGCGCTGGTGTCGTCGGCCGGCGCGGTGGTCATCGGAACGGCGGCCGGCTTCACCTCGCCATGGCTGCTGAAGCTGTTCCACATCTCGACCCCCGCACTGGAGATGGCCGGCGGGATCATCTTCTTCCTCTACGCGGTCGGCCTGGTGCTCGGCCTGCATCTCGGGGCGGAGGACGCGGGCGAGGACGGGCCCGATGTCATCAGCGGGCTGCGGGAGTTGCTGGTGCCGTACGTGGTCAGTCCGCTGGCCCTGACGGCGGTGCTGATCGAGGCCGCGGAACGCGACGACTGGGGGTGGCGGGGCACGGTCGTCGCGGCGTTCCTCACGGTCATCGCGGTGGACCTGGCCTGCGTGCTGCTGCTCGGCGGGCTGCTGCAGAAGACCCACAACGCGGTCGTGGAACTGGTCGCCCGCCTCCTCGGGCTGCTGCTGGCGGCGGTCGGCGTCGACCTGGTCCTCGACGGACTGTTCGACCTGGGCGTCAGGACCGTGTCGGCCCACTGACCGGGGCGGGGCGCCGCGTGGCGGGCATCTTAGGCCAGCGGCCCGCATGTACCGCAGGAAAATGCCGGAACTCTCCGAAACAGGCCGCACGGAAAGTAACTTCCTCGTCACCACCCGAATGGCGGTTGCGCGCCGCGGGGAACGAAGGGAGCCGTGTGTCCGGCATCGACGAGTGCCTGCTGCGGGCGATGGCGCTGCCCGGGGCGCGCGGCGCGGCCCTGGCGGAATGGGTCAGCGGGCTGGCGCTCGGGGTGATCGGCGAGGCGCCCGGCGGCTTCGACCACGAGACGGTGGCCGCCGAGACCGCCGCCTACGCCAGGGCCACCGCCGAGCACCCGGTCTTCACGGCGTGCCACGAGGGCAGCGGCCCCGCGGCCGAGGAGGCGGTGGTGGTCACCGGTACCGGCTACCACCTGCTGCGGTTCGTCGAAGCCCCGTACGAGGGCGGGGTGTTCCTCTACCTGTGGCTGGACCGGGAGCAGGCGAACCTCGCACTCGCGCTGCGCGGCCTGCGCGAACTCGCGGACGGGCTGGTCCTGTTATGAGCGCGCCGGCCGGCCACTCCCCCATGCTGTCGCGGCTCGCGGAAGAGCGCGCCACCGGAGTGCTGCTACGGGACACCGGCGCGCTCTACCTGGAGGACGGTGCGGTGGCGCACGCCGAGAGCCCGGCGGCGCCCGGTATCGAGGTGCTGCTGACAGCGGGCGGCCGGCTGTCGCCCGAGGCCTGGCAGGAGGCGGTGGAGGCGGCGGGCGCCGAGTGCGCGACGGGCCGCTGGCTGATCGAGCACCGCAGGCTGGCGGCGGGCGAGTTGGAGATCAGCCGGCTCGGCGCGCTGTACGACGCGGCCTACTTCGTCCTGTCGCCCGCCGCCGGCCCGACCCGCTTCCGGCACGGCGTCCGGCACTGGTTCGGGTCGCTGGGCGGTGTACCGGTGGCCGCGGTGGAACGCGAGATCCTGCGGCGCCGGCTGCTGCTCGAATCGCTGTGGCCGCACCCGCCCCTGGACGCCGCGCCGGTGACCCCGGCCCGGGCCGCCCTGCGCCCGGCCGCGCGGCTGCCGTACCTGCCGCGCCGGCGGGCCGCCGTCCTCCGCCTCGCGGACGGCGCCCGCACCCCGCCGGCGATCGCCGCGCTGCTGGGCCGGCCGGCCTTCCACGTGCTGGTCGACGTACGCCGGCTGGCCGCACTCGGGCTGGTCGAGACCCCGGACGGCGGTACGCGGACCAGTGCCAGGGCGCCCGCCTGGTTCCAGAACATCGGCGACGACCCGGACGTGGCGCTGCTGCGCAGGCTGCGGGTCGCGCTGGAGCGGTTGTGATGCGGGCGCTGCACCGGCGCGCCCCGCGGGCCGAGCGGAGGAAGAGGTCGATGGTGCACGAAGCCGCGATACGTACCGAGTTGGCGGGTCTGCGGGCGCGGCTGCCGGAGGTGACCGGGGCGCTCGCGGCAACCGCCGACGGCCTGGTGCTGGCCGAGGACGCCCCGGGACTGCCGGCCGAGGGCTTCGCGGCGCTGACCGCCGCCGCCCTCGGGGTGGGGCTGCGGCTCACCGAGACCGCGGGGCAGCGGTCCTTCCGCGAGCTGCTGATCCGCAGCGACACCGGGTGCATCGCGCTCTACGCGGCCGGCCGTGACGCGGTACTCGCGGTGCTCGCGGAGCCGCGCACCAACGTCGGCCGGCTGCACCTGGAGGCCCGCCGCAGCTGCGCCGAGGTGGCGGACCTGCTCCACCACGCCCCGGGCGGGCCGGAGGGCGGCGGCACGTCATGACCGGCCGGCCGCCCGGACCGCGCGCCGGCCGGGCCAGGACCCGCCCGCAGGACCCCGGGGACTCCCGGAGAACCCGGACCGCACAGCACGTACCTCGCACACCGTCGAAGGGAAGCACGAAGATCATGGCCAACACCGAAACCGCGCTCAAGGACGCGATGACCTCCATCGAGGGCGTCATCGGCGTGGCGCTCGTCGACTACACCAGCGGAATGGCGCTGGGCACCCTCGGCGGCGGCAAGGACCTCGACCTGTCCGTGGCCGCCGCGGGCAACACCGACGTCGTACGCGCCAAGGCCCGCACGATGGAGATGCTCGGGCTCAAGGACGAGATCGAGGACATCCTCATCACCCTGGGCACGCAGTACCACCTGATCCGGTTACTGCGCGGCCACGGAAAGTCCGGGCTCTTCCTCTACCTGGCGCTCGACCGCAGCCGCGCCAACCTGGCGATGGCCCGCCACCAGCTCAAGTCCGTGGAGAACAGCCTGGAGGTCTGACCGGCGGGGGGCGGGCGGCCACCGGCACCCGCCCGCCCGCGCTTGCGGGGCCGCCGGGGACCCCGGCCGGGCGGCGGACGTTGGGCGCTTCGGGTGACTGTGCACCGGGGCGGCCACCACGGGCGGGGCGGCCATGGTCTGCTGGGCGGTGACAGCCCGTCAGTGACCGGTGCGGCCCGCAGGCCGGCCAGCCCGGCCGAGCAAGCGCAGAGGTGCCGACGTGATCAGCCGCGCGCAGCAAGCAGCGTCGCAGGACCGTCCCGACGGGGCGCGGCTGCGCTGCCTGGTCACCGGCGCGACCGGCTATATCGGCGGGCGTCTTGTGCAGGAGCTGCTGGACGCCGGGCACGAGGTGCGCTGCATGGCCCGCACCCCGGTCAAGCTGCGCGACCACCCCTGGGTCGGCGAGGCCGAGGTGGTGGCGGGCGACGTGACGGACGAGGCGTCGGTACGGGACGCGCTGCGCGGCATCGACGTCGCCTACTACCTGGTGCACGCGCTCGGCTCTGGCAAGGACTTCGAGCGGACCGACCGCGGCGCGGCCCGGCTCTTCGCCGAGCAGGCGCGGGCGGCCGGGGTGGGCCGGATCGTCTACCTCGGCGGCCTCACCCCGCACGGGGTGGCCGCGCGGGACCTGTCGCCGCATCTGCGCTCGCGGGCCGAGGTGGGCCGCATCCTGCTGGCGTCGGGGGTGCCGGCCACGGTGCTGCGGGCCGCGGTCATCATCGGTTCCGGCTCCGCGTCGTTCGAGATGCTGCGCTACCTCACCGAGCGGCTGCCGGTGATGGTCACACCGAGCTGGGTGAGCACCAGGATCCAGCCGGTCGCGGTACGGGACGTGCTGCGCTGGCTGGTCGGCAGCGCCCGCATGCCGTCCGACGTCAGCCGGACCTTCGACATCGGCGGCCCCGACATCGTCACCTACCGGGAGCTGATGCGCCGTTACGCGGTGGTGGCCGGCCTGCCCCGGCGGCTGATCGTGCCCGTGCCGGTGCTGACCCCGCGGCTGTCCAGCCACTGGATCGGGCTGGTCACACCGGTGCCCGCGGGGGTGGCCAAACCGCTGGCGGAGTCGCTGCGGCACGAGGTCGTCTGCGACGAGCACGACATCGCCGACTACATCCCCGATCCGCCGGGCGGCCCGCTCGGGGTGGACGCCGCGCTGACGCTGGCGCTGCGCCGGGTGCAGGACGCCCAGGTCACCACCCGCTGGTCGTCGGCCGCGGTGCCCGGCGCCCCCAGCGACCCGCTGCCCACCGACCCCGACTGGGCGGGCGGCAGCCTCTACACCGACCGGCGGGAGGCGGCGGTCGACGCGAGCACCGCCGACCTGTGGCGGGTGATCGAGGGCATCGGCGGCGAGCACGGCTGGTACTCCTTCCCGCTCGCCTGGGCGGTACGGGGGCTGCTCGACCGGCTGGTCGGCGGGGTGGGGCTGCGCAGGGGCCGCCGTGACGCGGCGCGGCTGCGGGTCGGCGACTCGCTGGACTTCTGGCGGGTCGAGGAGATCGAACGCGGCCACCTGCTGCGGCTGCGCGCCGAGATGCGGCTGCCGGGCCTGGCCTGGCTGGAGATGTGCGCGGACCGCGACGAGGCCGGGCGCACCCGCTACCGGCAGCGGGCCCTCTTCCACCCGCGCGGGCTGCTGGGCCACGCCTACTGGTGGGCGATCTCGCCCTTCCACGCGGCGGTCTTCGGCGGCATGGCCCGCAACATCGCCCGCGCCGCGGCACGGACGGCGAAGGAGGGTGCGGCATGACGGCGTACGGCGAAGGGCGGCACCACGGCGACGTACGGCGTGTGCGGCCGGTGGCGGCGCGGGGGATCCCCGGGGGCGGCGCGTGAAGCGGGCCGTCGTGCTGTTCACCGGCGACCTGCGGCTGCACGACCATCCGCCGCTGCGGGCCGCGCTCGCCGCGGCCGACGAGGTGGTGCCGCTGTTCGTGCAGGACCCGGCGGTGGCGCGGGCCGGCTTCGCGGCGCCCCACCGGCGGGCCTTCCTCGCCGACTGCCTGGCCGATCTCGACGCCGGGCTGCGCGAGCGGGGTGGCCGGCTGGTGGTGCGGACCGGCGATCCGGCCGCGGAGGTGTGCGCGGTGGCGGCGGAGTGCGACGCGGCCGAGGTGCATGTGGCGGCGGCCGACAGCGGTTTCGGGCAGCGCCGCGAGGACCGGCTGCGTACCGCGCTCGGCAGCGCGGGGCGGCGGCTGCACGTCCACGACACGGTCGTGACGGCGGTGCCGCCGGGCGCGCTCGCCCCGCAGGGCTCCGACCACTTCGCGGTGTTCACCCCGTACTTCCGGCGCTGGTCGGCGGAGAAGCTGCGGGAGGCCCTGCCGGCGCCGCGGACCGTGCGGGTGCCGGACTCGGTGCGGTCGGCCGGCCTGCCGCCCGGCACCTCCGGCGCGGGCGGTGAGGGCGCGGCGCGGCGCCGGCTCTCGACATGGCTGCGCGAGGGCCTGGCGGCGTACGACACCTCGCAGGACGACCTGGCGGGCGACGCGACCTCCCGGCTGTCGGCGCATCTGCACTTCGGGACGCTGTCCGCCGTCGAGACGGTGCACCGCGCGCGGGCGGTGGGCGGTCCCGGCGCGGACGCCTTCGTACGGCAGCTGTGCTGGCGGGACTTCAACCGCCAGTTGCTGGCCGCGAGGCCCGAGGTGTCGGCGGCGGACTACCGCGGCCGGCACGACCGCTGGCGCACCGGCACGGAGGCGGAGGCCGACGCCGAGGCGTGGCGGGAGGGCCGTACCGGCTACCCGGTGGTCGACGCGGCCATGCGCCAGTTGCGGTCCGAGGGCTGGATGCACAACCGGGGGCGGCTGCTGGTGGCGAGCTTCCTGACCAAGACGCTGTACGTCGACTGGCGGGTGGGCGCCCGGCACTTCCTCGACCTGCTGGTGGACGGCGACATCGCCAACAACCAGCTGAACTGGCAGTGGGTGGCCGGCACCGGCACCGACACGCGTCCGAACCGGGTGCTCAACCCGCTGCTCCAGGCGCGCCGCCACGACCCGGCCGGCGACTACGTCCGGCGCTGGGTCCCCGAGCTGGCCTCGGTGGACGGGTCCGCGGTGCACGAGCCCTGGAAGCTTCCGGAAAAGGACCGCAACGGCTATCCGGCGCCCGTCGTGGAGCTGTCCGACGGCAGGAACCGCTTCCGGCAGGCCCGCGGCCTGGACTGATCCGGCTCGCGGCGGCGCGGCGGCCCGCTTCGCGCTCGGCCGGGACCTCCGACCGGCCCCCGGCCTCCGCCGGGACCGGCGGCCCGGGCGCGGCGGGGGCCTACTCCGTACGGCGGAGCCGCGGGGCCGCCCGGTTGCGGGGTCCACCGCACCGCCCTTGACTCGTCGTGACACCCGGTGGGCGGCGAGAGGAGAGGCGTGGTGCTGTCGGCGCGCGGCCTGTTCACGGAGATCCTCGACAATGACGAGTCCTTCCGGCTCTTCTGCTCCATCGCCGCGAGCGGTGAGACGCAAGGCGGCTGGGAGAACGGCAGAATCGCGGCCCTGGTGCCCCCCGGCCTGGCCGCGCTGGCGCCCAAGATCGCCCGGCACGGCGCGGACGAGGACAAGCACGGGCGGATCTTCAACGGCCTGCTGCACGGCCGTGCCCTCGAACCGGTGCCCGTCCCCGCCGACACGGACTACACGATGCTGCTGGAGCGGGCCGGTATCGGGCTGGCCCACTCCCGGCTGCGGGCCGAGCAGCCGCTCAGCGAGCACGACATCGTCACGTATCTCTCGCACAGCCGGGTGACCGAGCAGCGGGCCTCCGAGCAGATGGCGATGCTGCTGAGGCTGTTCGGCGACCACCCCGAGATCGGCCGGGCGATCCGGCAGATCGCCCGCGACGAGGACAACCATCTGGCGTACTGCCACGAGGAGCTGCTGCTGCTCGCGCGGGCCGGGCACGGGCAGCTGATCCGGCGCACGCTGCACGAGTGCGCGAGGGCGGAGATCCGCGTGTACCGCGAGGTCAGCCTCGCGGTGATGGCGCACATGGGCCGCCTGCTGCACTGGCCTGCGCCGAAGTCCGCGGCCCTGCGGGCGGGCATCCACGCGGTGTACGCGTACGAGCGCGTGGCCGGCCGGCGCCGGATGACGACGCTCACGATGCCGTCCCGGCGCAATGCGCTGGGCGGCGGCCCGGTCGCGGCGGAGGCCGTGTCCTGAACTGTCGCGGTGCCGAGCGGGGGTGGGCGGTCCGGAGGGTCCGGGCCGCCTTTTCGCGCGTGCGGTCCGTCCCGCGGGCTGACGCCCCGTCGATTCGGGTCGGATTCGGGCGCGCAGAGCGCCGGTGAGCTGCCGTCAGGTTTCCCAACTGGTTCCGTCCTCGCTCTTGCCCTCCCTCCCTGTCCTGATTAGTTTGTTCGCTGAACTGACGAACGAACGCTTTGTGTCTCTATCGGCACCCACAGTTCCCCCCTCCCTAGGTGGCAATGTGAGTTCTCCTCTGCTTCGAATGCGGGGAATTAGCAAGGTGTTTCCCGGTGCCAAGGCACTGGACGGCGTCGATCTGGAGGTCGAAGCAGGAGAGGTGCACTGTCTGCTGGGCCAGAACGGCGCCGGCAAATCGACCCTGATCAAGGTGCTGGCCGGCGCCCACCAGCCGGACGGCGGCGATCTCGCCTGGGACGGCGAACCGGTGGTGCTGCCCAGCCCGACGGCGGCGATGCGGCACGGGATCTCCACCATCTACCAGGAGCTGGACCTGGTGGACGGCCTGTCGGTGGCCGACAACATCTTCCTCGGGCACGAGCGCGCCCGCTTCGGCCTGACCCGGCGCGGCGAGACCGCGGCCGCCGCCCGTGAGCTGCTGCGCTCGCTCGGGCACCCGGAGATCGCACCGGGCACCGAGGTCGGCAGCCTGTCCCCCGCCCAGCAGCAGATCGTCAGCATGGCCAGGGCGCTGTCGCACGACACCCGGCTGATCGTGATGGACGAGCCCTCCGCGGTCCTCACCCAGGACGAGGTCGGCAATCTCTTCCGGGTCATCGGCGAGCTGACCGCGGCCGGGGTCGCGGTCCTCTACATCTCGCACCGGATGGCCGAGATCCGGGCCATCGGCAACCGGGTGACGGTGCTCAAGGACGGCCGTACCGTCGCCGGCGGCCTGCCGGCCCACACCCCCACCGCCCAGCTCGTCGCGCTGATGACCGGCCGCGAGACCGCGTACGACTTCCCGCAGCGCGGACAGCGCGCCGAGCGGGCACGCGACGAGGTGCTGCGGGTGGAGAACCTGACGCTGCCCGGCAGCTTCGAGGACGTGAGCTTCACCGTCCGCGCCGGGGAGATCGTCGGCCTGGTGGGCCTGGTCGGCTCCGGGCGCTCGGAGATCCTGCACGCCGTCTACGGTGCGACGCGCCCGGCGTCCGGCGCCGTCCTGGTCGACGGGCGGGCGCTGCCGCCGGGCCGGGTGACCGCCGCGGTGCGGGCCGGTGTCGGTCTCGCGCCCGAGGAGCGCAAGAGCCAGGCCCTCTTCCTCCAGGACAGCGTCGTGCGCAACGTCAGCATCTCCTCGCTCGGCCGGTTCGCGCGCTTCGGCTGGCTGGACCGCCGCCGGGAGGCCGCCGCGGCGACCGAGCGGGTGGCCGCGCTCGACCTGCGCCCGGCCGACCCGCAGCGCGCGGTCCGCACGCTGTCCGGCGGCAACCAGCAGAAGGCGGTACTCGCCCGCTGGCTGCTGCGCGGCTGCCGGGTGCTGCTGCTCGACGAGCCCACCCGGGGGGTGGACGTCGGCGCGCGCTCCGAGCTGTACGCGCTGGTACGGGAGCTGGCCGACTCCGGTGTCGCGGTGCTGTTCGTGTCCAGCGAGGTCCCCGAAGTCCTCGGCCTCGCCGACCGCGCCCTGGTGCTGCGCGAGGGCCGGATCGTCCATGAGGCCGCCGCCGCCTCGCTGAAGGAATCCCACGTACTCGACCTCGTGATGGAAGAGAGCCGCCCATGAGCGACCAGACCACGCCGAGACCCGCGCAGGGCGCCCCCGGGCTGCCCGCGCAGGCCGGGTCCGGCGCCGATGTCGCCACCAAGCCGGCCCCGTTGAAGGAGGGGCCCGATCCGGGGGGCCGGCCGGCCGCCGCGGACCGGCTGCGCCGACTGTTCCCGCTGCACCAGGTGCACAGCCTCGGGCTGCTGGTGGTCCTGGTCCTGCTGGGCGTGGTGGGCACCGCCACCTCCGGCAACTTCCTGACCAGCAACAATATTGTCAATATCCTCACCAGCGCGGCGGTCATCGGCGTCATCACGGTGGGCCAGACGTTCGTCATCATCGGCGGCGGCATCGACCTGTCGGTCGGCGCGATCGTGGCGGTGGCGTCGGTGTGGTGCACCACGGTGTCCACCCAGTCGTACGGCCTGGGCGGGATGCTCTTCACCGCGGTCGTCGTCGGCGCGGTCGTCGGACTGCTCAACGGCATCCTCATCGCCTACGGGAAGATCGTCGCCTTCATCACCACGCTGGCCATGATGGCGTCGGCCCGCGGGGTCGCCGAGCGGCTGTCCGACCGGCAGTCGCAGGTGGTGACGGTGGAGTCGTTCAACCGGATCGCGACCGACAAGTTCCTCGGCGTCCCGCTGCTGGTGTACCTGATGGCCGGGATCGTGGTGCTGGGCTGGCTGCTGCTGAACCGTACGACCTTCGGCCGGCGCACCTTCGCGGTCGGCGGCAATCCGGAGGCCGCCCGGCTGGCCGGTATCGCGGTACGGCGGCACACCATGCTGCTCTACGTGCTGTCCGGGGTGTGCTGCGGTGTCGCCGCGGTGATGCTCACCGCCCGGACCACCAGCGGTGCCAGCAACCTGGGCAATCTCTACGAGCTGGACTCCATCGCCGCGGTGATCATCGGCGGCACCCTGCTGGCCGGCGGGCGCGGATCGCTGTTCGGGTCGATCCTCGGCGTCCTGGTCTTCACCACGATCACCAACATCTTCGTGCTCAACAACCTGACCACGGACATCCAGGAGATCGCCAAGGGGCTGATCATCCTGGTCGCCGTCCTGCTGCAGCGCACCCGCGGCGGGCGCTCCCCGGCCTGACCGGCTGCTCCACCCCTCGTTTTCCCCGCCTCCACTCCCCTCTGAAGGGAACACCCGTATGAAAGAGACCGGACCCACGGCCATGGGGCGCAGAAACATGCTGCTCGGCGCAGGCGCCCTGGGCAGCGGTCTGCTGCTGTCGGCGTGCACCAGCAACTCCAACGGCGACTCGGACAAGGCCAATGTGAAGGCGACGACCGCCGCGTCGGGCAGCACCCCGGGCAAGCACGTCACCGTCGGCTTCTCCGCGCCCGCCGCCGACCACGGCTGGATCGCGGCGATCACCAAGAACGCCAAGGCGCAGGCGGGGCAGTACAGCGATGTCAGCTTCCAGGCGGCCGAGGGCACCAACGACGTCAACGCTCAGATCAGCGCGGTCCAGACGCTGATCGACAAGAAGGTCGACGTCCTGGTGATCCTGCCCTTCGACGGCAAGGCGCTGACCGCGATCGGCACCCAGGCGATGGACGCGGGCATCCCGGTGGTCAACCTCGACCGGGTCTTCGACAACTCGCTCGCCTACCGCACCTGGATCGGCGGCGACAACTACGGCATGGGCGTCAACGCCGCCCAGTACATCATCAGGACCCTCAAGGCGAAGGGTGTCAGCAAGCCGGTGATCGGCGAGATCGCCGGCATCGACAACCTCGACCTGACCAAGCAGCGCAGCCTGGGCTTCAAGCAGGCGCTCGCCAAGGCGGGCTTCTCGGTGAGCATCCGGCAGGCCGCCGCCTTCACCGCGGACAGCGGCCAGCAGGTGATGAGCAATGTGCTGCAGGCCCGCTCCAAGCTCGACGCGGTCTGGAACCACGACGACGACCAGGGCATCGGTGTGGAGGCGGCCATCAAGCAGGCCGGGCGCAGCGAGTTCTTCATGGTCGGCGGCGCCGGGTCGCAGCACGCGATGCAGCAGATCAAGGCGGACAGCGGGGTGCTCAAGGCCACCGTGGTCTATCCGTCGAGCATGTCGGCGTCCGCGGTCACGCTGGCCCGGCTGATCGGCCAGAGCAAGGGCATGGGCGACCTGGTCGAGCAGGAGGTGCCGACCTCGATCACGCTGTTCTCGGCGACGGTCACCAAGGACAACGTCGACCAGTACCTCCCGACGTCCTTCACCTGACCGCGCCGTCCGCTCCTCCCGCGGACCCCCTCATGGAACTGCCCCGGGCCGTCGGCCCGGGGCAGTTCCGTGTGTGCGGCCCGGGGGCCGGCACTCACGCGGTGCTCAGGTCGAACTCCTCCCAGGGGCCGATGGCGGCCCGGTTGGCGATCAGCGGCTGGGCGCCGGCGTTCTCGGCCGTCACGTAGCTGCCGTTGGCCGCGGCCTTGAGGCTGACGCTCCCGTCGGAGTTGTGGATCAGCGCGAACGTCTCCCACAGGCCCTGCGCCGCCCGGTTGGCGATCAGCGAGGCGGCGCCGCCGTTCTCGGCCGTCACGTACTGGTTGTTGGCGTGGGCGCGCAGCGCGATGTTGCCGCCGCCGAGGTCGATCTCGTCGAACTTCTCGGCGGTGCCGACGGTGGTGCTGGCGGCGATCAGCGGCTGGGCGCCCGCGCCCGGCGCGGTCACGTACTTGCCGTTGGCGTGCGCCTTGAGGCTGATGCCCGTGCCGCCGCCGGGGGTGCCGGGCGTGCCGACGCCCGCGCCGACGAACATCTCCCAGTTGGCGTTCATCAGCGCGCCGGGCCCGGTGTGCCCGGACGGGTTGCGGGCGACGAAGTAGACCTTGCCGCTGCCGGTGGGCACATTGCTGAGGTTGGCGGTGACGTCGGTGTACGTCTGCCAGGCCCCGGTGCTCGGTACGGTGGCGGTGCCGAGCAGCGGCCCGTTCGGGGCGTTCCAGCGGACCTCGATCCGGCCGCCGGAATTCGCCGAGGCCGTGCGGAACTGCACCGCGGTGACGTTGTTCAGCGCGATCGGCGCGAGGCTCCAGTAGTCGCCGTCCTCGATGAAGCCGATGTCCTGGCCGCCGCCGGCGCTGTCGGCGCCGCTCTCGACGGTGACACCCGGGGTGTCGGTGCCCTGCCCGTCCGTGGTCCGGCCGGTGTCGGTGAAGAACTCGGCCTGCTTGTGCTTGGGCTGCAGGGTGATCTGGGCCCGGCCGGTGAGCGGGGCCGCCCCGCCGGAGCCGCCCTTGTCGGTGTAGGTGGCCTCGATCACGTAGAAGACGTTGTCGCCGTCGCTGTGGCCGTTGGACAGGGTCGTGCTGACGGTGGCGCTGCACCCGGTGTACTGGTCGAGCGGGTGGCCGTGGGTGTCGTGGCCCAGGATGGCCTGGATCTTGACCTGGCCGCAGTCGACGGTGCCGTCCTCGGGGTCGGTGACGGTGACCGCGAAGTTGACCTTGTCACCCCAGTCGAACACCCCTCCGTTGGGCGGCCCGTTGACGGTGAGGGTCGGCATGGTGTTGCCCGCGGTGACGGCCAGGCTCGCGGTGGCGGACTTGCCCGCGCTGTTGGTGACGGTCAGCACGGCGGTGTAGTTGCCGACCGCGGTGTAGGTGTGGCTGGGGTTGGCGGTGGTGGACGTCGCGCCGTCGCCGAAGGCCCACTTGTAGCTGAGGCTGCCGCCCGCCGGGTCGTTCGATCCGCTGCTGGAGAAGTTCACCGCGAGCGGCGCGGGGCCGCTGGTGCGGTTGGCGCTCGCCGCGGCGACCGGCAGCGCTCCGCCGTTGAGGTAGTCGATGCGGTAGATGCCCGCGTCGGCGTTGTTGCCGCCGTAGCCGGTGCCCCACTCGACCATGTAGAGGGCGCCGTCGGGGCCGAACTTCATGTCCATCGGCTTCTTGAACGACACCGACGGCAGGAAGGTCTGCATGTCGTCGATGCCGCTGCTGTCCGGCTTGACGTGGAAGGTGTAGACCTTGCTGGTGTTCCACTCGGAGAAGATCGCCTGGCCGTCCATCGCGGCCGGCCACTTGCGGTCCGAGGCCAGGTTGGCGTCGTAGCGGTAGACCGGTCCTGCCATCGGGGCGCCGCCGCTGAGCAGCGGGAAGTTGTTCGCGTCCGTGTTGTAGTGGTACCAGACGGTCGCCGGGGTGGCCGGCGGCAGCTTGGTCAGGCCGGTGTTGTTCGGCGAGTTGTTGGTCGGGCCGCCCGCGCAGTCGAAGGGGGCGCCGGAGGTCTGGGTGGCGAAGTTGTAGTCGATGTAGGGGGTGTTGTTGCCGATGCAGTACGGCCAGCCCGCGTTGACCGGCTTGCTCAGCAGGTCCCACTCCACGGTGTTCTCCGGGCCGCGGCCGGCGTTGGGGCCGCCGGCGTCGGGGCCGTAGTTGCCGACCACGGGGAAGCCGGTCTTCGGGTCGAGGGCCAGCCGGAAGGGGTTGCGGTAGCCCATGGCGTAGATCTCGGGCCTGGTCTTGGCGGTACCCGCGGGGAAGAGGTTGCCGGCCGGGACCGTGTAGGTGCCGTTGGCCTCCGGGTGGATGCGCAGCACCTTGCCCGACAGGCTGTTGGTGTTGCCCGCGGTGCGCTGGGCGTCCCAGGTGGCGCGGCCCGCCTGCTCGTCGATCGGCGCGTAGCCGTCGGAGGCGAACGGGTTGGTGTTGTCACCGATGGAGAGCCACAGGTTGCCGTTCTTGTGGTCCATGGCCATGCCGGCGCCGTGGTGGCAGCACTCGGCGCGCTGGACGGGGACGTCCAGGACCACCTTCTCGCTGGTCATGTCCAGCGTGGAGCCGTTGACGGTGAAGCGGCTCAGCCGGTCGACGCTCGTGGCCGCGGGCGAGTAGTAGACATAGATCCAGTGGTTGGTGGCGAAGGCCGGGTCGAGGGCCATCGCGAGCAGCCCGCTCTCGTTCGCCGTGAAGACGTCGAGGTGGCCCGCCGTCACGGTGGTGCCGCTGGTGTTGATGATCCGCACATCGCCGAGCATGTCGATGAAGAAGACCCGGCCGTCGCTGGCGATGTCCAACTGCAGCGGGTTTCCGCCCGAGTTGTTGAGCAGCACCTTCTGGAAGCTGCTGTCGGGGACACCGGCGACGGCCGGGCTCGCGGCGCCGGCGGTCTGCCGGCCCGCGGCACTGGCCGGTGCGGTGGTGAGCACCGCGAGGGCGGGCAGCGTCAGCAGCGCCACCAGCAGTGTCAGCCAGGTGCGCAGCCGTGCCCGGGGGCGCGGTCGTGGTCGTGGTCGTGGTCGTACGGAAAACACGTGGGGTCTCCTCGGTGGGGTGATCATGGGCATGACAGACCATCACGGCTGCGGATGGCGAGTGCGGCCGTGCGGCGGGCGTTGCCTGGGCTCAGCTCGTGGTGAGGTCGAACTCCTCCCACGGACCGATGGCGGCGCGGTTGGCGATCAGCGGCTGGGCGCCGGCGTTCTCGGCCGTCACGTACTTCCCGTTGACCCCGGCCTTGAGGCTGATGCTGCCGTCGGAGTTGTGGATCAGCTGGAAGGTCTCCCAGCCGGCCGCCGCGGCCCGGTTGGCGATCAGCGAGGCGGCGCCGGCGTTCTCCGCCGTCACGAACTGGTGGTTGGCGTGGGCGCGCAGCGCGATGTTGCCGCCGCCGAGGTCGACCTCGTCGAACTTCTCGGCGGTGCCGGCCGTGGCGCTGCCGGCGATCAGCGGCTGGGCGCCGCCGCCCGGCGCGGTCACGTACTTGCCGTTGGCGTGCGCCTTGAGGGTGATCCCGGGGTCGGCCGGCGGCGGGGTGGTGTCGACCGCGCAGTTGGCGGGGACGACGCCGGCCGCGGTCTGGATGCCGCCGAGCAGCACGTGCAGGAAGTCCGGCTCGGTGTAGCTCTCGATGGTGTGGCCCATGCCGGTGTACCAGGCCCGGCCGCCGTCGTAGGCGTGGCACCAGGTGGTGGGGTGGTCGGCGCCCATGGTCGAGCCGGTGTAGGAGTTGTCGTCGACCGAGGCCAGCACGTGCACCTGGGAGCGGGGGTTGGTCTGGAAGTCGTACCACTCGTCGGTGTGGGTGTACGTGTTCGGCAGGCCCTGGGTCGACGGGTGGGTGTGGTCCTCGACGGTCACGGTGGCCGGCTGGATGGCGGGGTGCTGCTTGAAGTACGCGCCCACCAGGCTGCCGTACCAGGCCCAGGTGTAGCCGCTGTCGGAGGCGGCGTGGACGCCGGCGTAGCCGCCGCCGTGCTCGATGTAGCGCTGGAAGGCGTCCTTCTCCGCCTGGGTGGTGACCGGGTCGCCGGTCGCCGACAGGAAGACCACGGCCGCGTACTGCGCCAGGTTGGCGTCGGTGAACTTCGAGTCGTCCTCGGTGGCGTCGACGGTGAAGTTGTTCTGCGCGCCGAGCTGCTGGATGGCGGCGATGCCCGCCGGGATGGAGTCGTGGCGGAAGCCGGTGGTCCTGGAGAACACCAGGATCTTGAAGGGGGCCGCCGCGGCCCGGCCGACGGACGGCGGGGCCGGGGCGGCGTTCACCGCGGGGGCCGCGGCGGTCAGTACGGCTGCCGCGGACAGGCTCAGTGCCGCGAGCAGGGCGAGACGTGTGCGTGGGCGGGGCGTGCGCATGGCGGCTCCTCGTTCGGACGCACTGCGGGGGGATGTGCCGCAGGGTGGAACGGACGGACCCCGTCGGGGCGCGGCGAAGCAGGTCTGCTCGCGCCGGGCGGCGAAGGGTCCGTCCTGCGGCATAACGGCATCACCTGGAGACTTGGTGGTGACAAGGGATGCCTCGGCTCCGCCACGGCGCGCTGATCAGCGCAAACCGCGGGCGGAGTGATGAATTGGTTCGTTGGTTCAAAAAACTAATTGGCCGGGCGCGGAGCGTCAAGGGTTGTCACACACAAGCCAATAAGCGCTTCCGCCCCGGCCTTCACCACCGGCCCGGACGTCAACAGGGCCGCTTCAGGGGGGAATTGATGATCGCTCAGAGCACCGGGCCGGTCAGGTCGATGTACGCCGACGGGTCGCGCAGGATCGCCTGCACCCCGGCCCCCGCGGCGCCGCGTACCGCCGCTTCGGTGCCGAGCCCGGACACCTGGAGCCGGTCGGAGCGCCAGCGGCCCGAGGTGACCCGCTCGTGCAGCTGCACCTGGAGGCTGGGCACCAGCCAGGGCGCCAGCCTGGCGTAGATCCCGCCGATCACCACCTCGGGCGGGTCGAGCAGATTCACCGCCCCCGACAGCGCGACGCCCAGCGCCCGGCCGGCCACCGCGAGCGCCCTGACCGCGGCCTCGTCGCCCTCGGCGGCGAGCGCGGCGAGCCGCTCCACCGGGGCGCTGCCCTCGGTCGGCGCGTCCTGGAGGGCGTGTCGGCCGGGGCCGCCGCCGGCGCGGGTCGCGGTGGCGGTCGCCACGGGCGCGGAGCCCAGCCGGGTCGCGCTCACCGTGTCGAGCGCGGCGGCCTCCAGCAGCGCGTCCTGGCCCGCGTAGCGTTCGAGGCAGCCGCGCGCGCCGCAGCCGCACTCGGGGCCGTCAGGGATCACCGTGACGTGGCCGATCTCTCCGGCGAAGCCGCCGCCGCGGAAGAGCGTGCCGTCCACCATCAGCCCGGCGCCGATGCCGATCTCGCCCGACACGTACAGGAAGCTCGCCCCCGCGCCGGCCGGCCTGGCCTGGAACTCGCCGATCGCGGCGAGGTTGGCCTCGTTGTCCACCGACACCGCGAGCCGCTGCCTGCCCAGGCCGCGTACCAGCAGTTCGGCGGCGGGGATGTGGCGCCAGTCCAGGTTGGGGGCGTGCAGCACCTTGTCGTCGTGGACCAGGCCCGGGACGCCCAGGGTCACCTGGACCGGGCTGAGCCCCGCCCGCCGGGCGGCGGCGCACGCCCTGGCCGCGAGCCGGCCCGCCGAGTGCAGCGTCTCCTCGGCGTCCCGGCCGCGGTTGTCCGCCCGTTCGGTGAGCCGGACCCGGGGGGCGCCGGTCAGGTCGGCGACGCAGACCGCGGTGTAGTCGACGTTGACCTCGACGCCGACGCCCGCGGCGCCCTGCGGGTTGAGCGCGAGCGCGCCGCCGGGGCGGCCGACCCTGCCCTGATTCTCCGGCACGTGCTCGATGACGAGGCCGGCCAGCCGCAGTTCCTCGACGAGCGAGGAGACGGTGGCCTTGGTGAGTCCCACCCGGGCCGCGACGGTGGCCCGCGAGGCGCTTTCACTGGCAGCGACCTGACGGAGCACCAGCGCCAGGTTGTGCCGGCGCATGCTCTGTTTGCTCGCCGGCTGCCCGCCGCCGTTCATCACGCTGCGACCTTTCTCCGCCGACGCGGACCACGACGGGTCCTGCCCGGCAAACTTCTCCGACCCATTTATTCATTCATCAAACTAATAGACGCTTCACCGCAGGTCAACGACCTTCAGGACACTCACAGAAACGCCGAAGCGGACCGATGGGCCGTACGGCGGCAGGCGCGGCCGACCGCCGTGGCGCACCGGCGGTGATCGTTGCGGATGCCGGGGATGTACCTTACGCGCCGACTTTCACGGACTCGACCCCGGCCCCCGGCGGCGCCGGGGCACCGCTTCAGGGTTGCCCAAGTCGCCGCGGCGCGTGGTGCGTTCAACCGATTCTTGACTGGCTCTTGCCGTGCGGGGAAGCGGTGATTAGTTTATTCGCTGAACTGACGAACAGGTCGCTGACGCGAAGGGTGCCCGACGAGTGGGCCGCGCCCCGACGCTCGTCGGCCTGGCCTTTCCTGCCGCGCGGGCGTGGCTCCACGGGGTGACACCTGGAGGTGACGTATGCGGTCGGCCACCGCGCGGAGCGCCTGGCCGGCGGTTCGACTCTCCCTGTACGCCTGGCACGGTGCGCGCCGGGCCAGGCTTGCGGTGCGGTGCCCCTACCGGGCGTTCGCACCCGTACGGTCGGTGCCCCTTACACGGTTCACGCCAGGCGCTCCGCGCGGGTCCGGCCGCCTGCCGGGGGTTGCCTCGTGCGGCGCGTTTTCGTCGGTCGCGCCGTCGTGGCTGATCGCGCAGGTCCCCGCGCCCCTGATGGCTTGCCCTCCGCGGCAGAGGACGCCCCAAAAGGGCGCGGGGAACGGCGCGACCGGCCGAGACGCACCGCAGGTGTGAAGGCAACAGCAAGTGGCACCCACCCGGGGGCGCAGGGACCTGCGCGGCGAGCCCCCGCCGGGCCGCACGCGAGGCGCCACCGCAAGTGGCAGCCCCAAAGGGGCGCGGAGAACGGCGCGACCGGCCACGACGGACCGTCGGGTAAAGGCATGGGCCACCACCGCAAATGGGGCTGCCCGCGCAAGCGAAACCGCATACGAACGAATGGTGACAGCTCACCGCAAGGCGAATTGCGTGATCAACCCCGGCGGCGCCACAGGTGTGAATGAGACAGCAGGAGGGCAACCCTCAGGGGCGCGGGGAACTGCGCGACACGCCAGAACGGAGCGCGACTGTGAACGCCACCGCAAATGGCGCCCTTCCAGGGGTGCCGGGAATTGCGCGACCAGCGACAAAAGCGCCGCGGACAGGCCAGGACGGCCCGGCGCGAATACCCGAAGTCGGCGTATTAGCCGAGCTGGTGCGGGCCCCCGCCGCTCTCACCGTGCCGGGTGACGTACTGGTCGGGGCGAGCGCGGCCGGGTGGCCGTTCGGGGTGCGGGCCACCGCGGGCCTCGCGGGCGCCTCCGTACTCCTCTACTGGAGCGGCATGGCGCTCAACGACTACGCCGACCGCGAGGTCGACGCCGTCGAGCGGCCCGGGCGGCCGATCCCCTCGGGCCGGGTGAGCCCGCGTGCCGCGCTGGTGACGGCCGCCGCGCTGACCGCGGCGGGCCTCGGCGTGGCCGCCGCGGCGGGCGGCCGGCGGGCGCTGGGCACGGCGCTGCCACTGGCCGCCGTGGTGTGGGCGTACGACCTGGCGCTCAAGGACACCCCGCTGGGCGCGCCGGCGATGGCCGCGGCCCGCGGCCTCGATGTGCTGCTCGCGGCGGGAGCGCAGGGCAGGCGGGCGGCGGCGCCCGCCGCCGCGACGATCGCCGCGCACACCGGGATCGTGATGGCACTGAGCCGCCGCGAGGCGGAGGGCTCGTCGCACGCGCTGCCCGAGGCGACCCTCGCCGCGACCGCCGTGCTCGCGGCGGGAGTGGCCGCGGCGCCGGGCGCGCGCGGACGGCACCGGGCCGCGTCGGCCGCGCTGCTGTCGGTGTACGGGCGCACCTTCGGCGGCGCCCAGTTCGCGGCGATCCGCAAGCCCGACCCCCGGCGGCTGCAACGGGCCGTCGGCGCCGGGATCCTCGGGGTGCTCCCGCTGCAAGCGGCGCTGGCGGGCCGCGCGGGGGCGACCCGGGTCGCACTTCCTCTTCTGGCGGCGCTGCCGCTGGCCCGCCGGCTCTCTCGGAAGGTGTCACCGACGTGACGTCACACTCTCCACTGCGCTTCGGCTACGGCACCAACGGCTTCGCCAACCACCGCCTCGACGAGGCCCTCGACGTGATCGCCGGCCTCGGCTACGAGGGCGTCGCCCTGACCCTCGACCACGCCCACCTCGACCCGTTCGACCCCGACCTGGCCGGTCATCTGCGCACGGTACGGCGGCGGCTGGACGCGCTGGGCCTGGCGGTGGTCGTGGAGACGGGGGCGCGCTACCTGCTCGACCCGTGGCACAAGCACTCCCCCACGCTGCTGCACGAGGACGCGGACGGCCGCGAGACCCGGATCGACTTCCTGGAGCGGGCGGTACGTATCGGCGCCGGGCTCGGCGCCGAGGCCGTGTCCTTCTGGAGCGGGGTGCTGCCCGGCGGCACGTCGCCCGAGCGCGGCTGGGAACTGCTGGCCGAGGGCTGCGGGCGGCTCGCGCAGACCGCGGCCCGCGAGGGCGTGGTCCTGGGCTTCGAGCCGGAACCCGGCATGCTGGTCGAGGACCTGGCCGGCTACCGGCGGCTGCGGGACGCGCTGGGCGCCCCCGCGTCCTTCCGGCTGACGCTGGACATCGGCCACTGCCGCTGCCTGGAGTCGGAGTCGGTGGCCGACTGCGTCAGGATCGCCGGGCCCGATCTGGTGAACGTGCAGATCGACGACATGCGGCGGGGCGTGCACGAGCATCTGGAGTTCGGCGAGGGCGAGATCGACTTCACGCCGGTGCTCGCCGCCCTCGCCGAGGTCGGCTACGGCGGGCTCGTCGCGGTCGAACTCCCCCGGCACAGCCACAGCGCGCCGGACACCGCCCGCCGCTCGCTGGACTTCCTGCGCGCGCACGCGCGGACGCCGCGGCTCTCACCGGCCGACGCCGTGGACGCGGATCTGACGCCGCAGGGCCGGGAGTGGCTGGCAGCGGCGGCGGCCAGGGCCGCCGCGGATCCGGCCGCGCTGCTCGCCGACTTCCCCGCCGCTGGCCGCTCCTGCGGGCGGGGTCCGCTGACCGCGCCCGGCTGGGACGGCTGGACGGTGGACGAGGCGGCCCGCGTCGTCCTGCTGGCCGGTGCGGGCGCGGAGGCGGCGGCCGACCTCTACGCGCGCGGGGACCGGGCGGAACGGCGGGCTGTACTGCGGGCGTTGCCGTATCTGGACCTGGGCCCCGGCGCGCTGCCGCTGATCGAGGACGCGCTCCGCACCAACGACATCGCGCTGGTCGGCGCCGCGCTGGGCCCGGCCGCGGCCGTGCTCGACATCGGGACCTGGCGGCAGGGGGTGCTCAAATGCGTCTTCCTGGGCATCCCGCTGAGCGCGGTGGCCGGGCTCGACGAGCGTACCGACGCCGAACTCGCCAGGATGCTGCTGGACTTCGCCCATGAGCGGGTCGCGGCCGGCCGCGATGTGCCCGCCGACGTCCTTCCCCTGGTGCGGCGCTTCCCCGCGCTGCTCGACGCCTCGCCCATCCACGCGGAGGCGGCCTCGCCGGTACCGCGCAGGGCCGAGGCCGCCCGCCGGGTGCTCGCCGCTCTGCGCTGACCCCCGCCATCCCACCCAGGAGCACCGCATGCGCATCTTCGACCCGCACATCCACATGACCTCGCGCACCACGGACGACTACCGGGCGATGTACTCGGCGGGCGTACGCGCCCTGGTGGAGCCCGCGTTCTGGCTGGGCCAGCCGCGGACGTCCGCCGCGAGCTTCGTCGACTACTTCGACGGGCTGCTCGGCTGGGAGCCCTACCGCGCCGCGCAGTTCGGCATCAAACACCACTGCGCCATCGGGCTCAACCCGAAGGAGGCCAACGACCCGCGCTGCGCGGAGGTGCTCGACCTGCTGCCGCGCTATCTGGCCAAGGACGGGGTGGTCGCGGTCGGCGAGACCGGCTTCGACTCGATGACCTCGGCGGAGGAGAAGGCCTTCACCACGCAGCTCGCGCTGGCCGTCGAGCACCGGCTGCCCGCCCTGGTGCACACCCCGCACCGCGACAAGGCGACGGGCACGGCCAGATCGATCGACGTGATCAGGGAGTCCGGCATCCCGGTCGAGCACGTCGTGGTCGACCACCTCAACGAGCTGACCGTCCGCCAGGTGCTGGAGTCCGGCTGCTGGGCGGGCTTCTCCATCTACCCCGACACCAAGATGGAGCCCGACCGGATGGTCGCGATCCTGAAGGAGTACGGCACGGAACGGGTCCTGGTGAACTCGGCCGCCGACTGGGGCCACAGCGATCCGCTGCGGACCCTCGCCACCGGTGAGGCGATGCTCGCCGCGGGCTTCACCGCCGAGGACGTCGACCGGGTGCTGTGGCAGAACCCGGTGGCCTTCTACGGCATCAGCGGGCGGCTGGACGTGGACGAGCCGGCCCTCGACCCGGCGTCGCTCTTCGAGGGCAATTCCGTCCAGCGCGGATCCCGCTGACCCCAGGAGGTCCCCATGCGTCTGCGGCACGCAGACGGCACGACCGTCCATCTCGGCTACTGCACCAATGTCCACCCGGCCGAGGACCTGGCCGGCATCGTCGGCCAACTCGACCACTACGCCCTGCCGGTACGCGAACGGCTCGGCGCCGACCGGCTCGGCCTCGGCCTGTGGCTCGCCCATGACGTGGCGCGCGAACTGGCCGCCGACCGTACGGCGGTGGCCCGGCTGCGGGCCGAACTCGACTTCCGCGGCCTCGAAGTGGTCACCCTCAACGGCTTCCCCTACCGCGGCTTCCACGCGCCGGTCGTCAAGCACGCGGTCTACAGCCCGGACTGGACGTCGCAGGCGCGGCTCGCCTACACCCTCGACCTGGCGCAGGTGCTGTCGGGCCTGCTTCCCGACGACGCCCCGCACGGCAGCATCTCGACGCTGCCGCTGGCCTGGCGCGACCCCTGGGACGCGGACCGGCGGGCGGCGGCGGGGCAGCGGATACGGGCCCTGGAGGCGGGCCTCGCCGCGCAGGCGGACCGCGACGGCCGGCCGGTCAGGGTCGCCTTCGAGCCCGAACCCGGCTGCGCGGTCGAGACGGTGGAGCAGATCGAACGGGAACTGACCGGTCTGGGCGGCGACTTGCTGGGCCTGTGCCTCGATGTGTGCCATCTGGCGGTGTCCTACGAGGACCCCGCGCAGGTGCTGGACCGGCTCGCGGCGGCCGGGCTCGCGGTGGTCAAGGTGCAGGCGTCCTGCGCCCTGCAGGCCGACGACCCGTCCGACCCCGCGGTCCGCGAGGCGCTGGCGGCCTTCGTGGAACCGCGCTTCCTGCACCAGACCCGGGAGGCGGGCACGGGCGGCGCCGCCCACGCGGCCGACGACCTGGGCGAGGCGCTGTCGGGTCCCGGCGCGCTGCCCGGCGCGGCGCCCTGGCGGGTGCATTTCCACGTCCCCCTGCACGCGCCGCCGGAGCCGCCGCTGGCCGGCACCTCGGCCGTACTCGAACAGACCCTCGGGCTGCTCTTCGGCGGACCCGCGGCGCTGGCCGACCACGTCGAGGTCGAGACGTACACCTGGTCGGTGCTGCCCGCGGACCGGCGGCCGGAGGGCGCGGACGCCCTGGTCGCCGGGATCGCCGCGGAAGTGGCCTGGGCGGCGGGGACATTGACCGATCTCGGCCTCAAGGAGGTGACGGCATGACGCCGTCGGCACAGCGCAGCAGGACCGTCGTCCTCGACGTGGTCGGCCTCACCCCGCGGCTGCTGGCCCACATGCCGGCGCTGCGGAAGGTCGCCGCCGAGGGCTTCACGGCCGAAATGGGCACCGTCTTCCCGGCGTTGACCTGCCCGGTGCAGTCCAGCATCCTCACCGGCTCGATGCCCGACGAGCACGGCATCGTCGCCAACGGCTGGTTCTTCCGCGACGCCGGGGAGATCTTCCACTGGCGGCAGTCCAACAGCCTGGTGCGGGGCGACAAGCTGTGGGCCGCGGGCCGCCGCAGCGACCCCGACTACCGGGTCGGCAACATCTGCTGGTGGTACGCCATGGGCATGGACGTCGACGTCACGGTGACCCCGCGCCCGGTCTACCACTACGACGGCCGCAAGGGCCAGGACTGCTACGCCCATCCGCAGTCCGTCCACGACGAACTGACCGCGGCCCTGGGGCAGTTCCCACTGTTCAACTACTGGGGTCCCGGGGCGGGCATCGCCTCCACCCGGTGGATCGTCCGCGCCGCCGGGCACATCCTGGACACCCGCCGCCCCGACACCCTGCTGGTCTACATCCCGCACCTGGACTACGAGTTGCAGCGGCACGGCCCCGACGGGCCCGAGGCGCCGGCCGCGGCCCGCGCGGTGGACGACGAACTGGCCCCGCTGCTGCGCAGGCTGCGGGCCGAGGGCACGACAGTGGTGGCACTGAGCGAGTACGGCATCACCGCGGCCCGCCGCCCGGTCGACATCAACCGGGCACTGCGCCGCGAGGGGCTGCTGAACGTCTACGTCCAGCAGGACATGGAGAATCTGGACCCGTGGACCTCGCCGGCCTTCGCGGTCGCCGACCACCAGGTGGCGCACGTCTACGTCCGCGACCCGGGCGACATCCCCCGGGTGCGGGACGTGGTCAAGGCACTGCCCGGCGTGGACCGGGTGCTGGACCGCAGCGAGCAGTCGGAACTGCGGATCGGCCACGAGCGCTCGGGCGAGCTGATCGCGATCGCCGAGCCGGACGCCTGGTTCACGTACTACTACTGGCTCGACGACGATCTCGCGCCGGACTTCGCGACCGGGGTGGAGATCTTCCGCAAGGCCGGCTACGACCCGGCGGAGCTGTTCCTCGACCCGACCGATCCGACGGTCAAGGTGCGGGCGGCGATGTCGGTGGCCAAGCTCAAACTGGGCATCCGCACCTCGCTCCAGGTGGTCGGCCTCGACCCGTCGTGCGTACGCGGCAGCCACGGCCGGCTGCCGGACGACCCGCAGGACGGCCCGGTGCTGATCTGCTCGGACCCGGCGTACGGCAGGGACCGCTTCCATGTGACGGAGGTCAAGGACCTGCTGCTGCGGCTCGCGGGGCTCGAACTGCAGGGCTGAGGCAGTGACCCGGCCGCGGGCCCGAGCCGTACCCGGCTCGGGCCCGCGGCCGGTCAGGAGCCGTCGAGCAGGGCGCCGGCCGCGCGGCCGACCTTCGCCAGGGCCGCCATCAACTGGGTCCGCTCGGCCTCGGTCAGGTCCGCGGTGACCTGCCGTTCGAGCTCCAGACGTTCGGCTTCGACCGGCTCGCGCAGCGCGCGTCCGGCGTCGGTCAGCCACAGCCGGACCAGCCGGTTGTCCCGGTCGTCGCGGCGGCGTACCAGCAGTCCCGACGCGGTCATCCGGTCGGCCATCTTGACCACCGTCGGGGTGGTGACATGCAGTTTCGCCGCGATCTCGCCCGGCGTCCTGCCGTCCTGCTCCCACAGCGCGGCGAGCAGGTGGTGCTGGCCGTAGTGCAGGCCGTGCCGGCGCATCGCCTCGTCGGCGAGCGTGCGCAGCACCTTGGTGGTCCTGCTGTGCAGGTCGAGGAATTCGGGCATCGCGGCCTCCCGTCGGCGAGGGCGGCCGCCGCGCGCCCACAGAATCGATTGACGGCTAATGATTAACCGGCTAACGTTCCCCGGGTCGATTCATTAGACGGCAAACGACCTGGGGGGATCCCGATGATACTCGTCACCGGCGGCACCGGAAACATCGGCCGCGAGCTGGTCGGGCAGCTCGACGCGGCGGGCGCCGCCTTCCGCGTCCTGGTGCGCGATCCGACCCGGGCAGCCGCCCTGCCCGCGAGCGCGGAACGCTTCACCGGCGACCTCACCGCGCCGGACACGCTGACCGCAGCCTTCGCCGGCGTGGACCGGCTGTTCCTGCTCACCCCCGGGATCGGCACCGACACCACGGCCCACGCGGTGGCCGCCGCGCGGACCGCGGGCGTACGGCACCTCGTGCAGCTGTCCTCGACCAACGTCCTGGGCGACCCGATGCCCGCGATGGGCCGCTGGCACCACGCCCGCGAGCAGATCGTCCGCGACTGCGGCATCCCGGCCACCGTCCTGCGGCCCGGCGGCTTCATGACCAACGCGCTGGACTGGCTGCCGACCATCCGCGCGGGCGGCTACGTCCTGGACCCGGTCGGCCCAGGACGCCTCGCCCCGATCGACCCGGCGGACGTCGCCGCGGTCGCCGCCCTCGCCCTCACCGGCGAGGGCCACGCGGGCGCGGAATACGCCCTCACCGGCGCCGAGGCCTTCACGGTGGCCGAGCAGGTGGCGATCATCGCCGCCGCCGCGGGCCGGCCGATCGCCGTACGGCCCGCCGTGACCGCGCAGGAAACGGTGGCGGCCCGCTTCCCCGGCGGCGCCCCGCCCGCCCTCGCCGAAGCCCTCGTCGAGGGCTTCGCGCTGCTGCGGGCCGACACCGAGGGCTTCCGCACCGACACCGTCGAGGAGCTGCTCGGGCGCAAGCCGGCCACCTTCGCCGACTGGTGCGCCCGCAACGCCGACGCCTTCCGGGCCGGCCCCACCGGCTGACCGCGCCGCCCGCTCAGCGCGCCAGCGACGCCGCGTCGCCCATCACGACCGCCGGGTGCAGGGCGGGGTCGAGAACGGCCGGCAGCTGCCTCATACGCGCCTCGGACACGCCGGCGAGTACGGCGATCGCCGCCGCGCCCAGCCCTGACAGCAGCGGACGGGGAGAAGGGAAAGGCATGGGGAGCCCTTCGGTACAAGGGGGCGCGGGAGGCAGGCGGGCGGCGGCGCGGGGGTGGTCCGGCGCGGCCCGGCAACCGCTCCCCCGGGCCGCGCGGGGCCGGGCGCATGTCACCGCCCATACCTCTGCAACCGCCCGGCACCCCGGGAAGGTCGCTTCGGGCCCGGGAGCATCCGCCCACGTCCGCCGCTGTACCGCCGGTGAGGCGCGGGCGAGTTCACGTCGAGGCCTTGACGCCTCCTGCACGCGAGTGTTCACTTCCGCATTGGAGAGCGCTCTCCCGCTCCATGTGTCACCGTTCACCGCACCACCGCCCGGCGGCCGCCGTCCAGAGATCTCCTGCGTTCCCCCCACACCCCCCTTGAGGGAGACTCATGTATGCCAGCAACAGGGTCAGATCCCGTGCTGTCCGCACCACCCGCGCCGCCTGGCTCGCCTCGGCCGCCGTCCTCGCGCTGATCGCCGCCCTCTTCACCGCCGCACGCCCCGCGCATGCCGCGCCTTCCCTGCTGTCGCAGGGCAGGACCGCGACAGCCTCGTCCACCGAGAACGCCGGGACCCCCGCCTCGGCAGCCGTCGACGGCAACACCGGCACCCGCTGGTCCAGCGCGGCGGCCGACCCGCAATGGCTCCAGGTCGACCTCGGCGCCACCGCCACCCTCAGCTCCGTCACCCTCAACTGGGAGTCGGCGTACGCCACCGCCTACAAGATCCAGGTCTCCGACAACGCCACCACCTGGACCGACGCCTACTCCACCACCACCGCGACCGGCGGCGTGCAGACAGTCCCCGTAAACGCTTCCGGTCGCTATGTCCGCTTCTACGGCACCGCCCGCGCCACCGGATACGGCTACTCCCTCTGGGAGTTCCAGGTCTACGGCACCAGCGGCACCACAGGACCCACCGCCTGCGGCACCGACAACGCAGCACTCGACCGGCCCGCCACCGCGTCGTCCACCGAGAACGCCGGCACCCCGCCCGCCGCGGCCGTCGACGGCAACACCGGCACCCGCTGGTCCAGCGCCGCCGCCGACCCGCAGTGGCTCCAGGTCGACCTCGGCAGCAGTGTCCCGGTCTGCCAGGTCGTGCTGAACTGGGAGGCCGCCTACGCCACGGCCTTCCAGATCCAGCTGTCCGACAACGGCACCACCTGGACCCCGGTGTACTCCACCACGACCGGCACCGGCGGCGTCCAGACCCTCACCGTCACCGGCACCGGCCGCTACGTCCGCGTCAACGGCAGCGCCCGCGCCACGGGTTACGGCTACTCGCTGTGGGAGTTCCAGGTCCGCACCGGGGGCAGCGGCACCTCGGGCGGCGGCACCGGAGGCACCACGGGCGGCACCGGCACCGGCACCGGCGACTGCGGCACCGCGAACGCCGCGCTCGGCCACCCGGCCACCGCCTCCTCCCTCCAGGACGGCGACCCCGGCTACTCGGCCGTCTACGGCGTGGACGGCAGCACCATCAGCCGCTGGTCCAGCGCCTCTTCGGACCCGCAGTGGTTCCAGGTCGACCTGGGCGCGAGCCTGCCGGTCTGCCGGGTCGTGATCAACTGGGAGAACGCCTACGCGAAGGCCTTCCAGATCCAGCTGTCCGACAACGGCACCGACTGGCGGCAGATCTACTCCACCACCACCGGCCCCGGCGGCAAGCAGAGCATCGACGCCACCGGCAGCGGCCGATACATCCGGATGTACGGCACCGCCCGGGCCACCGCCTACGGCTACGCGCTGTGGGAGTTCGAGGTCTACACCGTCGGCGGGGTCACCGCGACCATCCCGCCGCCGCCCTCGCAGCCCGCTCCCGGCAGCTGCCCGTGGCTGAACTCCACCGCGGCCACCTCCACCAGGGTCGCCCAGCTGATGGGGCAGATGTCGCTCCAGCAGAAGGTCGCGATGCTGCACGGCACCGACGCCCCCGACTACATCGGGAAGATCATCGGCAATCCCGCCCTGTGCATCCCCGACGTCAACTTCGAGGACGGCCCGGCCGGCGTCGGCGACGGGCTCGGCGGGGTGACCCAGATGCCGTCCGGCATGGTCTCCGCCGCGACCTTCGACCCGCAGTGGCAGCAGAGCTACGGCGACGCGGTCGGCCAGGAGTTCGCCGGCAAGGGCGTGCATGTCGCGCTCGGCCCGACGGTGAACATCATCCGCGACCCGCGCTGGGGGCGGTCGTACGAGACCTTCGGCGAGGACCCGTACCTGTCGGGGCAGATGGGCGCCGCCGACATCAGGGGCATCCAGGAGCAGGGGGTGATGGCGGAGGTCAAGCACGCCGCCGCGTACAACATCGAGCAGCCGGCCGGCACGGTCAATGTCGACGCGCGGACGCTGCAGGAGATCTACCTGCCCGCCTTCCAGACCGCGATCAAGGAGGGCGGGGCGGCGGCGGTGATGTGCGCGTACAGCAATGTCAACAACGAGCCGTCGTGCCAGAACCCCGACATCCTCAACAAGGGCCTCTACCAGCAGGCGGGCTTCACCGGTTTCGTGACGTCGGACTGGGGCGCCATCCACTCCACCGTCGAGTCCGCGAACGCCGGCCTGACGGTGGAGATGCCCGGCGGCTACTACTACGCCGACTTCCTGATCCAGGCGGTGCAGGACGGCCGGGTCAGCCAGGCGACCGTGGACACCATGGTCTCCCGGGTGCTCACCCAGATGTTCCGCTTCGGGATGTTCGACAAGGCGCCCACCGGTGACAACAAGGCGATCGTGACCACCCCCGCGCACAACAAGGTCGCCCTGCAGGGCGTCGAGGAGGGCACGGTCCTGCTCAAGAACAACGGGGTCCTGCCGCTGAATCCGGCGGCCCTGCCGTCCGGTGTCGCGGTGATCGGCACCGACGCGGGACCCGGCACCCAGACGATCGGCGGCGGCAGCGGCACGGTGACCAGCAGCGGCACCTACACCCCGGTCATCGGCATCCAGCAGCGGCTCGCCGACACCGGCACCAAGGTGACCTACGACGAGGGCACGGACGTGACCGCGGCGGCGAATCTGGCCCGGGCCTCCAGCGTCGCGGTCGTCTTCGCCAGCGACAACTACGGCCACGAGGAGGCCGACAACGCCTCGCTCAACCTGCCGGGCGGCCAGGACGCGCTGATCTCCGCGGTGGCGGCGGCCAACCCGCACACCATCGTGGTGCTCAACAACAACTCGGCGATCCTGATGCCGTGGCTGAACCAGGTCGCGGGCGTCTTCGAGGGCTTCTACGACGGCCAGCAGTACGGCCAGGGCATCGCCGCGCTGCTGTTCGGCGATGTGAACCCCTCGGGCCACCTGCCGGTGACCTTCCCCGCGTCGCTGTCCCAGGTCCCGGCGAACACCGCGGCCCAGTGGCCGGGCACCAACGGCCAGGTGAACTACTCCGAGGGCCTCAAGGTCGGCTACCGGTGGTACGACACGAACAACCTCACCCCGCTGTTCCCGTTCGGCTTCGGGCTGTCGTACACCAGCTTCTCGTTCGGCAGCCTCCAGGTCGGCGCGGTCTCGGGCGGGCAGGCGACGGTGAAGGCGACCGTCACCAACACCGGCAGCCGGGCGGGCACCGAGGTCGCCCAGCTCTACGTGGCCGATCCGGGCCCGGCGGGTGAGCCGCCGCACCAGTTGAAGGGATTCCAGCGGATCAGCCTGGCCGCGGGCGCCTCGGGCACGGTCACCTTCACCGTCCCGGTCCACGCGCTGGCCTCCTGGTCCACCACGGCGGGCCACTGGGTGGCCGACGCGGGCACCTACCAGATCCTGGTCGGCGACTCGTCGCGCAACCTTCCGCTCAGCGGCAGCGTCACGCTGCCCTCCGCGGTGACCGCCGACTGACGGCGGCCGCCGGTGCGGGGCGCCGACTGACGGCACCCCGCACCGGCGGCGGTTACGCCAACAACCGCTGGAGCTAACACCGGGTGGCAACACCCAGTCTCGGACAGAAGGCTTTGCGAAAGGGGTTTCAGAAACGGACGTGGGCGTTATGGTGGTCCCGTGTCTGATGCCATTGCCTACGAGGCCCCGCGGGACGCGGGGCTGGATGCGGTCGCGGTGCTCGCGGACGAGCAGCGACGGCGCATCCATGAGATCGTGCGCCGCGCCCACCGGCCGGTGACCCGTGAGGACGTCGCGGCCGCCGACGGGATCTCGGCCAAGCTCGCCGCCTTCCACCTCGACAAGCTGGTGGCGGCCGGCCTGTTGCGGACCTCCTACGCCAACCCGGCCGCGATCCCCCGGGTCGGCCGCCGGCCCAAGGTCTACGAACCCGCCGACGTCGAGATCCGGGTGAGCATCCCGGAGCGCCGCAGCGATGTCATCGCCGGCATCCTGGTCGACGCGGTGATGGGCGCCCAGCCCAGCGAGGACGCGCCGACGGCCGCGGTCAACGCGGCACGGCGGCAGGGCGAGGCCATCGGGCAGGCGGCCCGCGCCAGGGTGCGCCCCGGCCGGCTCGGCCCCGAGCGCTCGGTGAGCGTCGCCGAACCGATACTCGAACAGTACGGCTACGAGCCCGACCGCCCGGCGCCCACCCGGCTGCGGCTGCTCAACTGCCCTTTCCACCAGCTCGTCATGCGCTCCCCCGAGCTGGTGTGCGCCATCAACCTGGCGCTGCTCGACGGTCTGCTGGACGGCATGCAGGCGCACGGCATCGAGGCGACGATGGTCCGTACGACCACCACCCGCTGCTGTGTGGAGCTGCGGGAGAGCGGCCCCGACGCACCGCCGGGAGCCGAGGACGCCCGCTGCCGGCGGGCCCCCGGCTGACCGGCGGCCGGACGGCCGGCCGCGCGCTCAGCGCGGCCGGGCCGGCGGCAGCGGCACGAAGCCGCTGGTGCGGGCGCGGTATTCGGCGTAGCCGGGGCGCTCCGCCATGTGCCGCTCCAGCATCCGCTTGCCGCTGCCCCCGATCAGCAGGAAGCTCATGGTCAGCGGGGAGACCACGGTGACCGCGGCCGCCGCGGGATCGTCGCAGACGATCAGGAACAGCCCCCACCACACGCAGAAGTCGCCGAAGTAGTTGGGGTGCCGGGTCCAGGACCACAGGCCGCGGTCCATGATCCGGCCGTGGTTGCCGGGGTCGGCCGTGAAGCGGGCCAGCTGGTAGTCGCCGACCGCCTCGCAGCCGACCCCGAGCAGCCACAGCGCCGCGCCCACGGCCGCCACAGGACCCAGCGCCCCCGGCACGTAGCAGGCGGCCTGCACCGGCAGCGACACCAGCCAGACCAGGGCGGCCTGGGTGAGGTGGACGATCCGCAGCGCGTAGGCGTTGCGGTTGCCGGGGGCCTTGGCGAGCATCCTGGCGTAGCGCGGGTCCTCGCCCCGGCCCCGGCCGCGCCAGGCCAGGTGCACCGCGAGCCGCAGCCCCCAGCCGGCCGTCAGCGCCAGGACCAGGACCCGGCGGCCGGTGTCGCCGTGCCCCGCGGACAGCCCGAAGCTGACGGCGGCGACCACGGTGAAGGCCAGGCCCCAGGTGATGTCGGCCAGCCGGTGCAGGCCTCGGCGCACGGAGACGGCGAAGGTCACCAGCCACACCGCGAGCGTGACCCCGGCGCAGACCCCGAGGTTGACCGCGAAGGCCTGCCACGGGAAGCCGTTCATCCGGCGGCCCCGGCGGCGTCCGGCTCGGGGCGTGTGAGCAGCAGTTGCCGTACGTCGAGGTAGCCGGAGCGGAAGCCGGCCTCGGAGTAGGCGAGGTAGAAGGTCCACATGCGGCGGAAGACCGCGTCGAAGCCGAGCGCCTGGACGTCCTCGGCCCGCTGTACGAAGCGCTCGCGCCACAGCCGCAGGGTCTCGGCGTAGTGCACGCCGAAGCCGTCGTGGCGGGCGACGGTCAGCGCCGTGTGGGCGGCGGTGACCTGCTCGACGGCCTCCAGGGAGGGGATGACACCGCCGGGGAAGACGTACTTGTGGATCCAGGTGTGGCCGTCGCGGGTGGCCAGCAGCCGGTCGTGCGGCAGGGTGATCGCCTGCAGCGCGATCCGGCCGCCGGGTGCGAGCAGCCGGTCGAGCACGGTGAAGTAGTCGGGCCAGAATTCCGCGCCGACCGCCTCGATCATCTCGACGCTGACCACGGCGTCGTAGCTGCCGGTCAGTTGCCGGTAGTCGCTGAGCCGGACCTCGACCAGGTCCTGCTGCCCGGCCTCGCGCACCCGGCGCACCGCCAGGTCGCGCTGCTCGGCGGACAGCGTCACGGTGAGCACCCGGGCGCCGCGGTCGGCGGCGCGCAGCGCGAGTTCGCCCCAGCCGGTGCCGATCTCCAGCAGCCGGGTGCCGGGGCCGACCTGCGCGAGGTCCAGCAGCCGGTCGATCTTGCGGTGCTGGGCGGCGGGGAGCACCGCGTGGTCGGCGGGGAAGCCGCGGAAGACCGCGGCGGAGTACGTCAGGGTCTCGTCGAGAAAGAGCGCGAAGAGGTCGTTGGACAGGTCGTAGTGGTGCCGGATGTTGCGCCGGGCGCCGTCCGGGGTGTTGCGCTGGGCGTCGGGGGTGCGCGGCGCCCAGACGCCGCGCAGCCGCTGCAAGGAGGCGGGGACCAGGGTGCCGACGTGCCCGGCCATGACGGTCAGCACGCCGACCAGGTCCTCGGCGTCCCACTCCCCCGCCATGTAGGACTCGCCGAAGCCGATCAGGCCGTCGGTGCCGATGCGGCGGAAGAACGCCTGCCGGTCGTGCACGGTCAGCAGCGGTCCGCGGTCGCCGAGCGCGCTGCCGTCCTCGAAGCGCACCCGCAGCGGCAGCCGCCGCAGCGCCCGGGTGACGATCGCCCGGGCTATGGCGGTGCGCGGCGGTGAACTGCGCGGTACGCGGGCGACGTCGGGCCAGCGTTCGGGGTCGACCGGCGGCCGGGCGGCCACCGGCGGCCGGTGGGTGAGCGGGGTGCTCACTTCATGCCCTCCTGGGTGGGGTGCGGCGGTCGGGGCCTGACGGGCAGTCCGCGCAGGTATAGGCGGATGCCGTGCAGGCGGATGGCGGCGGAGACGACGAGGGTGGACCACGGGTGCCGTGCGGCGGCCGCGAGCAGTTCGCGGGTGGTGGCGGGGCGCCGGGTGCCGCGCACGGTCGCGGTGAACGGGCTCCCGCCGTCCGGCGTGAGCCGTACGGTGACGGCGAGTTGCTCCCCGGGCTCCGGCAGGTGCATCCGGTAGCGGCCGTCGACGCCGTGGAAGGGCGAGACGTACAGCTCCTTGGCGGTGTCGGCCCGCCCGTGGACGTCGGTGTGCAGCAGATAGCCGTGGCGCTCCCCGTAGGTGTTGTGCACCTCGGCGACCACGCAGCGCAGGGCGCCGCCGGTGTCGTGGCACCAGTACAGCGTCAGCGGGTTGAAGACGTAGCCGAGCACCCGGGCGTTCGCGAGCATCAGCACCTGCCCGCCCGGCGGCTGTTCGCCCTGCGCGGCCAGGAAGCGGTCGAGCCCGGCGCGCAGCGTGGGCGCGGTGCCGCCGAAGTGGTCGCGGGGGTCGAAGCGGGCGAGCGGGCGCAGCAGGGCCGGCAGCCGCGGCAGCCGGTCGAGGTCGACCAGCCACAAGTAGGTGCTCAGCCGCACCCGGTGGCGCAGCGGGCCGGTCCTGATGTGGTCGATCCGGCAGTCGTAGAGGGCGGGTGCGGCGGGGCTCACCACGAGACCCCCAGTGCGGAGGCGGCCTCGACGCCCGAGCGGCAGCCGTCCTCGTGGAAGCCCCAGCCGTGGTAGGCGCCGGCGTAGGCGGTGACGGGGGTGTTCAGCGACGGGAGCAGGCGCTGGGCGGCGACGGATTCCGGGGTGTAGACGGGGTGTTCGTAGACCATGGAGGCGATGACCCGGGCGGGGTCGACCAGGCCCTCGGCGTTGAGCGAGACGATGTAGTCCTCGGAGGCGTCGAGGCGTTGCAGCCGGTTCATGTGGTAGCCGATACGGACCTGTTCCGCGGGTGCGTCGCAGGACGGCATCAGGTAGTTCCAGGAGGCCCTGGCACGGCGGGCGCGCGGCAGCACCGAGGCGTCGGTGTGCAGCACGGTGGGGTTGCGCGAGTAGGGGAAGGCGCCGAGGACCGCGGTCTCCGCCGGAGTGGGGTCGGCCAGCAGCCGCAGTGCCTGGTCGGGGTGCACCGCCAGCACCACGGCGTCGTGGTCGCTGGCCGTGCCGTCGGCGGTGACGATGCGTACGCCGTCCGCCGAGCGGTGCACCGCGCGTACGGGTGCGCCGGTGTGAACGGCCGCGAGCTGTTTGCCGATCCGCCGGACGTACGCGGCGGATCCGCCGGTGACCGTTCGCCATTGCGGTGACCCGGTCACGGCGAGCAGCCCGTGCCGGTCCAGGAAGCGGAAGAGGTAGCGGGCCGGATACTCCATGGCGGTCGCGGGGGCGCAGGACCACACCGAGCAGACCAGCGGGGTGATGAAGTGCGCCACGAAATAGGCCGAAAACCGTCCGTCGGCCAGGAAGCGGCCCAGTGTCGGGTCGCCGGGACCCTCGTCGGCGGCGAGCAGCCGCCGGGCCTTCCGGTGGAAGACCGGGACCTCGCCGAACATCCTCAACGCCCGGGGGCGCAGCGCGGTGCGCGGCCGGGCGAGCACTCCCGACGAGCCGCGTGCGCCGGCGTATTCGAGGCCGCAGCCGTCGCAGCGCACCGACATGCTCATCTCGGACTCCTGGGTGGTGACGCCGAGTTCGGCGAACAGCCGCAGGAGGTTCGGGTACGTGCGCTCGTTGTGCACGATGAAGCCGGTGTCGATGGCGAGGACGCGGCCGTCGGCCTCGGTCACCTCGTGCGTGTCGGCGTGGCCGCCGAGGCGGTCGTCCGCCTCGTACAGCGACACGTCGCAGGCGTTGCGCAGGATGTAACCGGCGGTCAGACCCGCGATACCGCCGCCCACCACAGCCGTTCTGCGCCGCTCCACAGCCGTCCTCCTCCTCGCCCGGCGGGCGGCCCGCGTGTGCGGATCATTCTGTCATGGCTCGTTCGAAGCCGGGGCGCCCGCGGATTGGTCCGCGCGGGGTGCCCCGGATCACAGCGCCAGGAGTACGACCGGCGCGCCGGTGGGCGTCCGTGAGCCGCCCTGCGGTTCCACGGTCACGCCCACGCCGGACGCGCCCTGCGCGCTGCCGGCCAGCAGGGCGGCGCCGTCGGGCCGGCCGGAGCCGACCAGTCCCGCGGGCACCATCGTGCCGCCGCGGCTGTACCACAGCTGGTAGACGCGGGAGTCGGACAGCCGCGGCAGCCCGTGGTAGAACAGCGCGGTCCGCCCGAGCTGCCGGGAGGCCACGACGGTGGCGCTGCCGCCGCCCTTGACGGCGCCCGCGTGGGTGGTGGCGTCGGGCGCGGCCAGCAGCGCGCCGAGCGCGGCGGTCTGCTGCTCGGCCTGCGCGGTACGGTCCCGCTGCCGGTCCGCCCGGTGCTGGGCGTCCACCGCCACCGCGCCCGCCGCGACAGCGGCCGCGAGGCACGCGGCGGCGGCCAGATGCGGCAGCCGGCGCCGCCACCGGGGGTGGGCGGGCACCACGGCGGTGTGCGGGTGCGGCGGCAGCTGGCGTACGCCGGGCACCGCCGCCATCACCTGGGCGCGCAGCCCGGCGGGCGGGACCACGGCCACCGCGAGCGCCAGCCGGGCCGCGGTCTCCCGCAGTTCGGCGACCTCCTGGGCGCAGGACGGGCAGACGGCCAGGTGCCGGGCGAAGTCCTCGGCCTCCCCTTGCGACAGTGCGTCCAGCGCGTACGCGCCGGTGAGCGTGTGCAGGTCGGCGACGGTCATGCGGAGGTCACCCCCAGGCAGTCACGGAGTCGGATCAGGCCGTCCCGCAGCCGGGTCTTGACCGTGCCGAGGGCGACCCCGAGCAGGTCTGCGGTCTCGCGGTAGGTGCAGCCGCGGTAGTAGGCCAGGGTGACGGACTCGCGCTGGAGCTCGGTGAGCCCGCCGAGGCAGCGGCGGACCTGCTCGCGTTCGAGCCGGCGTTCGACCTGCTCGCTGACCTCGTCGAAGGCCGGGCTGTGGTCGCGTACCGCCGCTTTGTGCTCGCGGTCGGCCGCGGCCTGCGAGGAGCGGACCCGGTCCACGGCCCTGCGGTGCGCCAGCGTCATGATCCAGGCCATGGCGCTGCCCTGCCCGGGGTCGAAGCGGGCGGCGCACCGCCACACGTCGACCAGCACCTCCTGGGCGACCTCCTCGGACTGCGCCGGGTCCCGCAGCACCCGGCGCACCAGGCCGAGCACCGAGCCGGCCACCGCGTTGTACACGCCTTCGAAGGCCTCCCGGTCGCCACGGGACACCCGGTCCAGCAGATTCTCCAGGGCACCGCTGTGCGGGGCCGGTGTTGTGTCGCGGGCCACCGCGCGCATGGGCACACCTCCGGACGGGAACGTCGTCACGGGGGTTTCGACGCCGCGGCTCGTACGGATTGGTCGGGACGGGAAATTCTTTTCCCGCCGGGTACGGAGCCGGACCGTCACCGTACGCGCGGCGGCGGGCGCGGGGCGAGCCGGGGCCGGTTCCTAGGCCGTGCCCCTGCGGCGCCCCAGCGCGGTGCGGGCCACGGCCGCGTAGCAGGCCAGGCCCACGACGGCGCCGGCGCCACCGCCGAAGGCGACGGCCGGTATGAGGTCGAGCAGCCCGGCGGTGCGCAGCGGGCCGTGGTCCCAGCGGGCCAGCCGTGCGGCGGCCCCGGCCGTCGCCGCCGCGCCCACCAGGACCGTCGCCGCGGCCCTGGTACGGGCCGACAGCCGCATCCGGGGCGGGGCCTGCGCGGGGGCCGAGCGCAGCGTGCGCACCGCGTACCAGCCGATGACGCCCAGGCCCAGCACCGAGGATCCGAACTGGAGGTCGTAGGAGAGCGGGCGGCCCAGCACCGTGCGGTTCAGCGCCGGCAGCAGGCGGGCGCCGAGCCGGCCGCCGTGGGTGAACGCGTCCCAGGCCACATGGGTCGCCGCGCCGACCGCCGCGGACAGCGCGAAACGGCCGGCTCCGGCCAGGCCCGCGGTCCGCCCGGTCGGCGCGGTGACCGCGTCGGCGGCGTCCGCCCACCTGCCGGGCAGCAGTGCCACCAGCGGCTCGCGCAGCAGCCAGTGCCAGCCGGCGGCGAGCGCAGCCGCGATCGCCACGTCCGCGGTGGCCACGCCGAGCGGGCTGTGGGTGAACTCGCCGAACCCGAAGGTGCCGTGCACCAGGGAGTCGGCGAAGAAGGGGACGTCGGGCGCCAGCGACCCGGCGACCAGAGCCGAGGCCACCAGCGGACCGCGGGGCCGCCCGCCGCGCAGCATCGGCAGCACGGCGGCGGGATGACTGAGTGTGAACGGCATGCTGCCATCTTCCCGGGGCGGGCCCGGCGCGGCGAACGGGGGGACAGGATGTCCCCCCGTCCGGTGTCGCCGCCGCGAGCCGGGGTCAGGGTGTGTAGACCTGGGGGCGGGGCGGGGTCGGCATGCCGTTGCCGAGGAAGAAGCCGGGGTGCGGGGGCTGGTTGTAGGCGGTGTTCTGCCAGGCGAGCGCGGTGCGGTACTGGGTGTCGTGCAGCAGGGTGGTGATCCGCAGGTCGGTGGGATTCGGGGTGGCGTAGATCCGCAGGGCCCGGTTGTCGGTCGTGGGCCAGACGACTTCCTCGCGCCAGTCGCCGAAGAGGTCGCCGGAGAGCGAGGGCGTCGCCTTGGTGTCGTTGTTGGAGTGCACGCCCGATGCGGTCAGCAGCCGGGTGTCGGAGCCGGTGCCGTACTTGTCGATGTGGGTGCCGTCCAGCAGTTCGCGGACCGGGTCGCCGTCCCACCAGGCCAGGAAGTTCGCCGAGCCGGGCTTGCGGCCGATGTTCTGGCCGGCGGCGCTGTACAGGCCGCTCACACCCGACGACCAGGACTCGGCGCCGGGGCTGCCGGCGTAGACGTCGTCCGAGACGCCCCGGCCGTTGTCGCAGCCGCAGCTGGGGTTCGACCAGAGGATCTTGCCGGTCTTGGCGTCGGCGAACCAGGCGGCGAGCTTGGAGGTGTCCTCGTCGACCTTGAAGACCTCCAGGCCCGGGTGGGAGGGGTCGAGGTCGCCGACGTGCAGGGCGTCGCCGTGGCCCTGGCCGGTGTTCCACAGCCGCGCGCCGTTGTCGTCCACGGCCATGGAGCCGTACTCGATCTCGTCCTTGCCGTCGCCGTCGAGGTCGGCCGTGACGAGCTGGTGGTCGCCCTGGCCGGCGTAGGAGCTGTTGCCCGAGTCGTTGCTGTCGAAGCGCCAGCGCTCGGTGAGCCTGCCGTCCCGCCAGTCCCACGCGGCGATCACGGTACGGGTGTAGTAGCCGCGGGCCATGACGATCGACGGGCGCTTGCCGTCGAGATAGGCGGTGCCGGCCAGGAAGCGGTCCACCCGGTTGCCGTAGCTGTCGCCCCAGGAGGAGACGGTGCCGCGCGGCGGGTCGTAGTTCACGGTCTGCATCGCCGCGCCGGTCTGCCCGTTGAAGACGCTCAGGAATTCAGGTCCCGACAGCACGTAGCCCGAGGAGTTGCGGTAGTCCGCGCTCGCGCTGCCGATCACCTTCCCCGTGCCGTCCACCGATCCGTCGGCGGTCTTCATGACGACCTCGGCCTTGCCGTCGCCGTCGTAGTCGTAGACCTGGAACTGCGTGTAGTGCGCGCCCGAGCGGATGTTGCGGCCCAGGTCGATCCGCCACAGCCGGGTGCCGTCCAGCGTGATGCCGTCCAGGATGGTGTCGCCGGTGTAGCCGGACTGGGAGTTGTCCTTGGCGTTGGTCGGATACCACTTCAGTACGAGGTCGAGCCGGCCGTCGCCGTCGAGGTCGCCGACCGAGGCGTCGTTGGCCGTGTAGGTGTAGGCGACACCGTCGGGCGTGGTGCCGCCGGCCGGCGGTGAGATCGGCACATCGTGGTAGCCGTCGGCGAAGGACAGCGAGGCGGGGGACGCGGCCTGCTCGGTGCCGTTCACCACCGCCCGCACGGTGTACGCCGAGCCGGCCGCGGCGCCGGCGTCCAGGTAGTCCGTCGCGCCGGTCAGCGGCGCTGGGTTGACCTTGGTGCCGCCGCGGTAGACGTTGAAGGCGACGGTGTCGGGGTCGGTGCCGAGCCAGCGCCAGGACACGAGGTTGCCGGAGCCGCTGCGTACCGAGATCACCCCGCGGTCGAGCTTCTCGACCTGGCGGCCCTGGCCGGTGGCCGGCGGGGAGGTCGGCGGGGTGGTGGGGGGCGTCGTGGGCGGGGTGGTGGTGGGCGGGGTCGTGGCCGTACCGCCCGTGCAGGTCACGCCGTTGAGGCTGAAGGAGGACGGGGCGGTGGGCGTACCGGAGCCGGAGAAGGCTCCGTTGAAGCCGAAGGACGCCGAACCGCCGCTCGGGATCGAGCCGTTGTAGCTGACGTTGGCCGCCGTCACCTGGCTGCTGTTGAGGGTCACGTCGGCATTCCACGCCTGCGTCACCGTCTGTCCCGGCGCGAAGGTCCACTTCAGGCTCCACGACGACAGCGCGTCACCGAAGTTGGTGATCTTCACGTCGGCGCCGAACCCGCCCTGCCACACACTGCTGACGGTGTAGTCGACACCGCAGCCCGCCGCGGCGGGCGCCGCGCCGGCCGGGAGCTGCACGGCCCAGGTGGTACCGGCCGCGATGAGCGCACCGGCCACCGACGCCGCCCAGGCGCGGCGGCGCGCGCGTTTCCGACGGGTGGTCATGGGATCCTCCAGAGGTGGGGGGAAGGAGAACGGCTCGACTGACCCGGGAGCCATCATGGGAGCGCTCCCACGTTGTGGTCAACGGTTTCCCCGGGATTGCTGCCGCGTTTCTGACCGAGGTGGGCGCGAGGTGTCACGCCCGCGGGGTCGTGCGGTGTCTTCATGCCGGACAAGCACAACTTCCAGGAGGACACCATGGCGCTACGCGTTCCGAAGGCCCAGCTCCCCGCCGAGCTGAGCGAGGGCATGATCCAGCAGCTCGGCGCCGTGCCCGAGCCCGTCGAGGTGATGTGGCACAGCCCCGCGGTCGCCCGGGCGGCCCAGGCGCTGGGAAGCAGCGCGGGCGGGTGGGGCGCGGCAGACGAGAGCCTCAAGTCGTTCGCGCACATGGCCGTCGCGACCCAGGTCGGCTGCAGCTGGTGCCTGGACATCGGCTACTTCATGGCGCGGAACAACGAGCTGGACCTGGCCAAGGCCAGCCAGGTGCCGCGCTGGCGCGAGTCGGAGGTGTTCACACCCCTGGAGCGGGACGTCATGGAATACGCGGAGGCCATGACGAACACCCCGCCGACCGTCACCGACGAGCTGTCGGCGGGACTGCTGGCCAGGCTCGGCCCGGCGGCGATGGTCGAGCTGACCGTCTACATCGGCTTCGCCAACTTCGCGACCAGGAGCAACGCGTCGCTCGGGATCGAGTCGCAGGGCTTCTCCGCCGCGTGCGGAATTCCGCTGGCGGCGCCCTCCCGGACGTCCGGCGTAGCGTCGACGGCATGACCGAGGATCCTTATGCCGCCCATCGCAGCCTGCTCTTCACGGTCGCCTACGAGATGCTCGGGTCGGCGACCGACGCGGAGGACGTGCTCCAGGAGTCCTGGCTGCGGTGGTCGGCCGTGGACCACTCCCAGGTGCGCGACCCGCGGTCCTACCTCGTCCGGGTCGTCACGCGGCAGGCGCTCAACCGTCTGCGTACGGTCTCCCGCCGCCGTGAGGACTACGTCGGGGAGTGGCTGCCGGAGCCACTGCTGACCAGCCCCGATGTGGCGGAGGACGTCGAACTCGCGGAGAGCGTCTCGATCGCGATGCTGACCGTGCTGGAGACGCTCGGTCCGACCGAGCGGGCGGTGTTCGTGCTGCGCGAGGTCTTCGAGCTGCCGTACGGCGAGATCGCCGAGGTCATCGGGAAGTCCGCGGCCGCGGTGCGGCAGATCGGGCGGCGGGCCCGCGAGCGCGTGGCGGCCCGGCAGCCGCGGGTGCGGGTCAGCCGGTCGGAGCAGCAGGCCGTGGTGGAGCGGTTCCTGGCCGCCCTCGAAACGGGGCAGTTGCAGGAGCTGCTGGCGGTCATGGCGCCGGACGTCGTCCTGATCGCCGACGGCGGCGGTGTGGTGGCGGCGGCGCTGGCTCCGCTGCACGGGAGCGAACCGGTGGCCGCGGTGCTCGCGCGCGCCAACCGGGTGGCCGCGTTCTCGACCGCGGCCGTGTGGCTCAACGGCGCGCCCGCGGGCCGGATCGAACTCGACGGCGAGGCGTCGGCGGTGAGCCTCGTGGTGGAGGACGGGCTGATCACCAGGATCTACGCGGTGCGGAACCCGCAGAAGCTGGCGTGGCTCGACGTGCCCGCCGAGCTCGCCAGATAAGCGGGCCGCCGCGCCGGCGTCCTGGGGGTGGTCCGGGCGGTTCTTCCGCCGCCCGGGCCGCCCGGGCCGCCCGCGGTCGTTCCCGGGCGGCGGGCGGATGCTCTCAGCCGCCGGTCCCGGACGGCTGCGGGGCGGCGGCGAGGCGGTCGAGGACCAGGCGGCCGATCTCGGGCCAGTGCTCGGCGAGGAAGAAGTGGCCGCCCGCGAAGGTGCGCACCTCGCAGTCGGCCGCGGTGTGCCGCGTCCAGGCCCGCGCCTCCTCGGCCGTCACCCGCGGGTCGGTGTCCCCGGTGAGTACGGTGACCGGGCACACCAGTCGGGCGCCCTGCGGGTGCCGGTAGTTCGCCACCGCCCGGTAGTCGCTGCGCAGCACCGGCAGCACCACTTGCAGCACCTCCTCGTCGGCGAGGAGTTCCGGCGGTGTGCCGTCCAGCGCCCGGATGTCGGCGAGCAGTTCGTCGTCGCTCTTGCCGTGCCGATGGCCTTCGCGGTAGACCGAGGGTGCCGGTCGCCCGGACGCGAACAGCCGTACGGGCCCGGCGCCGTCGGCCGCAAGCCGCCGCGCGACCTCGTACGCGACGAGGGCGCCCATGCTGTGCCCGAACAGCGCGAGAGGCTCCCCGCGCCAGGGCGCCAGGTCCTCGGCGGCGCCGTCCGCGAGCGCGGCGATGTCGTCGAGCAGCGGCTCGCGGTAGCGGTCCTGGTGACCCGGATACTGCATGCACAGCACGTCGGCCCGCTGCCGCAGCTCGGCGGAGAGCGGGCGGAAGAAGCCGGCGGCGCCGCCGGCGTGCGGAAAGCAGATGAGGCGCGCGGGCGCTCCCTCGAGCGGGTGGAAGCGGCGTACGGCGCCGGTGGTAGGTGCCACGGTGTCCCTCACGGTCGTGGTCTATGACGCCCCGTCATATCCCCGGGCATCCTATGCCCCCCGGCCCCCTTGCCCTGGCGGGCCCCCACCTGGGCGCCCACCCTGCCGCAGTTGGTACGCCCCCGGGGGTGTGGCGGTTCCCCTTCGGCAGGGGTACGCCCCCCGGGCGGGGGTTTGGCGGTTCCCCTTTGGCAGGGGGGTGCCTACCGGGGGCGCGGGGGGTGTGCGGTTCCCTTTGGCAGGGGGGTGCCTACCGGGGGCGCGGGGAACTGCGCGCTCAGCCGGTCACCGGCCGGTGGTCCGGGGCGGACCGATCTGCCCCGTTGGGTCGGTGGCGACCCGTGCCCCGGTGGGGGCTGGTCGCGCCGTTCCTCGCGCCCCTGGGGTGGTGGCGGTCGTCGTCACACGACGGTCGTGGTGGGTTGCGCGCGCCGTTCCTCGTGCCCCTGGGGTGGTGCGGTCCGTTCGCACGTGACGGTGGGTGGTGGGTTGCGCGCGCCGTTCCTCGTGCCCCTGGGGTGGTGCGGTCTGTTCGCACGTGACGGTGGGTGGGGGCTGGGCGCGCGGTTCCTCGCGCCCCTGGGGGCACCCTGTGTGGTGTGGGGCGCCCCCCGGGGTGGGGTCAGGCGGGGACGGTCCAGGTGTCGGGGCCGGTGAGGAGGGTGGTGAGGTCGCCTTCGCCGTGCTGGGTGACGGCCTGGTCGAGTTGGTGGGCCATGTCGGTGTCGTAGACGGGGCGTTGGGTGTTGCGGATGATGCCGATGGGGGTGTGGTGGAGGGTGTCGGGGTCGGCGAGGCGGGACAGGGCGAACGCGGTGGCCGGGTTGGGTGCGGTCGCGTCGTGGATCAGGATCTGATCGGTGCCGGTGCCGGTCCGGGTGATGTCGATGACGGTCAGGTCGCCGGTGGCGGGGTCGCGGATGACGCCTTTGGAGCCGAGTCCGTCGGCGGCGGGTGTGCCGAAGCGGATGGGCTGTCCGTGTTCGAGGCGGATGACCGCCTCGGTCGCGGTGGCGTTGTCCTTGAGTGCGTCGAAGGCGCCGTCGTTGAAGATGTTGCAGTTCTGGTAGATCTCGACCAGTGCGGTGCCGGGGTGGTCGGCGGCGGCGCGCAGGACGGACTGCAGGTGCTTGCGGTCGGAGTCGATCGTGCGTGCCACGAAGCCGGCTTCCGCGCCGATGGCCAGCGATACCGGGTTGAACGGTGCTTCGAGTGATCCCATCGGTGTGGACTTCGTGATCTTGCCGGTCTCCGAGGTCGGGGAGTACTGGCCTTTGGTGAGGCCGTAGATGCGGTTGTTGAAGAGCAGGATCTTGAGGTTCACGTTGCGGCGCAGTGCGTGGATGAGGTGGTTCCCGCCGATGGAGAGGGCGTCGCCGTCGCCGGTGACGACCCATACCGACAGGTCGCGGCGGGAGGTGGCGAGGCCGGTGGCGATCGCGGGGGCGCGCCCGTGGATGGAGTGCATGCCGTAGGTGTTCATGTAGTACGGGAAGCGTGAGGAGCAGCCGATGCCGGAGATGAAGACGACGTTCTCGCGGGCCAGGCCGAGTTCGGGCATGAAGGACTGGACGGCGGCCAGGACGGCGTAGTCGCCGCAGCCGGGGCACCAGCGGACTTCCTGGTCGGATTTGAAGTCCTTCATCGACTGCTTCGCGGCGGCTTTGGGGACCAGGGCCAGTGCCTCAGACATCGGTGTTCTCCTCCATGATGACCGCGATGGCCGCCGCGAGCTGCTCGGCCTTGAAGGGCAGGCCTGTGACCTGGGTGTAGGACTGTGCGTCGACCAGGTATTCGGCGCGCAGCAGGTGCGCGAGCTGTCCGAGGTTCATCTCGGGGACGATGACGCGCTCGTAGGAGCGCAGGACCTGGCCGAGGTTGGCGGGGAAGGGGTTGAGGTGGCGCAGGTGGGCCTGGGCGATCCGGCCGCCGGCGGTGCGGATCCGCCGCACGGCCGCGGTGATGGGCCCGTAGGTCGAGCCCCAGCCGACCACCAGGGTGCGTGCGGCGTTGGAGGGGTCGTCGACCTGCACGTCGGGGACGGTGATGTTGTCGATCTTCGCCTGCCGGGTGCGGACCATCAGGTCGTGGTTGGCCGGGTCGTAGGAGATGTTGCCCGTGCCGTCCTGCTTCTCGATCCCCCCGATCCGGTGCTCCAGGCCGGGGGTGCCCGGTACCGCCCAGGGCCGTGCGAGGGTCTGCGGGTCGCGCAGGTAGGGCCAGAACACCTCCGTGCCCTCGGCGGTGGTGTGGTTCGGGCCCGAGGCGAACTCCACCCGCAGATCCGGCAGCTCGGACACGTCGGGGATCCGCCACGGCTCGGAGCCGTTGGCGAGGTACCCGTCGGAGAGGAGGAAGACCGGGGTGCGGTAGGCCACCGCGATCCGGGCGGCCTCCAGGGCGGCGGTGAAGCACTCCGCCGCGGTGGCCGGGGCGATCACCGGCACCGGCGCCTCACCGTTCCTGCCGTACATCGCCTGCAGCAGATCGGCCTGCTCGGTCTTGGTCGGCAGGCCCGTCGACGGCCCGCCCCGCTGGATGTCGACCACCAGCAACGGCAGCTCCAGGCTCACGGCCAGCCCGATCGTCTCGGACTTCAGCGCCACGCCCGGCCCCGATGTCGTCGTCACCGCCAGCGACCCGCCGAACGCGGCACCCAGCGCCGCACCGATCGCCGCGATCTCGTCCTCCGCCTGGAACGTCCGCACCCCGAAATTCTTGTGCCGCGACAGCTCGTGCAGAATGTCCGACGCCGGCGTGATCGGATACGACCCCAGATACAGGGGCAGCCCCGACTGCTTCGCCGCCGCGATCAGCCCGTACGACAGCGCCAGATTCCCCGAGATGTTCCGGTACGTCCCCGCGGGGAACGCCGACGACGCCGGCGCGACCTCGTAGGAGACCGCGAAATCCTCCGTCGTCTCCCCGAAATTCCACCCCGCCCGGAACGCCACCACATTCGCCTCGGCGATATCGGGCCTCTTCGCGAACTTCCGCCGCAAGAACGCCTCGGTACCCTCCGTCGGACGGTGGTACATCCACGACAGCAGCCCCAGAGCGAACATGTTCTTCGCCCGCTCGGCATCCTTCCGCGCCAGACCCGAGTCCTTCAGCGCCTCCACCGTCAGCGTCGTCAGCGGCACCCGGTGCACAGCGAACCCCGCCAGCGACCCGTCCTCCAGCGGACTGACCGCCCACCCCACCTTCCCCATCGCCCGCCGCGTGAACTCATCCGTATTCACAATGATCTCCGCACCCCGCGGCAGATCACCCAGATTCGCCCGCAACGCCGCCGGATTCATCGCGACCAGCACATCCGGCGCATCCCCCGGCGTCAGAATGTCATGATCCGCAAAATGCAACTGGAACGACGACACCCCCGGCAACGTCCCCGCAGGCGCCCGGATCTCCGCCGGAAAATTCGGCAACGTCGACAAATCATTACCGAACGACGCCGTCTCCGACGTAAAACGATCACCCGTAAGCTGCATACCATCACCGGAATCACCAGCGAACCGGATGATCACCCGGTCCATGCGCTGGACCTTCTTGGCGGTCCTGATCTGTTCGTCGGACACGGTGGCGTCCGGCGAGTGCTCCGCCTCTTCGACCTGGCTGGTCACGTTACTGGGCCTCCTGAAGCAGTAGCTGCCCCCGCTGGGCAGCACTGGGTGTACCGGCCGGCCCCGACTGGGGTTCCGGCGCGGGCCGGTACGGATCCTGGCGCCGGACCGCGGTGGGCACCGCGGCCGGCCGGCGTGGCGCGGGGCGGTCGGCTGCCGCCCCGCCGGGTGCGTTCACTGCGGCGGGTTGCCGTGCTTGCGCACCGGGAGATCGGCGTGCTTGGTCCGCAGCATGCGCAGCGAGCGGACCAGGATGTCGCGGGTGTCCACGGGGTCGATGACGTCGTCGACCAGGCCGCGTTCGGCCGCGTAGTAGGGGTGCATGAGTTCGTCCTTGTACTGCTTGACCATCTCCGCACGGGTCTCGTCCGGGTCGTCGGAGTCGGCGATCTGCCGGCGGAAGATGACGTTGGCCGCGCCTTCCGCGCCCATCACCGCGATCTCGTTCGACGGCCAGGCGAACGACAGGTCGGCGCCCACCGAGCGGGAGTCCATGACGATGTACGCGCCCCCGTAGGCCTTGCGGATCACCAGGGAGATGCGCGGGACGGTCGCGTTGCAGTAGGCGTACAGGAGCTTGGCGCCGTGCCTGATGATGCCGCCGTGCTCCTGGCCGACGCCGGGCAGGAAGCCGGGGACGTCGATGAGGGTGAGGATCGGGATGTTGAAGGCGTCGCAGAACTGGACGAAGCGCGCGGCCTTCTCGGAGGCGTGGATGTCCAGGACGCCGGCCATGGACTGCGGCTGGTTGGCCACGATGCCGACGGTGTGGCCGTCGAGGCGGGCCAGGGCGCAGATGATGTTGGTGGCCCAGTGCTCGTGGATCTCCAGGTATTCGCCGTCGTCGACGATCTCCTCGATGACCGCGCGCATGTCGTAGGGCCGCTGGCCCTCGACGGGCACCAGGTCGAGCAGCCGCTCGCAGCGCCGGTCCACCGGGTCGTGGGCGGGTTCCTCCGGGGCCGTCTCGCGGTTGTTCTGCGGCAGCAGCGAGAGCAGGTAGCGGACCTCTTCGAGGCAGGTCTGCTCGTCGTCGTAGGCGAAGTGCGAGACGCCCGACACCCCGGCGTGGACGTCGGCGCCGCCCAGGCCGTTCTGGGTGATCAGCTCACCGGTGACGGCCTGCACCACATCGGGGCCGGTGATGAACATCTGCGAGGTCTCGCGGACCATGAACACGAAGTCGGTGAGCGCCGGCGAGTAGGCGGCGCCGCCCGCGCAGGGGCCGAGCATCACGCTGATCTGCGGGATCACCCCGGAGGCGCGGGTGTTGCGCTGGAAGATGCCGCCGTATCCGGCCAGCGCCGAGACGCCCTCCTGGATCCGCGCGCCGGCCCCGTCGTTGAGCGACACCAGCGGGGCGCCGGCCGAGATGGCCATGTCCATGATCTTGTGGATCTTCGTCGCGTGGGCCTCGCCCAGCGCGCCGCCGAAGATCCGGAAGTCGTGCGCGTAGACGAAGACCGTACGGCCGTGCACCAGGCCCCAGCCGGTGATCACACCGTCGGTGTAGGGCCGTTTGGCCTCCAGCCCGAACCCGGTCGCCCGGTGCCGCCGCAGGGGCTCCACCTCGGTGAAGGTGCCCTCGTCCAGCAGCAGGCCGATCCGCTCACGCGCGGTGAGCTTGCCCTTGGCGTGCTGGGCCTCGGTCGCCTGGGCGCCGGGCCCCTGCTGGGCCAGCTCCTGGACGGCCTGCAGTTCCGCGACCCGGGCGCGCAGGTCCCCGGTGCCCGGTGCTGTCTGCACGATGTCCTCGATGATCGTCATCGTGAATCACTCGCCTCCCCGAGCCGCGTCCTTGTCGGTCCCGTGCTGCTGCACGTCCCTCACCTAGCCTTCCTCGTCAACAGGTCTGCCGGTCGGACACAGCCGCCGGCGCTGTTCGGGAACCCGAAGCCGCCGCGTACCCGCGGCTCCTGGTCGGAGTGGCCGCGGGTGCGCGGCGACGGGTACGCGGCGGGCATCGGGGCGCGCCGGTCGTGCGGCTGCCCGTCGCGGAGCGCGACGGGCAGCACGGCGAGCTGTGTCCGTGGTCCTCGTCCGCACGACAGGCCCTAGACCGACGCCACTTTCTCGGCCTCCTGGCGTCCGGCGCCGGGCGCCGCGGGCACCTCGACAGGAACGCGGTAGATCAGGTTCAGCAGCGGGCCGGTCATCATCGTGGTGACGACGGCCATCACGACCATCAGCGAGTACAGCGGGCCGTCCAGCAGGCCGAGTTGCTTGCCGACGCCGAGGATCACCAGTTCCGTCAGGCCGCGGGTGTTCATCAGCGCGGCAAGTGCGCAGGCCGGCCGGGACGGCAGCCGCAACAGCCGCGCGGTGAGGTAGGTGCCGCCGAACTTGCCGGCGATCGCGACCGCCAGGATGACGCCCAGCTCGCTGGCCTGGGTGCCGCCGAAGTGCCGCAGGTCCACGCCGAGTCCCGCGACCACGAAGTAGACCGGCAGCAGCAGTCCGCTGATCCGGGTGATGTGGTCGGTGATCTCGACGTGGAAGGCCTGCACCGCCTCTCCCTTGGGAGTGACCAGGCCGAAGATGAAGGCGCCGAAGATGAAGTGCAGGCCCATCGCCTCGGTCGCCGCCGCCGACAGCAGGATGCCGACCAGCACCACCAGCACCGCGCTGGGGTTCTGCGGCCGTGTCACGGTGCCGTTGCCGACCAGCCAGCGCAGGAGGGGGCGTATGACGAAGACGATGACGAGCAGGTAGGGGAAGGCGAGGACCAGCCGCCAGTGCTGGCCGCCGTCCGCGGCGACCGCCTGCACCCCGGCGAGTCCGGTCCAGGCCAGCACGTCCACCAGGGCGGCGGCGGCCAGCGCGATACCGCCCAGAGCGGTCCGGGACAGGCCGCGGTCGGCGAGGATCCTGGCCAGCACCGGGAAGGCCGTCACCGAGACCGACAGGCCGATGAAGATGATGAAGGTGCCGTGGCGGTGGTTCGCGTGGTCGTGCAGCAGGTAGTAGGCCAGACCGATGCCGAGCGAGAACGGCACCAGCATCGAGCCGAGCGCGGTGCCGGAGGTCAGCCAGCCGCGCCCGCGCAGATGGCGGGCCTCGATCTCCAGGCCGACGGTGAACATGAACAGCGCGACGCCCACATCGGCCATGCCCGTCAGCAGCGGGCGCACTCCGGTCGGGAACAGCGAGTTGACCGCGCCGCCCAGGATCGTGGGACCGAGCAGGATTCCGCCGACGATCTCACCGATCACGACCGGCTGCCCGAACCGGGCGGCGACCCAGCCGAGCCCGCGGGCCACAAGCATGATCAAGGCGAGGTCGGCAAACAGCAACTGCACCTGATGACTGGACATTGCGTGGCCCTCTCAGTTGCCGCCGAGCATCTGGCTTCACCGCACATCGCCATCGCGGAACAACCTTGCCAGTCATTCCACTCAGCACCGGTTGATTCTGCTGGAGTCGGCTATAGAGCGTCTATATTCCGACTGGAAGGCGCTGACCTGCAGATACGCAGGCGACTAGGGGTTCGCGAGCAGGAGTTGGGGGCCGCGGGCGCGCGGGCGGGGCGACCGACTCGTACCAGTCGGCGCAAAACGCCCCCACAGCACAGAACATGACGGGAACTCGCCGCGAACTCCGGAATGCACCACGCTATTTGCACGCCGCTCATCGGCCCGCAATACGCCGTACACGAGAGTTCACGTCCGCTCGGCCGGCCCGGCGCCCGCTCCCCCGGCGGGCGGTCCCCGCATGCGGAAGTGCCTCTCCGTGCTGGCCAGGACGGCGGCGGCCCAGCGCACTCACGACCCGGCGAATCCCGACCGGGAGACGACTTGGGTCGGATAATATGAACACGTCCCTCTCGTTGTACGTAGCAACTGCATAATGGCGGCGAAACAATCGGGGTGCTCGGTGCAGCCCACGGAGGTGGTAATGCCCAGGCGCTGGCCGTCGGACTGCCCGCGCTGCTGCGGGCGATGACCGACGACACCGGCGCGGACGACGGCTGACCGTGGGCCGGTCAGGTGCCGCGGGTAGGCTGACCGGGTGAAACTGACGCCGACCGAGGACATGGTCCTCGTGTGCAGACACCAGAAGCACGAACGTCTCGAAGCGACCCTGCCCGCTGTCTTCGGTGTCGCCGGGGCAGTCCTGGCGGAGCAGGTGGTCGGCGGGCGGCTCGTCCTGACCGGCGGCCGGCTGGCGCGGGCGGACCGTGGCGGCTTCGGGAGCGCGGCCACCGGTTCCGCGGCCGCCGCCCTGACCCGGACCGAACACAGTGCGGAAGCGGCGCAGATCGCCGCCGCGAACGGCTGACCTGCGCCCCGGGCCGGGCCCGCGCGGGGGTGCGGTCAGCCGCAGCCGACCTGCGGGTCGGTCGTCTCCGCCTTGGCGGCGGTGAGCGGTACGCCCCGCAGGAGCTGGACCATCACCGTCAGGACGCCCGCCGTGACGCACTGGTCGCTGAGGTTGAAGATGCCCGAGTGGCCGATCTGGATGAAGTCCAGGACGGCGCCGCGGCCGAAGCCCGGGGTGCGGAAGATGCGGTCGGAGAGGTTGCCGCCCGCGCCCGCGAAGATCAGGCCGAGGCCGACGGCCCAGCCGGTGGACCGCACCGAGGGCGCCGTGCGGATGATGAAGCCGAGCACGCCGATCGCCAGCACGGTGAAGACCAGCGTCGCGCGCGGCGCGAAGGAGCCGGCGGCCCCCGAATTGCGGTAGGCGGTGAAGGTGACGAGGCCGCCGAGCGCGTGGCTCGGCTGGTGGCCCTCGACCACGACCGCCGCGATCGCCTTGGTGACCTGGTCGAGGGCGAGTCCCGCCGCCGCCGTGATCCACAGCGCGCGCTGCACCGCTCCCCTGCCCGGCATCGGCCGCCTCCTGCGTGTCCATGACCGTACGGCGGCGGAACCGCCGTCCCGTCGAGCGTACGCCCGGCCACCGACGTCCCCCATCGTGGCAAATTACCCTATATCCCCCCGAACGGCCCTGATGCCGCGGGCGGCGGGCGGGAAGGCTGGTGCGGACGACACCGTCTCCACCTGGAGGTCCCCCATGCCCGACGCGTCCACCAGCCGCCCGCCCGCGGCCCTGTCCGAGGACGAGCTGCGGGCGCTCGACGCCCATTGGCGGGCCGCGAACTATCTCGCGGTGGGCCAGATCTACCTGATGGCCAACCCGCTGCTGACCGAGCCGCTGCGCCCCGAGCACATCAAACCCCGGCTGCTCGGCCACTGGGGCACCTCACCGGGCCTGAACCTCGTGCACACCCATCTCAACCGGGTGGTCAAGGCCCGCGACCTGGACGCGATCTGCGTCTGGGGACCCGGACACGGCGGCCCCGCCGTCCTGGCGAACTCCTGGCTGGAGGGCAGCTACACCGAGACGTATCCGGACGTCAGCCGGGACGCCGAGGGCATGGGCCGGCTGTTCAAGCAGTTCTCCTTCCCCGGCGGCGTCCCCTCCCACGTCGCCCCGGAGACACCCGGCTCGATCCACGAGGGCGGCGAACTGGGCTACGCCCTCTCCCACGCCTACGGCGCCGCCCTCGACAACCCCGGCCTGCTCGTCACCTGCGTCATCGGCGACGGCGAAGCCGAGACCGGACCACTCGCCACGTCCTGGCACTCCAACAAATTCCTCGACCCCGTCCACGACGGCGCCGTCCTGCCCGTCCTCCACCTCAACGGCTACAAGATCGCCAACCCCACCGTCCTGGCCCGCCTCCCCCAAACCGAACTCGACCAACTCCTCCACGGCTACGGCCACGACCCCATCCACGTCACCGGCCACGACCCCGCCACCGTCCACCAGGCCATGGCCCACGCCATGGACACCGCCCTCGACCGCATCACCGCCCTCCAGAAAGCCGCCCGCGAGCAGGGCGCAGCCGAACGGCCCCGCTGGCCCATGATCGTGCTGCGCACCCCCAAAGGCTGGACCGGACCCGCCGAAGTCGACGGCCTCCCCGTCGAAGGCACCTGGCGCGCCCACCAGGTGCCACTGTCCGAAGTCCGCAACAACCCGGACCATCTGCGCCAACTGGAGGAGTGGCTGCACTCCTACCGGCCCGCCGAGCTCTTCGACGAGTCAGGACGCCCGCGCCCGCACGTGCTGGCGTGCGTACCGGCCGGCGAACGCCGGGTGGGCGCCAACCCGCACGCCAACGGCGGTCTGCTGCTGCGCGACCTGCCGATTCCGGCTCTGGAGCGCTTCGCCGTCCCCGTCGACAAGCCCGGCACCACCCTGCACGAGCCCACCCGCGTCCTCGGCGACCTGCTCGAACAGGTCATGGCCGACACCGCGGACCGCCGCGACTTCCGCCTGGTCGGCCCCGACGAGACCGCCTCCAACCGCCTCCAGGCCGTCTACGGGGCGACCGGCAAAGCCTGGCAGGCGCAGACCCTGCCGGTGGACGAGAACCTGGACCGGCACGGCCGGGTGATGGAGATCCTCTCCGAACACACCTGCCAGGGCTGGCTGGAGGGCTACCTCCTCACCGGCAGGCACGGCCTGTTCTCCTGCTACGAGGCCTTCGTCCACATCATCGACTCCATGGTCAACCAGCACATCAAATGGCTGCGCACCACCCGCAGGATTCCCTGGCGCCGCCCCATCGCGTCGCTCAACTACCTGCTCACCTCGCACGTCTGGCGCCAGGACCACAACGGCTTCTCCCACCAGGACCCCGGCTTCATCGACCACGTCCTCAACAAGGCCCCCGAAGTCGTCCGGGTCTACCTCCCGCCGGACACCAACACCCTGCTCTCCGTCGCCGACCACATCCTGGCCTCGCGGGACTACGTCAACGTCGTCGTCGCCGGCAAGCAGCCCAGCTTCGACTGGCTGTCCATGGACGCCGCCCGCGCCCACTGCGCCCGCGGCGCCGGGCTGTGGGAGTGGGCCGGCACCGAGGACGTCCGGCGCGGCCCCGATGTCGTGCTGGCCTGCGCGGGCGACGTCCCCACCCTCGAAGTGCTCGCGGCGGCGCAGCTCCTGCGCCACCACCTGCCCCAACTCGGCGTACGGGTCGTCAACGTGGTCGACCTGGCCCGCCTGCTGCCCAAGGAGGAACACCCGCACGGCATGGCCGACGCCGAATACGACGCGCTGTTCACCCCCGACAAGCCGGTCATCTTCGCCTACCACGGCTACCCCTGGCTCATCCACCGGCTCGCCTACCGCCGTGCCGGCCACGCCAACCTGCATGTGCGGGGATACAAGGAGATCGGCACCACCACCACGCCCTTCGACATGGTTCTGCGCAACGACCTGGACCGCTACCGCCTCGTCATGGACGTCATCGACCGCGTCCCCGGCCTGCCCGTCATGGCGGCAGCGGTGCGCCAGCGCATGGAGGAGGTCCGGCTCCGGCACCACGCCTGGATCCGCGAGCACGGCACCGACCTGCCCGAGGTCGCCGACTGGACCTGGCAGGACTGAGCGAGCCCGCGCCGCGCCCCGCCCCGGTCCGGTCCGGTCCGGTCCGGGAGGCGTACCCGGGCGGTGGGCGTACCGGCGTGACGCGTCCCGGGCGCCGGGGCGCAGGAGCGGGCGGCGGGGCGCAGGAGCGGGCGGCGGGGCGCAGGAGCGGGCGCCGGTCAGCCGGGCAGGTCGGCGCGCGGGGCGTCGGCGGCGACCTCGGCGAGCAGCGCGAGCGCCGCGGCGAGCCCGCCGCGGTCGCCGTGCCCGCCGGCGCTCTCACCGAGCGCGGCGAGCACCCGGGCGTGGTCCTCGGCCACCCGGTGGGCCGCGCGCTGGTGCAGGATCCGGCCGCGGGCGGCCAGGTGCAGCAGCACCCGCCGCCGGTCACCGGGGTCGGGCCTGCGGTAGACCAGGTTGTCGGCGACCATCCGGTCCACCAGCTTGGTCAGGCTGGGCGCGGGCATCAGCGCGTAGTCGGCGATCTCCGTCATGGGGAGTCCGCCGCCGTCCGCCACCGCGCTCAGCACCCGCCACTGCTCGACCGAGCAGTCCTCGGCCGCGAGCAGCTCCGACAGCCGCGCCACCATGAGGCGTTCTGCGCGGCTCAGGACGAGCGCGAGGTCCTGCCCTGGCTGCCGTGCCGGATCCGATGGCATGTTTGCCGGTGTCCTTTCCCAGGTCTACTGTTCGGCCACATTAGAGGTCTCTGCGAGGGCGCCGGGACCGGGTCACCGCTCCTCGTGCCCGCACGGCCCTCCGGAGGTGCCGCATGCTCCCGGAACCGCCGGACTTTCCACCGCCGCACCGCCGCCGCCCTCCCGCGGGCGGCCCGGACGCGCCGCTCACCGTGGCGCTCGTCGTCCCGCTGCACGGCCCCGGCGGCATCCTCGGCCCGTCCTGCGAACTGGCCGCGCAACTCGCCGCGGAGGAGCTGAACGCCGTCGGCGGGGTCGCGGGCCGGCCGGTGCGGCTGGTCCCGGTGGACGGCGCGGGGCCGCCGCACCGGGTGGCCGCGGAGGTCGAGGCGCTGGTGCGGCTCGGCGCGGTGGACGCGGTGGTCGGCTGGCACATCTCGGCGGTGCGCAGAGCGCTCGCGCCCCGTATCGCGCACTTGGTGCCGTACGTCTACACCGCGCAGTACGAGGGCGGCGAGCGCACCCCGGGGGTCTTCCTCACCGGGGAGACCGACCGGCGCCATCTGCTGCCCGCCATGCGGCTGCTGGCCGAGGCGACGGGCGTACGGCGCTGGTTCACGGTCGGCAACGACTACGTGTGGCCGCGTGTCACCGCGGGCGCGGCCCGCCGGCACGCGCGGGCCTGCGGCGGGCGGACGGTGGGCGAGGCCCTGCTGCCGCTGGGCAGCGCCGACTTCGGTCCCGTGCTGCGGGGGATCGAGCGGGCCGAGGCCGACGCGGTGCTGATGCTGCTGGTCGGCGCGGACGCGGTGCGCTTCAACCGGGCCTTCGCCGCGTACGGCCTGCCGGCCCGCTGCCAGCGGCTGAGCACCCATATGGACGAGAACATGCTGCTGGCCAGCGGCGCCGACGGCACCGCCGGACTGTGGGCGGCGGCCGGCTACTTCGAGACGCTGGCCACCGCGGAGAGCCTGGACTTCAGCCGGCGCTTCGCCCGCCGCTTCGGAGTGGACGCGCCGGTCGTGGGGAGCCTGGGCGAGTCCTGCTTCGAGGGGCTGCGGCTGCTCGGCGCGCTGGCCGAGCGGGCGGGCTCGCTCGACGTACGCGCCATGCACGCGGTGCGCGACTCGGTCGGCTACGAGGGTCCGCGCGGCGCCCTGCGGCTGCGCGGCAACCATCTCGACCAGCGGGTGTACCTGGCCAGGGCGGACATCTTCGACTTCGCGGTCGTCGCGCAACTGTGAACTCCCTTCCGGGGGTTGGCCGACCGGGCGGGGCAACGGCCGTGCGCCGCACGGGCATTGACAGTACCTTCCCCAGGAAATACTTTCTAGGGGAAGCATCTGCCCCCAGGGGGGCCTGCCCGCACCGGCATCCCGGCCGTACACCGGCGCCGCCGCACGCGCATTCCGGGCGTGCCGTATTCCGGCGCCGCATCGCGGGTGTGCCGTGAATTCAGCCGAGCGGATTACCGCGCTTTCCCTGCGCCGCCTTTCCTTTTGTCTACGCGCGTCGCCCGCACCCGAATAGACGCGCCGCGCTTTTAAAGCGCCCGACATCACCGAGAAACACACCGGCGGGACTCTTCCAACGCCGCCCAGGACATGTCCCTGGCAGCGGAACGCACCCTGCGGACGGAAGAGGGAGTTCTCGTGACGGACACGGTCGACACACCCGCGCCTCCCGACGGCGCCACCGGTACGACGACCCGCCGCTACAACGGCTGGACGAAGAACACCACGCTGGAGGACTACTCGCTGCGCTACGCGCCCAAGTCCTTCCGCCGCTGGACGCCCTACGTGGTGGCCACCACCGCACTCGGCGGAATCGCCTACCTCGCCGACTTCGCGATCGGCGGCTCCATCGCGATCTCCCACGGATTCAGCAGCGCACTGATCGCGATTCTGGCCGCCGCGGTCACCATCTTCCTCACCGGAATTCCGATCTCGTACTACTCGGCGAAATACTCCATCGACATGGACCTGCTGACCAGGGGCGCCGGTTTCGGTTATCTCGGGTCCACCCTCACGTCCATCATCTACGCCAGCTTCACCTTCATCTTCTTCGCCCTCGAAGGCTCGATCATGGCCCAGGCACTCGATCTGGGCCTGCACATCCCGCTCGCGGTGGGCTATCTGATCTGCGCGCTGATCATCCTGCCGCTGGTCTTCTACGGGATGACCGCGCTGTCGACGATGCAGGTGTGGACCCAGCCGGTCTGGCTGGTCCTGATGGTGGCGCCCTTCGTGTCGATCGCGATCCAGGACCCGCACGCCTTCTCGCGGTTCACGCACTTCGCGGGCAACTCGCCGACCGGTTCCTCGGTCAGCCTGCTCGGGGTGGGCGCCGGCGCCGGTGTGGCGCTGTCGCTGATCGCGCAGATCGGCGAGCAGGTGGACTACCTGCGCTTCATGCCGGACAAGACCCCGGAGAACAGCCGCAGATGGTGGAGCGCGGTGCTCGCGGCCGGTCCCGGCTGGGTGGTGCTCGGCGCGGCCAAGCAGATCGGCGGCGCCTTCCTGGCCTTCTACATCGCCGGGCACATCGGCCTGGCCAAGGCCAACGAGCCGATCCAGCAGTACGTCTCCGGTATCCACACCTTCGCCGCGCCGGTCGCGCTCGGCCTGGCGACCTTCTTCGTGATCCTCTCGCAGATCAAGATCAACACGACCAACGCCTACTCGGGTTCGCTGTCCTGGTCGAACTTCTTCTCCCGGCTGACCCACCGGCACCCCGGCCGGGTCGTCTACATCTTCCTCAACGTCGGTATCGCGCTGGCCCTGATGGAGGGCGGCGTCTTCGGCTTCCTCAACACCGTGCTCGGCTTCTACTCCAATGTCGCCATCGCCTGGATCGGCGCGGTCGTCGCCGACCTGGTGATCAACAAGCCGCTGAAGCTCAGCCCGTCCTACATCGAGTTCAAGCGGGCGCACCTGTACAACTTCAACCCGGTGGGCTTCGGTTCGATGCTGGTGGCGTCCGCGGTGTCCATCGCCGCGTACTTCCACGCCTTCGGCGCCTACGGCAAGGCGTTCTCGCCGTTCATCGCGCTGGTCGTGGCGATGGTGCTGTCGCCGCTGCTCGCGGTGGCCACCAAGGGCCGCTACTACATCGCGCGGACCGACGACCAGTCCGAGCCGCTGTTCCGGGAGGACGGCCTGCTGTCGGCGGCGACCATGACCTGCGTGGTCTGCGCCGAGGACTTCGAGCGTCCCGACATCGCGGGCTGCCCCTTCCACAGCGGTGCGATCTGCTCGCTGTGCTGCAGCCTGGACAAGGACTGCCACGACGCCTGCAAGCCCGCCGCACGCGGGGCCGGCGGCCCGGTCGACCTCGGGATGCCGACGACCGCCGCCGGGTGACGCCCCGGCGCAGCAACGGCGAAGTGCCGGCCCGCGGACAGTCCGCGGGTCGGCACTTTCGTTGCGTCACGGGTCTTTACGCCGTCGCCATGCATGGTCTAGAACGACAGTCATCCGATGTTACGTCAGTCCGGCGCCCCGTTTCCGCACGCCGCAGAGGAGCCATGCAGGGAAGCAGGCGCATTCATCGGACTACTGCGTCAACGCCGTTGACTGAGAGCCGTATCGCCCTGGAGGGCATCGTGCAGAAATTCCCCCGCCGTATCCGGCGGGTTCCGTACAGACGGGCCGTCGCGCTCTGCTCGGCGGTGCTCACCGCCCTCGCGGGCGCCGCCGTGGCCGACGCGGGCACGGCTGCCGCGGCCGCGGGACCGACCACCGCCTGGCAGCGCGGAGACTTCAAGCTCGACCCAACAGGGGTCGTCAGCCGCTCCGACCTCGTGCTCGGCTCGCCCAACACCGACCCCATCGCCTCCATGCCGCTGGGCAACGGATCGCTCGGCGTGTCGGCCTGGGCGGCCGGCGGCTTCACCGCCCAGCTCAACCGCTCCGACACCATGCCCGACCGCAAGTCGCCGGGCCAGCTCAACATTCCCGGCCTGTCGGTCATCTCGCACGCCGCCGACTTCAAGGGACAGCTCGACCTCACCAACGGTGTGCTGCGCGAGTCCGGCGGCGGCATGTCGATGAAGGCCTGGGTCGCGGCCGGCAAGGACGAGCTGATCGTCGACGTCTCGGGCGCCGACCCCGGGGTGCCCCAGACCGCCACCATCAACCTGTGGTCGCCCCGCAAGCCCGCCGCCGCCGTGTCCGGCACCGTCGGCACCCTCGCCGAGACCTGGGCCGACGGCGGCCCGCCGATCGGCAGCGGGCGGACCTTCGGCTCGCTCGCCGCCATCACCGCGGGCGGGCGCCGGGTGAGCACCACCGTCACGAGCCCGACCCAGGTCCAGGTCGGCTTCACCCCGCACGCCGACGGCACCTTCCGGGTCGTCGTCGCCTCCCCCGGCTGGACCGGCGGCAACGCCGCCAGGACCGCCGCCAAGGTGATCGGCCAGGACGCGGCAGTGCCCGTGCGGAGCCTGCTGTCCGCGCAGGACCGCTGGTGGGACGGCTTCTGGTCGCATTCGGGCCTGATCGCGATGAGTTCGGCGGACGGCAGCGCCGAATACATCGAGAATCTGCGCACGCTGTACCTCTACGAAGAGGCGGCGTCCATGAAGAAGGGCATCTACCCGGGCAGCCAGGCCGGCGAGGCCGACATGTTCGCCTGGAACAAGGACACCCAGACGTGGACGCCGTCCGCGTACTGGCTGTGGAATCTGCGCACCCAGATCGCGGCGAACATGAGCTCGGGCAACTACCGGCTCAACACGCCGATCTTCGACATGTACGCCGACGACCTGCCCGCGATCGAGGCGTGGACGAAGCAGCAGATGGGCGGGCGCCCCGGCTCCTGCGTGTCGGAGACCATGCGCTTCAACGGCAACGGCATCTCCCCCGGCGTCGGTGAGAACGGCTCGTGCAGCGAGCCCGGCAGCCCCAACTGGAACGCCCTGGACATCTCCTCGGGACCGGAGGTCGCCCTCTACATGTGGCAGCAGTACCAGGCCACCGGCGACAAGGCCGCGCTCAAGCGGTACTGGCCCTTCATCAAGTCGGTCACCGAATTCCAGCTCGCGTACCAGACCACCGGCGCCGACGGGCTGCTGCACGCCAACGCCAACGCGCACGAGACCCAGTGGGCGGTCCAGGACCCGACCACCGACATCGCGCTGGACCGCGCGGTCTTCCCGGTGATCGGGCAGATCGCCCACCTGCTCGGCACCGACCGCGGCGCCGACAAGAGCCTGGTGACCAGGGTCGCCGCCGCCGCGAAGAAGATCCCGCCCTACCCGCGGACCGACCAGGCCACCCGCAGCCTGCTGCTCAACCCCGGCTACACCGAAACCGAGACAGCCGCGGCGGACGCCACCGGCACGGACATGATCGCGATCTCCTACCAGCCGGCCGCCGAGCGCAGGAACGGCGAGAACATCGAACTGGAGCCGCTGTGGCCCTGGAACACCATCAGTGACCAGGACGCCGGCCTCTTCTCGCTGGCGCAGCGCAGCTACACCCACCGGCCCAACAAGGGCGGCAACGACTGGTCGATGGACGCCATCGACGCGGCCCGGCTGCAGAATCCCGCCGAGGTCCGCAGCAACCTGATCTCCCTGACCGAGGGACACCAGGTCTACCCCAACGGCTTCGCCGACCTCGGCAATTCGGTCGGCTACCAGCCCTACATCGAGCAGGAGTCCGGCGCCGCGACCGCGGTCAGCGAGGCACTCGCGCAGGACTACGACGGCATCATCCGCTTCGCGCCGGCCTGGCCGGCCGAATGGGACGGTGCGGGCAGCGTGTACATCCAGGGCGGCAGCAAGGTCGACGTCCAGGTGCAGGGCGGCCGGCTGGTCACCGCGGCGATCGAGGCCGGCACCTCGGGCACGCTGCGGGTGAAGAACCCGTGGCCCGGTCAGCGCACCGAGGTCGTGGACGGCAGGACCGGCCGCGTCGTCGTCAGGGGCGGCACCGCCGGCCTGCTGAACGTGCCCGTCAGGGCCGGCTCGTCCTACCTGGTGCAGCAGGTCGCCGCGCCCACCGCCGGCCTGCACTTCGCGCGGGTCACCGGCAGCGCGCCGACCGCCGCCCGGCACCTGGGCGGCGTACAGCTCGGCCTCGACGCGACCGCGCGGTCCGGCAGCGCCACCGTCGGCACCGTGCTCGGCGGCGTCAACCAGACCTACGGCCTCGCCCAGACCGACTACGCGGGCTCCGCCGGCGCCGTCACCACGGCCGGCGACGTGGCCGGGCTGACCGCCCGCACCACGGGCAGCTCCCCGGGCGGCAGCGACATGTACTTCGACATCGGCGACGACGTGGCCGCGACCGGGTCCTACGGCGCCAAGGTGGCGGTGTCGTACTTCGACCAGGGCACCGGCTCGCTGTCGGTGCAGTACGACGCGGGCGCCAAGGACCGCTACCGCCAGGCGGGCAGCATCGCGCTGACCGGCAGCAGGACCTGGAAGACCGCCGAGGTGACGCTCAGCGGCGCCTGGTTCGGCGGTCTGCAGAACGCGGGCGCCGACCTGCGGCTGCACTCGGCCTCCGGGCCGGTCACCGTGCACAGCGTGGGCCTGACGGTGACCGGCGCCTGGGTGCCCGACCGGCACGCCTTCCCGCCGGCCCCGGTGATCACCACTCCGCGCGGCGGCGCCACCGTCAAGCTCGCCTCCGCCGTGTCCGGTACGGCGGTCCCCGACGGCACGGTGACCGTGCGCGAGGCGTCCGGGGTGCTGTGCACCGCCACCGCTGACGACAGCGGCGCCTGGAGCTGCGCTCCCGACGGCGGCTTCACGCCGGGGCGGCAGACCGCCACCGCGACGGTCGCCGACCGGAGCGGCATGGTCGGCGACGCCTCGGCCGGGGTCGCCTTCGACGCCTCCGACCTGCCGCCCGGCACCGCCGTGGTCGGCTCGGTCGTCGGCGCCACCGACCACGCGTACGGGATGAGCGAGGACGAGCGGCCCTCGGGCGGCTTCGACGGCCCGACGACCGCCTCGGTCATCGACGGCCTGTCGGCGCGTACCAGCACCCAGAGCAACATCTACTTCGACATCGACGACTCGGTCGCGCACGCCGGCGCCTACGCGGCGACCTTCACCGTCTCCTACTACGACCAGGGCACGGGCTCCTTCTCCGTGCAGTACGACAACGGCGGCTCCGACCCGTACAAGTCGACCGCCGGGATCACGCTCACCGGCACCAACACCTGGAAGACCGCGACCGTGAGCGCCACCGACGCCTACTTCGGCGGCCAGCAGCACTCGGCGGCCGACTTCCGGCTGCGCAACGGCGGCGGCCAGGTGACGGTGCACAGCGTCGCGGTGAGGATCAGCGGTGACGGCGTCCCGAACGTCACCGACTTCGCGCCGCCGGTGGCGATCACCTCGCCCGCGACGGGCGACATTGTCGGCGCCGCTCCGGCCGTCTCCGGCACCGCGGAGCCCGGCGCGAAGGTGACCGTGACGTCCGACGGCGCGCCGCTGTGCACGGCCGCCGTTTCCGACAGCGGCGGCTGGACCTGCACCGGGTCCGGCGCCCTCGCCGCCGGGCCGCACACGATCGAGGCCACCGCGGACGACCCGACCGGCACCCCCGCACTGCCGGCCACGGTGGCGGTGACCACGGCGTAACACCGGCGCGCACGGGAGCGGTCCGGCCGAACAGCCGGGCCGCTCCCGTGCGTTGGGCCGGGGGGACCTACGCGAAGCCGGCGATGCCGCGCGGGGTGTAGTGCTCCTCCAGGCGCTTGCACTCGTCGTCGCTCAACCGCAGGCCGACCGACGCGACGGCGTCGTCCAGGTGCTGCGGCTTGGTCGCGCCGACGATCGGCGCGCTCACGGACGGCTGGCGCAGCAGCCAGGCCAGCGCGACCTGGGCGCGGGTGACACCGCGCTCCTCGGCGATCACCGCGACGGCGTCCACGATGTGCCGGTCGGTGTCCTGGTAGAGGGTCTTGCCGAACTCGTCGGTCTCGCTGCGTGCGCTGGTGGTGTCCCAGGCCCGGGTGAGCCGGCCGCGGGCCAGCGGGCTCCACGGGATGACCCCGACCCCCTGGTCGGCGCACAGCGGCAGCATCTCCCGCTCCTCCTCGCGGTAGAGCAGGTTGTAGTGGTTCTGCATGCTGATGAAGCGGGTCCAGCCATGCCGCTCGGCGACGTACTGCGCCTTGGAGAACTGCCACGCGTACATCGAACTCGCCCCGATGTAGCGGGCCTTGCCGGCCTTCACCACGTCGTGCAGGGCCTCCATGGTCTCCTCGACCGGGGTCGTCGGGTCCCAGCGGTGGATCTGGTAGAGGTCGACGTAGTCGGTGCCCAGCCGGCGCAGGCTGTGGTCGATCTCGGTCATGATGGCCTTGCGGGACAGCCCGCCGCCGTTGGCGCCCTGCCGCATCCGGCCGTGCACCTTGGTGGCCAGCACGATCTCGTCGCGGCGGGCGAAGTCGGCCAGCGCCCGGCCGACGATCTCCTCGCTGGTGCCGTCGGAGTAGACGTTCGCGGTGTCGAAGAAGTTGATGCCGGCCTCGACAGCCTGCCGTACGAAGGGCCGGCTCGCCTCCTCGTCCAGCGTCCAGCTGTGGTTGCCGCGGTCTGAGACGCCGTAGCTCATGCAGCCGAGGCAGATGCGGGAGACGTCGAGACCGGTCGTACCGAGTTTCAGGTAGTCCATGACTGTTCAGCCTACGTCCGCGCCCCGCGGCCCCCGGGTGCCGCGCGACCGGGGACTTCCCCGTGCGGCGGTCAGCCGGCGAGGGCGGCGCGGGCCGCGGCGACCGCCTGGTCCCCGTAGCCGCCGCCGAAGATCACCGTGTGCACCAGCAGCGGGAAGAGCTGGTGCAGCGGGACGCGGGCGGCGAAGCCGTCGGCCAGCGGCGCCGCCTCCGCGTAGGCGCCGATGATCCGGTCCAGGTGCCGGCAGCCGAACAGTTGGAGCATGGCCAGGTCTGTCTCCCGGTGTCCGCCGTGCGCGGCCGGGTCGATCAGCCAGGCGTGCCCGTCGGCGCCCCACAGCACGTTCCCGTTCCACAGGTCGCCGTGCAGCCGGGCGGGCGGCTCGGCGGGTCCTGCCAGTTCCGGCAGCCGTTCGCAGACCTCTTCGACGGCGGACGCCCCGGCGCGGGACAGGTCGCCGCCGTCCACCGCCCGCCGCAGATAGGGCAGTACGCGGTGCTCGGCGTACCAGCGCGGCCAGTCGGCGCCCGGCACGTTGCGCATCGGCGCCGTCCCGATGTACGCGTCCTCGGGGCCGCCGGGCGGCGGGGCGCCGAAGGCCGGTGCTCCCGTGGCGTGCAGCGCGGCCAGGTCCCGGCCGAAGCGGGCCGCCGTCTCCGGGTCCGGGCGGCCGGTCGCGATCAGGCCGGTCACCAGCCACCGCTCGTCGTGGCCGTGGACCGCGGGGACGCGGACCGTACCGGCGTCGGCCAGCCAGCGCAGCCCCGCCGCCTCGGCCCGCGCCGCGCCCGGGCCGTCGGCGCGCTTGGCCATCACCTGCGTGACGCCGTCGAGCACGACCTCGGCGAGCGCGCCGGACAGCGGGCGTTCGCCGGTCACCCGGCGCCCGGTCAGCCGGGCCGCCGCGGCGCCCGCGCCGAGGCCGCCGGTCACGCGTCGAGGTGCTCGCGCACCTGGTCCAGGAGACCGGGCATCGCGGCCTCGATCATGGCGAGCACCTCCTCGAAGCCCTCCTCGCCGCCGTAGTACGGGTCGGGCACGTCCTGGTCGCCCGCCGCGTCCGGGTCGAAGGACCGCAGCAGGCGGACCCGCGAGGGGTCGTCGGCCAGCCTGAGCAGCGCCTTCTCGTGGCCCCTGTCCATCGCCACCAGCAGGTCGGCGTCCAGATGGCCGGGGCCGACCTGGGCCGCGACATGTGCGACCGGATAGCCGTGCCGGGTCAGCGCCTCGGCGGCCCGCGGGTCGATGTCGTCGCCCGCGTGCCAGCCGCCGAGGCCCGCGCTGGTGACCCGCACCCGGTCGTCGAGGCCCGCCTCGCGCAACCGCTCGGCAAGGACGAGCGCGGCGGACGGCGACCGGCAGATGTTGCCCGTACAGACGAAGCAGATGTGCACGGCACCAGCCTATGTCCGTGTCCCGCGCGGCGGCCCGGTGCGGGCGCCGCCGGCGGGTTCGCGCCACGGCCCCGGCCGCCGCTCCCGGCGCGCCGCCGCGCGGCCGTCCCGTACGGTGTGCCGTGCCGGGCAGCGGGTCCGCCGTGACGGCCCGGCAGGGAGGCACATCCCCGTACAGCCCGCTGGCCCGCGGCCTGCCGGCCGGCAACCGGACCCGCGGCGGCGAACGGCGGACGGCGCGGGCCACATCCGACCCGCTCGCCGACGCCCCGCTTCGCCGCCCGCGCCGACGCCGACCTCGACATGGTGGACGTCCTGCGGGCGGTCGCCGCCGGACAGGGCGTGCCGCCCGCCTCGGTCGCCCTGGGCCGGGAGCAGGCCGGCCGGGCGTGGCGGCCCCGGTCGCCGGGGCCGCCACGCCGCACCATGTGGACGACACGGCGGCGGCCGTCGGCCTGCGCCTGGAACCCGGCGACGCCGAGCGGCTGGCGGCCCCGTAGCGTCCGCACCCGGTCGTCGGGCACTCCTGACGCGGCACTTCCGCGCCGCGGGAATGTCCCGCGGACCTGCGGGGTTGTCGCCGCCGTGACTGTGACTTCCGGGACCGAGATCCTGCGCTACACCGCCTTTTCCACCGACCCGGCGGGCGGCAACCCCGCAGGCGTCGTCCTCGACGCGTCCGCGCTCGACGAGCGGCGCATGCTCGCCGTCGCGGCGGAGCTCGGGTACAGCGAGACGGCCTTCCTGACCGGGCGGACCGGCGAAGGCGCGTACACGATCCGCTACTTCAGCCCGAAGGCCGAGGTGCCCTTCTGCGGTCACGCCACCGTGGCCACCGCCGTGGCGCTGGCCGAGCGGGACGGCCCGGGCGAGCTGGAGTTCGCCACCTCGGCGGGCGCCGTGCCGGTCAGCGTCGTCCGCGAGGGCGGCGAACTGCGCGCCACCTTGACGAGTGTCGAGCCGTACGTCGCGGACGCGGACCCGGCCGATGTGGCCGAAGCGCTGGCGGCGCTGGGCTGGACCGCCGCGGAGCTGGACTCCGCGCTGCCGCCCAGGATCGCCTACGCCGGGGCCCGCCACCTGGTGCTGGCCGCCGCGACCCGCGCACGGCTGGCCGACCTCGACTACGACTTCGCGCGGCTCGAAGCGCTGATGCAGCGGACCGACCTGACGACCGTCCAGCTCGTCTGGCGCGAGGCCGGGCGCACCTTCCACGTGCGCGACCCCTTCCCGGTCGGCGGGGTGGTCGAGGACCCGGCGACCGGCGCGGCGGCTGCCGCCTTCGGCGCGTACGCCCGGGACCTCGGTCTGGTCCCCCCGGCCGCCGTCCTGACCCTCCACCAGGGCGCGGACATGGGCCGGCCCGGCACCCTCACCGTGGAGCTGCGCCCCGGCGACACCAGGGTCAGGGTGAGCGGCACGGGCGCCAGGATCGGCTGACGCCCGCCGCCAAGGGGCCTGGCCGGCGGGCGCCGGGCGCGCTGCCGCGCGCCGCGAACCGGTGAGGGCGCCGGGCGCGGCGCTAGCTCGTCCCGAAGGTCACCCGGTAGTAGCAGGCGCCCTTGCAGGCCATGGTGGCCGAGTCGTCGAAGGCGTAGGAGTAGGCAAACGGCTCGGCCTTCTTGAAGACCTGCGTGTAGTCCACCGGCCACGTCGCCGGGACGCAGTGCTCGCGGCCGGCCCAGGCGCCGCGGCAGCAATAGGTGTCGCCGCCGAAGGCCGCGCAGGGCGGCTTGCACCCGATCACCTGGCCGTCCGCGGTCGCCCGCATGGCGGCGGGGCAGTCGACCGCACGGGTGCAGGCGCCGCGGTGGCAGCCGGCGGCGGTGAGCGGGTCGGTGCTGGTGGTGTGCGAGATGTTGATGTACATCGGCAGGTTGGACCCGTCCACCATGCTGACGTCGTAGAAGTCCATGCCGTCGAAGGCGTCGAAGGTGAACTCGCCCAGCGTGGTGGGGGTCACCGGGCCGCCGCAGGTGGTGGTGCAGTCGCCGGTCAGGCAGTGGCCCGAGGCGTCGCCGGTGCAGCCGGTGCGGCCCCAGACCCGCCCGCCCCAGGAGTTGCCGACCAGCAGCGATGTGCTCGCGCCCGGTGCGAGCCTGCGGCCCTTGGGGTAGGCGGCGGTACCGGTCGCCACCGCCCAGACGGTCTGCTGGGTGCGGTTGACGATGACGATGCTGCGCTGCCCGCCGGGTGCCGACTGCTTGGGCGGTGCTGCCCGGCGTTTGCCAGGGGTGGCCGAGGGGGTCGCCCGGCGGGCTGTCGGCGTCACCGAGGGCGTGGGCGTGGCCGGCACGGCGGTGGTGGGGCTCGCCGTGGTCGTGATCGTGGCCGTGGTCGGCGCCGGGGCGGCGGGCGCACCGCTCGCGGCGGCCCTGCCCGCGTCGGGGCCGCCGGACCCGAGGTCCAGCGGGGACGCCAGCCAGGAGACCACCGCGACGGCGGCCACCGCCGCGAGCACCGCCGCCGTCCGCGTCCGGACCGGCCGGGACCGGTGCCGCCTGTGTGTCGTTGCGTGCCTCATGCCCAGGAGACCGGACCGGGGTCCCGCGGATAACAGGAACCCCGGCCGGGACCCGGCTCACCTCACCGTGACGGCCGGGCTGTTGCAGCCCTCCACCCGCAGTTCCGGCCGGCCCAGGGGCAGCGCGTGCGCGGGCCAGGACAGCGCCACGGTACGGGACTCGCCGGGCAGCAGCCACAGGTAGTTGTCGCCGTACAGCGTCGGCAGCACCCGCTCGACCGTGCGCTGGTCGAGCAGCGACAGCCGCACCATCGCGGCGACGGCGGAACCCCGGTTGCGTACGGTCGCGGTCAGGGCGCGGCGCGAACCGTCGGCGGTGACCCGCCCGATCGTGGCCGAGGTGCGGACCCGGGGCGCGGCGCTGAGCGCGGTCATGGCGGCGGGGGTGCGGTAGCGCCAGTAGGTGTTGCGGGACAGCTCCCGGCCCTCGGCGTCGGCCAGTACGAGCCGCAGCAGGTGCAGATCGGGCAGGCTGTCGGTCCACCCGGCGGTGAAGGCCGCGGTGACGGCGGCGGAGCCGGCCGGCAGGTGGACCGGGCCGTAGGAGGGTCCCACGGCGGTCAGTACCGCCTCGCCGGGGCGGCGCAGGGCGGACGCGCGGTCGCCGCCGATGCGCCGGACGGCCCACTCCACCCTGGCGTGGCGGTTCGGGTGGTCGGGTACGGCGCGGTCGCGCAGCGCGCCTCGGGCGGACCCGGCGCCGGGTCCCGTCGCCACCAGCACATCGGCGGCGGTCAGCGAACACCGCGTGGCGTGCAGCAGCGGCACGACCTCGGGCGGTGCGGGCAGCTCAGGCGGTGACGATGTCGGGTTTCAGCGGCAGCAGGGTCTCCGCGATGGTGCCGATGGTCGGCCCGTCCACGCCCGCCTCGGCCAGCGCCGCCGCCAGGTGCCCGACGACCAGGTCGAACGCCTCGCCGGTGATGGCCAGGCCGCTGTGCGCGCGCTCCATCGTCCGTCCCGGGTAGGGCTCCCTCGACCCGAGCGCCTGGCCCACGAAGAGCCGCTGGTGGCGCTTGAGGCGCGCCATGTCGCGGCCCTCGAAGTAGCCGGCCAGCGCCGGATCGGCGAGCACGCGGTCGTAGAAGAGGTCGACCACGGCCTCGACGGCGGGGGCGCCGCCGACTGCCTCGAAGATCGTCTGCGGCGGCGCGGGCTCCGCGGGGGTGATGTCCGGCATACGACTACCGTCCGTCCTTCTCCTTGCGCCGCCGTGAGCGCGGCGTTGCCCACTGGTCACGTCATGCTGTCACGGTGTCGGCGCACGCGGTGAGCCTTCGGAGACATCCGCGTCGCCCGCCTCTCCCGGCCCGCACGCCACATGCCCCCGGCCCGGGGGGAGTTCAGCGGGTGGGCAGGCCCGCGGCGGCGGCGCCCACGCGCAGGACGTCGCGGAGCATCGCGGGGGTCAGTGTGCGGGTCGAGACATTGCGCCGGCTCGGGTGGTAACTGCCGATCAGCTCCAACTCCCCCTCCCCCGCCGCCTTGTGGAGCACCACCCGGGCGGCGTGCCCGAAGGCGGGCCGCGGGCGGGGCAGTTGCCATCCGGCGTCCCGCAGGACCGGCAGCAGCGCCTGCCAGCCGAATCCGCCGAGCACGACGACCGCCCGCAGCGTCGGGCGCAGCAGCTGCACCTCACGGGCGAGCCAGGGGCGGCAGGTGTCCCGCTCCGCCGTGGTGGGCCGGTTGTCGGGCGGCGCGCAGTGCACCGGGGAGGTGATCCGTACGCCGTGCAGCTCCAGGCCGTCGGCGCGGTCCACGGCGGTCGGCCCGGAGGCCAGGCCCACCGCGTGCAGGGCCGCGTAGAGCACGTCGCCCGACGGGTCGCCGGTGAACATCCGCCCGGTCCTGTTGCCGCCGTGGGCGGCGGGGGCGAGGCCGACGATCGCCAGGGCGGCGTCCTGCGGGCCGAAGCCGGGCACCGGCCTGGCCCAGTACGTCCGGTCGAGGTACGCGCGCCGCTTGACCCGGCCGACCTCCTCGCGCCAGGCGACCAGCCGCGGGCAGGCGCGGCAGCCGCTCACCGCACCGTCCAGCGCGGGCACCGAGTCCGCGCGGGCGGCGGCCACCGCGGGAAAGCCGGGCGCGTCCGCGGCGCCGCCCGATGCACTGCCGTCCATGCCCCGTCCGCCTCTCCCCCACCGCCCGCACGACCGGCCGAAAATGGCCGCCTCCGGTAAAATGGACCCGCTGCCGGAGCGCGGCGGCCGTCACCCGCGCGGGAGCGTTGCCGCCCCGCGCACCCGCCGCGCGGCCCCAGGGAAAGGCACCGCCATGGCCGAGCCGATCACCTACCGCCGAGTCTACGAGGAGGCCGCGCCCGAGGACGGCGCACGCGTGCTCGTCGACCGGGTCTGGCCGCGGGGCATGCGCAAGGACGACGCGCACCTCGACACATGGCTGCGGGACGTCGCCCCCTCGACCGAGTTGCGCCGCTGGTACGGCCACGAGCCCGCCCGCTTCACCGAATTCCGCCGCCGCTACCGCGCCGAGCTGCGCGACCCGGCCCACGAGTCGGCGCTGCGGCAGCTGCGCGACCTCGCGGGCCGCGGCCGGCTGACGCTGCTGACCGCCACGAAGGACGTGGACCGCAGCCAGGCCGCGGTGCTCGCCGAATGGCTGTGCGGCGCGGAACGAAGCGGCTCGGGCTGAGCGGCGTGGGCCGACCGGCGCGCTGAGCCCGCTGCCGGTGTCAGCCGCCAGGACGTGCGCGGGGCGCCGTCGTCGCCCGGGCTCCGGCCGAGCGCCTGCCGACGTCAGCCGCCGGGTCGCGGCGGCAGGCGTACGACGAGGACCGCCACGTCGTCGTCGAAGACCTGGCCGTGGTTGGCGATGACCTCGTCGCACAGCACGTCGAGCGGTGCCGTGGCCAGCGCCGAGGCCTGCTCGGCCAGCGCGCGCAGGCCCTCGTCGATGTCCTGGCCGCGGCGCTCGATCAGGCCGTCGGTGAACAGCAGCAGGGTGCTCCCCGGCGGCAGCGGGTGCTGGTGGTCGGGCCGCGGCAGCCGGGTGTCGACGCCGATCGGGATCCCGTGCCGGGGCGGGGCGAGGTAGCGGACGGTGCCGTCCTCGGCGATCAGCAGCGGCGGCGGGTGCCCGGCGTTGGTCCAGTGGAAGGTGTACTCCCCCTGGCGCCACTGCTCCAGTCGGCCCAGGACCAGGGTGGCCGCGGGCGGGTCGCCGAGGGTGGCCACGACGTCGTCCAGTTTCGCCACGATCACACCGGGCGGCCCGACCCGGTCGTGGGCCAGGGCGCGCAGCATGTTGCGGAACTGCCCCATCACGGGGGCCACCCCGGGGTCGTGCCCGGTGACGTCGCCCACGACCAGGCACGGGACGCCGTCGGGCAGCACCAGGACGTCGTACCAGTCGCCGCCGAGCTTGGGCAGCTCGGAGGCCGGCTGGTAGCGCGCCCGCACCTCGATCGGTCCCAGGTCGGGCAGCTCGGGCAGCATGCGGCGCTGGAACTGCTCGGTGGTGTACTTCAGGCGCTCGTAGAGCCGGGCGTTCTCGATGCTGACGCTCGCGGCGCTGGCCAGCGCGGTCAGCAGGGCCTGGTCGTCGTCGGTGAAGGGCGTCCCGTCGTTCTTTCCCGACAGGCAGAGATTGCCGTAGACGGTGCCGCGCACGGTGAGGGGGACGCCCAGCACGGTCCGCACGGCCGGGTGCCCCGGCGGGCAGAGCGCCGGGGCCTCGTCCGCCCCCACCGAGATGAGGTCGACGACGTCGCCGTTCTCGCCGAGCACCCCGAGCGCACCGTAGCGGGTGTCGATCAGTTCGGTGCCGGCCCGCACGATGTGGCCCAGCACGGCACGCGAGTCCATGTCGGCGCTGATGGTCACGACCGCGTCCAGCAGCCGGCGCTGTTTGCGCTGCCCCGCGGTGAGCCTGCGCAGCTGCTCCTCCAGGGACAGGGCGGCCGGGCCGCTCCTGGGCGGGCCGCCGTGTCCGGTGTGCTCGGTCATGCCCGCACCTCCTCGCCGCGGCCTGTCCGCGGACGGCCCGGCCGCCCGTCACCAGGCGTAGATCCGCGCCATGATCTCCTGGCCGGCCGCGCCCCGCGGCCCGGGGTGGGCGATGACCAGCGGCAGGCCGTCGGGGTCGCGCCCCTCGACCACCGTGACGCCGTCCGCCGTGTCCTTGGACGAGATGTGGGCGGAGCGCTCCTTGAGCATCCGCTCGCACCGTTCGAGGTCGTCGCGGCTGTTCGCGGTCCAGATCACGTACTGCACACCGATGGCGCCCAGCGGGTGCTCGCCGCCCGAGCCCATGACGCGCAGGTACAGCTGCGTGTCGTCCGCGCCGACGAGCAGCACGGCCGTGGTCGTACGGACCGCGACCCGCATCAGCAGCAGCTCCTGGTAGAAGTCCACCGCCCGGTCGAGGTCGCGGACGAAAACCACCACGGAGGCCAGCTGAGGCCCGCGACCGGTCGTATCCGCACCCATCCAGACCCCTTGTCCGCCGGCCTTCGATCCCGGCGTCCCACCGGGAATCCCTGTCTTCACGCTACAGGCCCGCAGAAGAGGGCGCTCGGCACGGCATTACGGCGTGTTTACGAAATCAGCGCGCCTCCGGGCGGTCGCGGCCGGGCGCCCGGCCGCGCGGGCCGCGGACGCCGCCCGGGTGAACTCCCGTGGACCGCGGATGTTTTCCCCCCGCGTCCAAACGCCAGTGATCCACCATCGTCAGGCAGAATACTGTGCCGGCATCCGGAATATCCGGCGGCCAGAAGTGCAGGTGGGGGCATCACATGGCACAAACACGACAGGTACCAATGGCGGGGGCCGGCGGAACAGCCGGGCTGGTCTCATCTTTACGGAAGGAGATCCTGGCGGCGTATCGGGAAAGGATCCGGCTCTCGGGGGTAATTGCGCCGGACAGTTCCGGCGCCGTCGATCTGGCGCTCGCCGACGCCCGCGACATGCTCGCGGAGCTGGTCCGCGCCCTCGGCGCCGACCACGCGCAGCCGGACCGGCCGGACGACGCGGCGGGCGGGGAGTTCGCGCCGCCGGCGGCGCCGCGCGCGCATCCGTACGAGGTCACCGAGTCCACATCGGTGCTCTTCGACACGGTCCTGTCGGTGGTCACCCCGCACTTACCGGCGGACCCGACGGCTTCCGCGGCATGCCACCGGCTCGCGACCGCCCTCCAGCGGACCATCGCGACCCGGGTGCGCGCGTCGCTCGCGCAGCACACGGGGCTGCTGCTGAACAGCGTGCCGCGGGCCCAGGTCGAGGAGCGCCGGCAGATCGCCAAGGACCTGCACGACCGGATGGGCCACTGCCTGAGCACGGTCCAGAAGCAACTGGAGCTGTACGACCTGCACCAGGTCGGCGATCCCCCGGTCGCGGAGGGCCACTGGCAGGGGGCGTGGGAGTCGCTCCAGGAGTCGATGCGGTATCTGCGCGCGGTGACGTCCCGGCTGCACATGCAGCAGCCGCCACGCAGCCTGGAGGCGGCGCTGCGGGCGTATCTGGAGGTCGCCGAGACCGGCGGGGCCCAGGTGACGGTCCAGGTCAACGGCGACGAGACCTGGGCGTCGCCCAAGGTGCTCGACGAATGCTTCCTGGTGCTGCGCGAGGCGGCCCGCAACGCGCTGTCGCACGCGCGGCCCCGCCTGCTGCGCATCGACGTCGACATCACCCCCTACGAGCTGCGCGGCACGGTGGTGGACAACGGCTGCGGCTTCGACCCGAGCACGCCGGTCGGCGGGGGGCTCGGCCTGATCTCGATGGTGACGCGGGCCGAACTGCTCGGCGGGCGGCTGACCTTCACGAGCCTGGTCGGCGAGGGCACCCGGATCGGCTTCAGCGTGCCGCTGAGTGGGCGTCCCGTTGAGCACATCGCCTGACGCCCGGATCCGCGAGGCCGCCTCCCGCGGGGACCGCGGCCCTCGGCACGCGCGGGCACCGGCGGGTCGTACGACGCCGCGCCGCGGCCGGTCGGGTAGCGTCGGCGCGGTGGCCCGGCCGCGCGTACCGCCACCGCCGGCCGACGCCCCCGACGTGGAGCCGCTGATGACCACACCGCAGGATCTGCTGATCGTCGCCATGGACGTCGAGTCCAGCCGTCCCGTCGAGTCGGGCGACCTCTCGCTCGCGCTCGCCGCCGCCGAGCTGCTCGATCTGCTCGACGGCCGGCTCGCGTCGCTGGACGGCGACCGCGTCGTGCCGGGCGTCGGGTCGGCGCCGCGCGACCCGCTGCTGGCCGAGGCCGCGTCGGCGCTGGTGCGGCAGCCGCCGTACGAGTCGGTCGAGGACTGGCTGTGGCGCAGGGGCCGCGCGCTGTCCACGGCCTATCTGGCCGCCATGGAGTCGGCGGGGCACGTCACGCGCAAGCACCGGCGGCTGCTGCCCGGCCGGCCCGGGCCCGCGACGCTGGTCGACTCGCCGCTCCGGCGCCGTGCGACCGAGCGCTGGACCTCGGGCGAGCCGGTCCTCACGGCCCTCGCGGCCGTCCTCGGGATCCACGCCGGGACGCACGGGGCACCCGACGCGCCCCCGGGGGTCGCCGACGAGGCGGTGGTGACCGTCCTGGCGACGGCCGGCGACGCCGTGGTGGAGCTGGAGGCCGCACGGCAGCGGCGGGACATCGAGCAGGCGGCCTTCGACAACATCTGGCGCGGCGAGTAGGGCGCGCCGGACCCCGCCGCCCGGGTCGGGCGGCGGGGTCCGGCGGTGTCAGGGCGTCAGCGGTGGGCCAGCAGCTCCACCTCCGCCAGCGATGTGGTGTCCTGGCTGCCGTTGTTGGCGGTCACCACCAGCCGGTAGGAGGTGTACGCGCCGGGGTGCGCGATCTCGAACGGCCGGGTCTGGAGCCGGTCGGTGAAGGCCTGGCCCGTCCTGGTGTCCAGCGTCTTCCAGTGCCCGCCGCCGGTGGAGCCCTGGAGCTGCCAGCTCTTCGGGTCCTGGGCGGCTGCGGTGCTGCCCGAGGTCAGCGTGTAGAAGGCGGCCCGCTGCTTGGCGCCGTCGTCGTAGGCGTACGTGACGGCCGCCGTCGTGCCGGGCAGATTCGCCTGGGTGGCCGAGGTGTTGTCGAACAGGCCGGAGACGTCCGTCCCGCCGGCGGCGGACGCGGCGCCGAGGCCGGGTGCCGTGGTGTCGGTGAGCGGGTCGGGGGTGCCGCCCGCCGGGGTGAGCGAGGCCGGCACCGCGTTCTTGCCGGTGCCCCAGGTGGACGGCTTGGCGCCCATGGTGAAGTCCAGGGTGGCGCCGGCCGACAGCTGGGCCTGCGTCAGATAGACCTTGTCCCAGCTCTTCCCGTTGACCTTGAGCGACTGGACGTAGACGTTGTCGCGGCTGTTGTTCGGCGCCTTGACGGTGATGTCCTTGCCGTTGTCCAGGTGGACGGTGGCCTTGGTGAACAGCGGGGAGCCGATGACGTAGTTGCCGCTGCCGGTCTGGAGCGGGTAGAAGCCGAGGGCGCTGAAGATCTGCCAGGTGGAGGTGGCGCCGTTGTCCTCGTCGCCGGGGTAGCCCTGGCCGATCGAGCTGCCGGTGAAGAGGCGCTGCTGGATCTCCCGTACGGCTGCCTGCGCCTTGGCGGGCGCGCCGGCGTAGTCGTACATGTACGGGATGCCGAAGGAGGGCTGGTTGCTCATGCCCAGCTCGCCCATCCGGACGTCGCGGGCCTCCAGCATCTCGTGGATGGTGCCGCCGTAGCCGCCGGCGTCACCGGACGCGGTCTCCTGGGTGGCGAAGAAAGTGTCGAGCTGCTTCTCCAGGCCCTGCTTGCCGCCGTAGAGCGAGGCCAGGCCCGCCGGGTCCTGCGGCACGGTGAAGCCGTAGTTGAAGGCGTTGGTCTCGGTGTACTCGTTGCCCCACTGCTGCGGGTCGAAGGCGCTGTCGGCGACCCGCCAGGTGCCGTCGGGCTTGCGGCCCTCGAAGAAGCCGACGCCCTTGTTGAACAGGTTGGTGTAGTTCTGGGCGCGGGCCAGGAAGTAGGCCGACTCCTCCTTGTAGCGGGCGCGCTCGGCGGCCGGGGTCTTCGGGTCCGTGGCGAGCCGGGCCGCCATGGTGCCGATGCCGTAGTCGTTGATGTAGCCGTCCAGCGACCAGGAGACGCTGCCGTCGGTGGCGGTGTTGGTGTAGCCGGTGAAGATCGAGGTGCTCAGGCCCTTGCGGCCCACCCCCGAACTGGTCGGAACGACGGTGGCGTTCTTGACCGCCGCGTCGTAGGCGGCCTTGGCGTCGAAGCCGGTGACGCCCTTGGCATAGGCGTCGGCGAAGGACACGTCCGCGCTGGTGCCGGTCATCGAGTCGGAGTAGCCGGGCGAGGACCAGCGGGCGGTCCAGCCGCCGTCCTTGTACTGCTGGACGAAGCCGTTCGCCAGCTCGCCCGCGGTCTTCGACTCCAGCAGGGAATAGGCGGGCCACTCGCTGCGGTAGGTGTCCCAGAAGCCGTTGTTCACGTAAACCTTGCCGTCCACGACCTTCGCGCCGGTCTGCGTCGGGGTGCTCGCGGCGCCCGGCGAGAAGGCGCTGGCGTACCGGTAGACGGGACGGGCGGCGGTACCGGTGTTCTCGTAGCCGGAGTTCGGATACAGGTTCATCCGGTAGAGGTTCGAGTAGAGCGTGGTCAGCTGGTCGTCGGTGGCGCCCTGCACCTCGACCTTGCCGAGCTTGGCGTTCCACTGGCGCTCCGCGGAGCGCTTGACGGTGTCGAAGGAGGTGCCGGCCGGGATCTCCAGGGCCAGGTTCTTCTTGGCCTGGTCGGCGCTGATGAAGGACGTGGCGACGCGCATCGTCACCGTCTTGTGGGCCGAGGTGTCGAAGCCCGCGTAGCCGGTGACATTGTCGCGGCCCTGCCCGGTGACCTTGGCTGCCGCGGTCGGCGCCTGGTCGAACTCGGCGTGGACATACATCCGGGTGGCGCCGGCGGAGGAGCCGCTGCGGTGCTCCGACCAGCCGTCCAGGGTGCCCTCGGCCGGGTCGAGGGTGAGGCCGCCGTTGTTGTCGACGTTGTCGAAGAGCAGGTCGCCGGTGTCACCGGTGAAGGTGAAGCGGAAGACCGCGGAGTGGTCGGCGGGGGCGATCTCGGCCTTCATCCCGTTGGTGAAGGTCACGCCGTAGTAGTGCGGCTGGGCCACCTCGTCGGAGTGCTCGAAGGTCAGCGCCCGCTTGGTCCTGTCCAGGTCGGGTGTGCCGCTCGCGGCGGACGGCATGACCTGGAACATGTCGCGGTCGCCCATCCACGGGCTCGGCTCGTGGCTGATCCCGAGCGCCTGGAGGGCGGGCAGGTTGTCGGCGTTGTTCTGGCCGGCGTAGCTGTACTCCCAGCTGTCGGAGCCCGCGTCGGTGACCGGCGTGTAGAAGTTGAAGCCGTTCGGGACGGCTGCCAGGGGCAGGTTGTTGCCGCGCGAGAAGGACCCGGAGGAATTGGTGCCGCGCCGGGTGTCGACGTGCTGGGCGAAGCTCGCGGACCGGTTGCGCTGCGGTGCCGCACCGATCGTGAGGTCGTCGATCCAGCCCTTGAACTGCGTGGTCGCGCCCGGCTGTGTGCTGCCGGCCGGGTCGTCGTAGCCGAGCAGGATGCGGTCGGCGGTCTTGCCCGCGGCGACCTCGCCGATGGTCGAGGCGACGGAGTTCCACTGCGAGGCGTAGAGGATCTTCGAGGCGCCCTGCGCCTTCGGGGCGAGCACGACACCGTTGCCGTCCTGCGCCGGGCGGCGCAGTCGGCTGAGGTAGGTCCCGTCGGTGAAGTGCAGGTCGACCGAGACGAAGGTGCTGGGGTACTTCAGGTCGCCGCCGGTCAGCTCGGGGAAGATGTCGTACGACAGCTGCGTGTCGCGGGCGACCGGGATGTGCACGTCGTAGAGCTTGTTCCAGGCGTGCACCGCGCCCGCCGCGGTGTGGGTGCCGGCGTACTCCAGCGCCCTGACGCCGGTGAAGCCGGTGTTCGCGCGAACATTGGGACCGGAGGACGGGCCGCTGCCGACCTCGGTGGTCATACCGGGCACCGGGGTGGGCGCGGGCGAGCCGTCCGAGAGGACCAGGTCGGCGAGCTGGGTGCCGTCGCTGCCGTTGTTGCCGGTGACGTTCAGCCGGTAGTAGCGGTACGCGCCGGGGGTGGCGACCTCGTAGACCTTGGACGCGAAGCGGCCGGCGAAGGTCTGGCCGGTCCTGCTGTCCACGGTGGTCCAGGTGCTGCCGTCGGCCGAGCCCTGGAGCGCGAAGTCCTTCGGGTCGCGGTCGGGGAAGTCGTTGGCGGAGGTGAGGGCGTACTTCCTGACGGTGACGTCCTCGGACAGCTGGTAGCGCAACCACCCGGTGGCCGCGAAGGTGAGCCACTTGGTGCTCGGGTCCTCGTCGGCGGCCTTGGCGGCGGACTCGTTGGGGGCGTTCTCCGCGCTGGCGGTGACCGCGGTGATCCTGTCCTTGACGCTGCCGGGCAGCAGCGGGAGGGTGCCCGCGGTCACCCCGGCGACCATCGGCCTGCCGTGGGCGTCGTTCTCCGCGGTGCTGGTCCATCCCGGCTGCGGCTGGCCCGCCTCGAAGGACGTGGTGAAGGCGGGCCCGTGCCCGGAACCGCCTGTCTCGGCGTGCGCGAACGCGGACGCCGGCACGGTCAGGCCCAGGGCGACGAGCGCGGCCAGCAGTGGTCGGGTGAGAGTGCGGCGGGATCGGCCACTTCTCATGCGGTGCTGCCTTTCTTCTCCGATGGCGGTCCGGTACGGCGACCGCTCGCGTGCGGTGACCCGGGTCATGCGTTGCGCCCGCTGAGCGCGTACAGCGCAAGGCGCGGGTCGTCGGGCAGCGTGAGCGAGACCGCGGTCCGCGCGCTGTCCAGGGGGAGGGCCAGGTGCCAGATGTCGACGGCGACGCCGTCCGGCGCGCCCTTCGCGTCGTAGCGGCTGCCGGCGTGGATCGCCGGGTCCTCGCCGAGCCGCGGGGCGCCGGCCGCCCAGTCGGTCGCGGTCAGCGGGATCTCGGCGGTGGTGCCGTCGGCGTAGTGGACGGTGGCGGTGGTGTTCACGTCACCGTGGTGGGCGGTGAGCAGCACATCGAGCGCCGAATAGCCGCGGGCCGCCAGCGGCACGGTCTGGCCGTGGGCGGTCGCGAAGTTCGGCGCGCTGCCGGTGGTGTCGGGGAAGCGGTAGGCGTGCCCGCCGAGCACGCCGGTGCCCGGCGCCGGCAGATCCTCGGCCGGGAAGGCGGCGCCCGTGCCGTCGAAGTCGGCGCCGGTGGCGCCCGCCGCGCTGACGCCGTCCACGGTGTACTGCGCCGAGAGGTCCTGCACGCAGGATCCGGACCGTCCCTCGCAGGTCGCCGTCGTCACCGAGACCGGCACGGTCCTGGTGACGGCCGGGCCGCCGGACTGCGCCACCGTGACGGTGACCGGATACGTCCCGTCGGGGGTGCCCGCGGGCGCGGTGATGTGCACCGGCACCTCGTGGGTGGCGGGCAGCGTGTCCGAGGTGACCTGGAAGGAGGCCCGCACCGGGTCCGCGGTCAGCGGGGCGGGCGCCGAGACCCGCACGGTGCCGGCCGCCCTGCCGGGCGCGGTGAGGACCGCGGAGACCGTCACATCGGCCGAGGTGCCGCCGCCGAGCACGCCCACCGTGGAGGGCGACACGGAGGCGGCGGTACGGATCTGGGTGCCGGCGGCGGTGTCGAGCGCGGGAGGGGCGTCGGAGCGTGCGGTGCCCCATGCCGAGGGCGAGGCGCCGACGGTGAGCGCGATGTCCTTGCCCGCCCTGATGTCGCCGGTGGTGATGTACGTGTGGCTGAGCTTCCTGCCGCCGAGCCGCGCGGACTGGATGTAGCGGTCGGTGTCCGAGCTGCCGGGCGCGCTGACGGTCAGCCGGCCGTGCGGGTAGTACCGCTTGTCGAGGGTGACGTCGACCCGGCTGAACAGCGGGGTCGACAGCCCCCACAGGTCGGTGCCCGGCGTCATCGGGTAGACGCCGATCGCCGAGAGCACCTGCCACGCCGACATGGTGCCGAGGTCGTCGTTGCCGGTGACGCCGTTGGGCGCGTCGGTGAACAGCGTGAGCGCGGCATGCACCACGTCGGTGGTCTTCCACGGCTGACCGGTCGACAGATAGGTGTAGGGGGCGCTGAGGTCGGGCTCGTTCTGCGGGTTGTACTTGTCCTGGTTGTAGTACGAGTACGGGCCGTTGACCCAGACGTCGCGGGCGGTGCCTGCCGGGTCCTCGACCAACTGGTCGTACGCGAAGAAGGAGTCGAGCCGGGCGTTGGCCTGGTCGGTGCTGCCGATCAGGCCGACCAGGCCCGGCACGTCCTGCGGGACCAGCCACATGTACTGCCAGGAGGTGCCCTCGTGGAAGCCGACGCTCGCGGCCGGGTCGGCGGGGCCGACGAAGCCGCCGTCGGTGTCGCGGGCCCGGAAGAAGCCGGTGCGCGGGTCGAAGATGCTGCGGTAGTTCTGGCCCCTGGCCAGATAGCGCCGCGCGTCGGCGGTGTGGCCGAGGTCGCGGGCCATCCCGCCCAGGGCGGCGTCGGCGAGCGCGTACTCCAGCGTCGCGGACGGCCCGTGCTGGAAGTCGTTGTCACCGGGCTTGCCCGGGTGCGCCGGGTCGTAGGGGACGTAGCCGCCGGCCAGGTATTCGGCGTCGGCCTGCCGCCCCGCCGCGGGCGAGGACGCGGGCGGGACGGTGTCCACGTGCTTCTTCAGCGCCCGGTACGCCTCCTCCTTGTGGCCCTTGAGCAGGCCCTGCCGGTAGGCGTCGACCAGGAACGGGGTGACCGGGTCGCCGGTCATGATGTTCGTCTCGACGGTGGCGTAGCCCCAGCGCGGCAGGCTGCCGCTCTGCTGGGCGACCCGCAGCAGCGACAGCGCCATGTCGCGGGACTCGCGCGGCGCCAGCAGCGAGAGCAGCTGCTGCTGGGTGCGGTAGGTGTCCCACAGCGACCAGTTCTGGTAGTACGTCGAGCCGTCGCCGGCGTGCGGCTCGGCGTCCCAGCCGGTGTAGCGGCCGTCGACGTCGCTGCCGATGTTGGGCGCGAGGAAGGAGCGGTAGAGCGAGGAGTAGAAGGTGCGCTGCTGCTCGTCGGTGCCGCCCTGCACCCTGACCGCGCCGAGGCGGTCCTGCCAGGCGCGCTTGGCGGCGGCAGCGGTGGCGTCGAAGCTGCCGCGCCCCTCGGCCGCGAGGTTCTTCGCGGCGCCCCTGGCGTCCACCCACGACAGCGAGGTGACCGCGGTGACGCTGCGGTCCTTCGTGGTGTCGAAGCGGGCGTACGCGCCGCCGAGGCCGGTGGAGGTGGAGGTGCGGGAGCCCGCGGCCACATCGGCGCCGTTCCAGGTGCCGTAGGAGGTGAACGGCCGGTCGAAGCGCGTCTCGGTGTACAGCGTGTACGGCCGGGTGTCCTGGCAGAAGCCGCTGCCGGTGATCGCGGTGACCACGGTGCGGTCGTCGAGCACCGTCACGGTGCTGCTGGTGACCTTGTGCAGGGCCTGCCCCGAGTTGAGCAGCACATTGGCCTGGCCGGTGGCGGGGAAGGTGTAGCGCTGCCAGCCGGTGCGGTCGGTGGCGCTCAGCTCGGCGGTGATGCCGGTCCCGAGCGTCACCTTGTAGTAGCCCGGCGACGCGCTCTCGTCCGCGTGCCGGAAGGGCGCCGCGTACTGGGCGTCGTCGGTGGCGGTGACCGGGCCGGTCGTCGGCAGGACGGGCAGGTCGCCGCCGAGGCCGCAGCCCACGCCCGACAGGTGCACGGCGCTGAAGCCGCGGATGTGGTCCTGGTTGTAGTCGTACCCCGTGTTGTGCCCGGTGTCGGGCGACAGCTGCACCATGCCGAAGGGCACCGCGGCACCGGGGTAGGTGTTGCCGTCGTTCTGGGTGCCGATGAAGGAGTCGACCAGGTGGGTGAGGTCGCCGCCGCCACCGGCACCGGTGGCCTGGGCGCCCTGGGCGGGCAGCATCGCCGCCCCCGCGGCGAGCAGCACGGTGGCCGCGGCTGCGGCGGCGGTGCGCAGGCGCTGCGTTCTTGGAGCCATACCTTCCTCTCTCCGCCTCCTGACAACGTTGTCAGAAGGTCAAGTACACCTGTCACGCGAGTTTCCCGAGGTGCGGGACATGCGAGTGGGCCGTGAGGAATCCTGTACTCCGCGCCCGGCATCGTCAATGACGCAGAACGAATTGATCTCGGCGGGTCAGCCGTGCGGCTCGCGGCGGGAGGTGGCGGTACGTCAATCGACGCAGGTCAGGGCGGTGTTGCGAGGCGCGAGCGGGCGTCATCCGCCGACCCCGGCGGTTACGGGTGGGGGTGAACCGTTTCAGACGGGTACGCGTCAGTGGGGCCCGGCAGCGGCCCTTGCGCCGGCCGCTCGGCGCCGTATGCTCGACCGGTGGACTCCGAGCAGCCGCGGGCCGTACCCGGCGACGCCGACGCGGACCGGTCCGCGTCCGCCGCCCCGGCGCTGCGGGCGTCCGACGCCGACCGGGAGCGGGCCGCGTCCGTCCTGCGGGCCGCCACCGCGGACGGCCGGATCTCCGCCGCCGAATTCGACGAGCGGCTCGACCTGGCCTACCGGGCCGCGTCCGTGGCCGAACTGGACTCCGTCCTGCGGGATCTGCGCCCGGCCGCCCCGTGGGTGCAGGGAACGCCGACCGCGGCCAAAGACGTCGGCGTCCTGAGCGGTTTCGTCCGCGGGGGCCGCTGGCTGGTGGGCGACACCTACCGCGGCACCGCGGTCGTCAGCGGCGGGGTGATCGACCTGCGCGAGGCGCGGTTCACCGGGCCCGAGACGACGATCCACGTCGGTTCGTGGATCAGCACGGTCTACGTCGTGGTGCCGGAGGACGCCGAGGTGGCCGTCACGGGCACCGGGATCATCGGCGCTTTCACCCAGGACCGCGAGAGTCCGGCCGCTCCGGCGCGGCAGCGGATCAACATCACCGGCGTCGCCGTCTGCGGCAATGTCCGTGTCGTGCGCCGTCTGCCCCCGGCGGCGGAACGGCGGCTCGGGCGCGGACGCTGACGTCCGCGGCAATGGCCCGCGTCGTGCGCCGGCCGCCCCCGGCGCGGGGACGGTGGATCGCGCGCGGGCGCTGGGCCTGACCCTGTCGGGGATCGTGGTGTCTCCCGGTGCGGAAGTCTGAACAACGGGCAGGCCCGGGGCTGTTTCGAAGACCGGTGCGATCGTCGAGGTGTCCGTCGCCGCTCCGTCTCCGTTCCGGTGAGCAGGTCCCGTCTCCGCCGTGTCGGTGGGAGGGCAGGTCGGTGGTGCCTTCGGTGCGCCGCCGGCGCACCCGGCCGCCTGTCGCCCTGGCGGGGCGCCGTCCCGGTGCTCAGCCCGTGGCGGCAGCGGCGTATCCGGCGGCGGTGATCACGTGGACCCTGCTGCACGCGCACGCCTATCTCGTCGGCGTGCGCGACGGCGCCGGGGCGCTGCACGGCCCGCAGCACGGCGAAGTGTACGAGGAGACCTTCACCCGCGAAGGCGGCGCCGTGGGCCGGGCGGCGCTCGCTGAAGACCTGCGCGAGCTCGGGTACGCCATCACGCCCGGCACCGGCCGCGGCGCTCGCGGCTTCGAGATCACGGGAGTGCCCGAGGGCCTGCTGCGGGTGGGGCAGTCGGCCGACAAGGGCTGCGCGGGCCTGGGTGAGGAGACCGACCGCGACCCGTGGGACGAGGCCTCCCGGTGGTGAAGCGAGACGGAAGAGACCCGCCGCACCGCGGCACCGGCTCCGCACCGCCGCCCCTGCGAGCCCGGAGCGGCCGGTGCCCGGCTCAGCCTCCGGACCACGGCGTCGGCGCTCGGGAAGACCTGCGGGTCAGGGCCGGCGTCAGCCGGGCTCGGCGGGGCTGACGGCGGCGGTCAGCAGGTCGTACGACTCCTCGCCGAAGGCGACCAGGGTGATCCGTTCGACGCGGGTCGACGCGGATCCGAGGGTCGCCGCCGCGATACGCGCAGCCCGCGCGGCCGGGAAACCGTAGACGCCGGTGGAGATCGCCGGGAAGGCGACGCTTTTGACGCCGAGTTCGTCCGCGACCTCCAGGCAGCGCCGGTAGCAGGAGGCCAGGACGTCGGGCTCGGAGTGGCCGCCGCCGTTCCAGACCGGGCCGACGGTGTGGATCACATGCCCGATCCGCGGCTGGAGGTCGAAGGCGGGCGTGGCCTTGGCGTCGCCCGGCGCGCACGGGGCGACGGCGGCCCCCGCCTCCGCGAGGCGCGGGCCCGCCGCCCGGTGGATGGCGCCGTCCACCCCGCCACCGCCCATCAGCGACCCGTTCGCCGCGTTCACGATGGCGTCCACCCGCAGCCGGGTGATGTCGCCCTGTACGACCTCGATCATGACCATGCTCCGATGATTCCACCGGAGCACGGTCAGAAACGGGCGGTCGCACGGATCCTCGGTCCGACAGCCGGTCCTCAGCCCGCCCGGAGGGTGTCAGGCCTCGCCGCGGACGAGCAGCACCGAGACGGACGCGGCCTTCGCCACACCGCGGCTGACGCTGGCGTGCAGCAGGGCGGAGATGCCGCTGTGGTGGCCGGGGCCGACCACGATGAGGTCGCTGCCGAGGGCCTCGGCACGCTCGACCAGGATGGCGGCCAGGTCCTCCCGCAGGCCCTCGTCCACCTCGCCCTCCGCGGTGATCCCGGCCGCCCGCAGCCGCGCGAGCGCCTCGTCCAGGACCTGGCGGCCCTCCGCGGGGTCCTCCGCGGTGTAGACGCCGCCGGAGATGCCGTCGGTGATGACCCGGGAGGCCCGGATGTGTATGACGTGGACCTGTCCCCCGGTCAGTGCCGCGAGGGACGCGACGGTGTCCAGCACCCCTGCGCCGTGCGTGGTGCCGTCGACGGCGGCCAGGATGTTCTTGTACATGCGATCAACTTCCTTGTCCGAAGGGGCCTCAGGGGTCCAGGGCCCGCGGCAGTGATCAGCGGGCCGGCGTCCGGATCAATTCCCCGATCCGGGGTGACAACGGCCACGCCCGGCGGGTACGGCCGCGGCGGGCTCGCGCGGAGTGCGGACTTCGGGACAGGGAGTCACCGCGGGTCACAGCATGAGTTCGATCGCCATTCCGAGGGCTCCGGCGGCGAAGACGCCGACGACGAGCATGATCCCGATGATCGGTGCGGCGCCCCAGCCCTGGCTGAGGGGGCCGCGTTCGGGACCGTCGAGGGAGGAGATCCCCGACTCGGCCGGCGAGGTGTGCCCGGCCGCCTGTACGTCCTCGGGTACGCCCAGCCCTTCGTCGGGCAGGTGCGGGTTCACTGAGTGTGCGGGGTGGGTGACCGCCATGGCGGGCCTCCGATGCTTGCCCGGGAATGTCCGTGCCCACCTCGGGTACCCATTCCTCCCGCGCCGATGCGCGGGAGGAAGGAGCGGCGCCGAGCGGCCGGGGTCCGTGCGGGCCGGGCCGCCCGGGCGGGTACCGCGCAGGTCGGCGGGACCGGGCCGCAAAGGGGATCTTCCCCGCAAGCCCGCCCCAATCTTGAGAAGTTTCTGGCTGGGCGTCAGCGGGCTTCATATTCTCCTGTGGTCATCGGCGGCCGGAAGGCCGCCGCCCACTCCCCGATGCGGAGTCTGCATGGCCTTGCACGAGCACGAGGTGGACCGCCGAACGCTGTTCAGGGTCGGCCTGGGAACCGCGGTCGCCGCGGTTGTCGGCACCGAACTCGCTTTCCCGGGGGTTGCCCAGGCGGCCCCTTCGCCCGAGTTCCCCTGGATCATCGACTGCGACAGCTGGGGCGCCCGGCCGCCGTCCAGCGCGATTCAGATCACCGGCAACACGACGAACAAGATCATCCTGCATCACATGGCGTTCCCCAACGTCACCGACTACTCCCGCGAGCACGCCGTCCAGCTGGCCAAGGACTGCCAGAACCTGCACATGGACACCAACGGCTGGGCGGACACCGGGCAGCACTTCACCGTCAGCCGGGGCGGCTACGTCATGGAGGGCAGGCACCGGAGCCTGGAGACCCTGGTGGCCGGCGAGCACCAGGTCGTGTCGGCCCACTGTCCCGGTGAGAACGGCAACGCGATCGGCATCGAGAACGAGGGCACGTACATCACCGAGACGCCGCCCGAAGCGCTGCTCGACTCGCTGGTGGAGCTGTGTGTCGCGGTGTGCCGCCAGTTCGGCCTGAAGGCCTGGGACATCTTCGGCCACTGGGACTTCCGGCTCACCGACTGTCCCGGCATCGCCTTCTACGCCCAGTTCCCGATGATCCGCAGGCGGGTGCTGCGCGCGATGGGCACCCACCCGTCGGCGGCGCCGGCGCGCCGGTGGCCGGACATCTGGCGCTTCGTCGACAGCCCGGTCGTCCAGGTGGGGCAGTACCTGCTCGACAACGCCGGCTACGCGCTCACGCCGGACGGCGTCTTCGGCTACGACATGAATGACGCGCTCGCCGATTTCCAGACCAGGAGCGGCATCCCGGTGACCCCGGACGCCACCTTCGACACCGCCACGTGGGAGGCGCTCGCGCCGCGTCTCGACAAGCACGCCACCGGCCTGCCGGTCACCGCGATCCAGTTCATGCTCGCCCGCAAGGGGTATCCCGAGGTGATTGCGAGCGGCGAGTTCGACCACGCGACAATGAAGGCCGTCCAGTCCATGCAGCGCCTGCACGGCCTGCACCCCGACGGCAAGGTCGATCTCAGCACCTGGTGCGCCGTTGTCGGCGGCTCGGTGCGGGAGGCCTTCCGCCGCTGAGCCGGCGGCCGTGGGGTCTCCCCGTCCGGCGCGGGACGGTCGACGGATCACCGACGATCATCCGGGCGGACGGGGAGACCCGCGGGACCTCAGTGCCCCGAGCGGCTGCCGGCCGTGGTGCGGGTACGGCCGCCGACGGCGGACACGCCGACCGCATTGTGCCGGCGGCCCGTTGTACGAGGGCCCGCGCCCGCCGCGAGGTCTCGATCCGGTTGAGTAGCGCCGACAACGCGCGGGCCATGGCCCCGTATTGGCACCCTGTGTGCATGAAGGGGCACATTCCGCCGGAGACGACGAGTTTCGTGGGCCGCGAGCGGGAGCTCGCATGGCTGGCGGCCATGATCGCGACCAGCCGGCTGGTGACGGTGACCGGCGTCGGGGGTGTCGGGAAGACCCGGGTGGCGATGCGGGCGGCGGCGCGGGCGGCCCCGCTCTTCCCCGACGGGGTGTGGTGGGCCGACCTGTCCACCCTGTCCGGCCCCGACCTGCTGGTCGCGACCGTCAGCGACGCCGTCGACATAGTGGACCACTCCCCGCGCATGCCGTTGCAGGTGCTCCGCGAATACGTCGCCGACAAGCGGCTGCTGCTCGTGCTGGACTCCTGCGAGCACCTGGCGGACGAATGCGCCGGCCTCGTCAGGGAGCTGCTCGCCGCGGGGCCGGGTATCGGCGTCCTGGCCACGAGCCGCAGACCACTGTCCTCGCACGGCCAGGACCTGCTGGTCCTCGACCCGCTGCCCGCCGAGGGGCCGGACGCGCTCGCGCTGCTCACCGAGCGGGTGGCCGAGCGCGCCGGACGGCGCGCCCTGGAGGAACCCGGTGCCGCCGAGGCCGCGTCGGCGGTGTGCCGGCGCCTCGAAGGCATCCCGCTCGCGATCGAACTCGCCGCGGGCCAGGTCGGTCCCGCGAGCATGGCCGAGATCGCCTCGCTCCTCGGCTCCCGCTTCGACGCCCTGACCCGCTCCGACTTCGTGTGGCCGCACCGGCACCGGGCGATGCGTACGGCGGTCGGCTGGAGCCATGAGCTGTGCGCACCGCTGGAGCGCCTGCTGTGGGCGCGGCTGAGCGTCTTCCGCGGCGCCTTCTGCGCGGAGTCGGCCGCCGACGTGACCGCGGGCGGCCCGCTGCACCCCGAGGACGTCCCGCGGCTGCTCGACAACCTGGTCGCCCAGTCGGTGCTGCGCCGCGACGGCGAGCGGTACCGGATGCTCGACACCATCAGGGAGTACGGCGACGCGTGGCTCGATGAACTCGGCGAGCGCGACGACCTCGCCGAGCGGCACGCCGCCCACTTCGTACGGCTGGCGCGCCGGGCGGAGGCCGGGTGGACGGGCAACGGGCAGATCACCGGCTACCGGACGGTCGAGCAGGTGCACGCCGACCTGCGGGCCGCCCTGGACCGGCTGCTGGCCACCGACCCGGCCCGCGCCGCCGACACCACGGGCCGCCTGGTCTTCTTCTGGACCTGCTCGGGCCATGTGAAGGAGGCCCGCTCGTATCTGGAGCGGGCGCTCACGGCCTGCCCCGAGCCCAGCCCGGCCCGCACCAGGGCGCTCACCGCGCTGGGCGTCGCGGTCTCGCTCCAGGGCGACTACGCGCTCGCGGCCCGGCTCGGCGCGGAAGCGGCAGCGGCCGCGCGCGCCGACGGCGACAAGGACGCACAGCTCGGCGCCGCGTACATGGTGGGGCTGCTGGACCTGCTGGCGGGCCGGCCCGACCGGGCCATCGCCACGGTGGACGAGGCGCTGGCCGGCGCGCCGGGCTTCGCCTTCGACTCCGGGGCGCACCTGCGCTGCCACCTGGTCCGGGTGTTCGGGCTGACCGCGCGTGGTGATCTGGAGCGGGCCGACCGCATGGCCCACGAACTGCGGGAGCACTGCGTGCTCATCGACGAGGTGTGGACCCGCTCCTACCTCGACTACCAGCTCGCGCTGATCGCGCTGAGCCGGTCGGCGGCGCGGGACGCGGTGCGCCACGCGCGCATGATGCTCAACGCCAAGCGCGCGCTGGGCGACGCCTTCGGCCTGGCCCTCGGCCTCGACGTGCTCGCCGCCGCACTCGTGGCGGACGGCCAGGCGCAGGCCGCGGCGGTCGCGTACGGCACGAGCGACACCCTGTGGCGCGGCCTCGGCCACCCGCAGCGCGGCACCCCGGAGCTGAAGCCGGTGCGCGACCGGTGCGAGGCCGCGATGCGCTCGGCGCTCGGGGACGACGGATACGACCGCGCCTTCCGACGCGGCGCCGCCACCGCGTCGGCCGGGGCGATCGCCGCGCTGGCCAGCGACTGATACGGCGAGGGTCCCGGCCGGTCCTCGCCCCTGAACTGGTCGCCCCTGAACCGGTCGCGCCGGAGCTGGCGGGAAAGGGCGCGGCGCACCGACGCCGGGCCGGCGGGGAAGGTGCGCCCCCGCCGGCCCGTCATCAGATGCGGTGGAGTCAACCGCAGGTCAGGGTGGGCGCCCCCCAGTCGCCGTGGTCGTTGCCGTTGCCGTCGCCGGCGTCGCCGACCTTGAGGTCGAGCACCTGGGCGCCGGTGACGTCGACGTCGATCGGTACGGCCGCCTGCTTGCCGCGGATCGTCTGGGTGGTGACCAGGGTTCTGCCGTCGGCGATCACGGAGAAGGTGACCGTGCCCGAGCCGCCGGTCTCGTCGTCGACACCCACATGGGCGGTCAGCCGGGTGCAGGCGCCCGCGAGGTAGAGCTGTACCTCGCTGACCGCGTTGGTGCCCAGGCCCTTGGCGTAGCCGGTGCCGGCGATGCTGATCGGACGGCCGTCACCCGACGCCTGTTCGCCGACGCTGCTGTCGCGCTCCACCGGTCCCCATCCGTTGCCGGACGACAGGAACGGCAGGTCGCTCACCGCGTTCTCACCCGCCGCGGGAGGCGGCGGGATCGCTCCGACGATGCGCTCGTCACTTGCGGTGGCCTTGCGTCCGCGCTGCACATAGTGCGCCGTCGCGGTCAGCGCCGAGGCGGAGGGCAGCGTCCCGGCAGGCGGCTGGACCTTCCAGCGGACGGTCGCGGAGCCGCCGGGCGGGACGCGGTCCACCGAAGCCGGCGCCGGGGCGCTCGCGGTCCAGCCCTCGGGCAGTGCGAGCGCGGCCCTGAGCGCGGTGGCCGCGGGCCGGCCCGCCGGGACGCGTACGGTCGCCGCGGCGGTGAAGGCCTGCCCCGCCTGGACGGTGTCGGGCACGTCGAGGGCGACGTCAACCCCCGGACTGGCCGGCATCCCGTAGGTGGCGCGGTTGTAGCCGGGGCTCTTGTTCTGGGCGACCCGCAGGGACGAGGCGTAGCTGCCGTAGTCGGTCAGCGACACCTTGCCGAGCCCGCCGGTGCTGCCGTCCAGATTCCATACGGCGATGGCGACGGTGTTGTGCCCGTTGGGGTCGAGGATGCCGTTGGGCACCGGGAAGGTGTGCTGCGGGCCGAGGTAGTTGACGTAGTTGCCGACCTGCCAGCCGTTCACGAAGATCGTGGCCCGGTATTCGCGGGACGGGTCGTCGGTGAAGGTCAGGCCGAGGGAGGTGTCCTGGCCGTGCGGCAGGTCGAGCTCGGCGTCGGTGCGGTACCACGAGACGCCCGGCCGGGTGTCGGTGGCCGGCAGGGACACGTTGCCCCATGTCTTGTCCGGGTAGCCGGGCAGCGACCAGCCGGCCCGCTCGCCGTAGAGGCCGCCGGTCGACAGCGGGCCGCGGACCGTGTCGAGCAGGTCCTCGCCGCCCCGCACGCCCTGCAGCCGCCAGGTGACGGCGGTGAGCGGCGCCCCGACGAGCGAGGCGCTGGTCAGGCCGCGTGCGGTCTTGTTGCCGTTGGAGGAGTTGTAGTCCTCCTCGTGGCCCATGTTCACGGTGAGGACGGACACCACGTTGTCGCCGGCCGGCTTCACCGCCCCGGCCGGGAAGGTGAAGTCGGCGCTGCCGGTGGTGGAGCTGCCGAGGAAGGTGCCGTTGAGCCAGGCGGAGAAGGCCTGCGCCTTGCCGCCGGAGTCCGAGACCAGATGGATGCCCTTCTCGCCGCCGCCCGCGCGGAAGCGCCCGCGGTACCAGGTGTTGCCGGTGTGGAATCCGTAGTCGTCGGCGTAGAGCACGGGCAGCGCGTTGATGCCGGAGGAGCTGTTGGTGGCCGACTTGTCGGCCACCTGCCAGCTGGAGTCGTCGAAGGCCGCGGCGGCCTCCGGGGACTCCTCGCTGTGCTTCCAGTCCGTCAGCGCCGGCAGCTTCACCGGGGCGGCGACGGCGATCCGGCCGGTACGGCTGCCGGTGGCGGTGGCGCGGGCGCTGATCGTGCGGCCGTTCCAGCTGACGCGGTCGGCGGAGGTGAACACCTCGATGTCCGGGTCGTCGGCGTTGTCACCGGTGAGCGCGACCGTACGGCCGTGGTCCTGGCTGACCGCCGTCCGCAGCAGGTGGGTGCCGCGTACCAGCACCGGTCCCGTCGCGGTGTCCTGGCGCCAGAAGGTCGCCGCGGTCGCCTTGTCGCCGACGAGCAGCAGCTGCGGGCGCGGCCCTCCGCCGCTGATGCTGATCCGGGTCAGGCCGTTGTGCGTGTAGTTCAGCCGCAGGTCGCCGGTGGCCGCGTCCCAGGTGGTGGTGACCTGGCCGCCGCTGCTGGTCACGGTCGGCCTGCTCGCGTAGCGCAGGACGGTCTCGCCGTCGCTGCCCTGGTCGCCGTAGAGGACGGAGACGTCCTGCTTGCCGATGGTCGCGGTGGTCATGATCTCGGAGGTCGAATACTGCAGCTGGGAGTCCCCGAGCCGGTAGTTCGCCACGATGATGTGGGAGTCGCGGCCGTCGAGCGTGATGGCGGTGCCGGGCTGCTGCGGTACGACCGGGTAGATCGGCGTCGCGGCGGCGGCGGTCGGCACATCGATGGCGTCGATGGACACGAAGTCGTCCGTCGACGCCGAGCTGTGGCTGCCGGCCACGACGATCTTCAACGTGTGCGCCCCGGGAGCCAGGCCGGTCCTCTGGAAGACCACCGCCTGGTTCTCGCTGCCGGAGTCGTCGACCGTGGCGACCTTGGCGCCGTCGAGATAGACGTCGGCGTAGCCGTGGTTGTTGGTCTTCGGGCCGATCCAGCGGACCGCAGTGCCGTCGAAGGGGACGGTGACCGAGTCGCCGGCCGCGTTGGAGAACGACTCGGTCTTCTTGTAGTCGCCGCCGGTGTAGCTCTCGTCGGCCACGTGCGACCAGGCGCCGGTGTACTGCAGCGCGGCGTCGGTGTCGTCCCAGGTGTAGCTGGTGTCGGTGGTCGGCCGGGCGTTGAAGTCCAGCGCTATGTGGGTCGTGTCGAGCGCCGTGGACGTGGAATTCCCGTGCCGCAGGACGTGGAACTGCGTCTTGGTGTCGGGGTTCATCCGCGCCGTGTCCACCACGGCGCTGTTGTCGGGGGACGCTGCCCTGATCGCGTCGGTCTTGGCCAGCGGGGCGACCGACTGGGTGAAGTAGCCGATCAGCTTGTCCTCGTCGTACTTGGGGTCCAGCTGGCGGTTCTCGCGGATCGCGGCACCGTAGTCGTACGACGTGTAGTTCTCCGGCATGCCGAGCCAGCCCCAGTTGGTGCCGCCGTAGGTCATGTAGAAGCTCTGGGCGGTCGCGCCGACGGCGATGTTCTGCTTGTAGAAGACGTCGGCGAACTGGTCGTTGATCAGCTGGGCGCACTTGTCGTAGCCGGGGCCGCCCCAGGGGTCGAAGGCGCCGCCCTGGAATTCAGGGGTGTACAGCGGCTTTCCTGCCGGGTGGTCGTAGCTGATGTCGGGGACGCCGTTCCACTGCGTGGGGTTGGAGCAGTTGAAGCCCTGCGGGTAGGAGTCGGGGCCGTCGACGTCCAGGGCGCCGTCACCGGAGTTGAAGGTGCCGTTGTTGTTGCCGGTGAGCGGGACGGTGATGCCGTCGGCGGTGGCCTTGTCCTCCAGGTGCTTCATGTAGGCGCGGGCGTCCGCCGAGCCGTCGTAATACTCGTTCTCCACCTGGTAGGCGATCACCGAGCCGGTGCCGTTGGTCACCTGGTGCCGCGCGATGATCCGGTCGATCCGGGTCAGCCACTCGTCGGCGTACTTCAGGAACTGCGGGTCGTCGGTGCGGTTCTTCTCCTCCTTGGTGGTCAGCCAGCCGGGCAGGCCGCCGCTGTCGACCTCGGCGTTGATGTACGGCGCCGGGCGGGCGATCACGTACAGCCCCGCCTGCTCGGCCATGTCGAGCAGCTTGTCGACGTCGCGCACGCCGGTGAAGTCGTAGACCCCCGGCTTGGGCGAGTGGTAGTCCCAGTCGAAGTAGAGGGAGGTGGAGTTGAAGCCGGCCGCCTTCATCTTCTGGAAGATGTCGAGCCACAGGTCGGGGCTGGGGAGCCGGAAGTAGTGGAATTCTCCCGACCACAGGTAGGTGCGCTTGCCGTCGACCAGGAACGAGTAGCCGTCGAAGGTCACCGTACGGGCCTTGTGCGCGGCGGCGGGCGCCCCGGCTGCGCTCGGGGCGGACGCGGCGGCCGGCTTGTCGGCGCTCGACGCCACGGCGGGCACCGTCATACCCGCGGACAGCGCGAGGGCCACACCCGCCGCGAGACCCGCCCACCACTGTCGTCGGCGACCGGGTCTCGCGGCCACGGAACCGTTGGGATGTCTTTGCACTGCGCCCTCCACACTCCCCGATGAGCCAACTCCAAACAGAATCAATCGGAGTCGAACAATAGGAGCGGGTGCGGGGCGGCACAATAGCGCGGACAAAGCTTGACGGGCCCGAGTGACGGCGGACCACCATGTGGTCAACTGTTGGGTTGCGTCGGATTATGTTCCGAGGCACGGCCGGTGAGGGGCCTCGTAGGCCGCTCACCCGCAGGACTCCCGCCACCGACGCGCGGGGCCGGTCCGAGTGCCTCCGCACTCGGACCGGCCCCGCTTCTCGCAGGTCGTGCCGCGTCCCGACTCAGCCGGCGGGCAGCGCCCAGCGCTGGTTCGCACCGCCGTTGCAGTCCCAGATCTCCAGCTGGGTGCCGTCGGTGGTGCTGGCGTTGGGGACGTCGAGGCAGCGGCCGGACTGCGGGTTGGCCAGGGCGCCGGTGGAGGCGGTGTAGGTCCATTTCTGGTTGTTGCCGCCGTTGCAGTCCCACAGCTCGATCAGGGTGCCGTTGGCGGTGCCGCCGTTGCCGGTGACCTCGACGCACTTGCCGAGGACCTGGAGTGTGCCGTCGGAGGCGACGGTGACCTGCTGGGCGGCGGAGTTGTTGCAGGTCCAGATCTGGATCCTGGTGCCGTTGGTGGTCGAGGCGGCGTTGTCGTCCAGGCACTTGCCGCCGTTCGCCGACACCACCGCTCCGGTACCGCCCGGGGTGCCGCCGCCGGTCCCGCCGGTGCCCGGGGTGATGGCGAGGTTGTCGAACTGGTCGGTGCGGTAGCCCTGGATACCCAGACCGGCCTGGCCGCTGGAGAAGGACGTGTCGGTCACCGACCCGAACTGGTTCCCGTCGAGCTTGGCACTGATCGTCGAGCCCTGGAAGGTGAACGACAGGTTGTGCCACGTGCCGGTGCCCAGCGCGGTGGTCGTGCCGGTGGCCAGGGTGTGGTTCGACCCGTCGGTGTACATCTTCTCGATCCACCACTGCCCGGTGTCACGGATCCGCAGGTAGTACGCGTTCATGTGGGACTGCGGGCGCTGCTGGGTGTTCGCCCGGCCCAGCAGCTCCGTCGTACCGGCACTGCGCAGGTACACGTCGGAGCTGACGGTGTAGTTGGACCAGGTGGTGTCGCCGATCAGCGAGTAGGAGTCGGAGTCGTCCTGCCACTCGATCGGCTTGACCGGTGCCATCTGCTGGAGGCACTGCCCGGCGCGGCCGGTGCAGGGCTGGACCTCGTAGGAGCCCTGCATGTCGGAGAGGTACTTCGCCTCGGTGCCGTTGCCGTAGCTTTCGAAGTTGTCGGAGTACGGCAGCGCCAGCGCGTGCGCGGCCGGCGCGGTCGCCGTGCCCTTGCCGCCACCGGCCACCGTGGTGACGGTGTAGACGTAGCCCGGCTGCATGGTCAGCGAGTACGAGCCGTTGTTCGGCGTGATGTCCTGGGTGTGGATGAACGACGTCGAGTTGCCCGGGTTGTTGACGTTGGTCGCCCACACGTGGACGGTGCCGGTGGACAGCCCGCCCTGGACGTGGAAGTTCGCCGTCTGCGTCCCCGTCGAGGTGGTGGTCTCCACGATCGTCGAGTAGTCCGAGGTGGTGTTCGACTTCACCGTGACGTAGGTGCCGTTGTTCTCACTGCCACCGAGGTAGCCGGAGGCCGAGTCGATGAACTTCCAGCCCGGCTGGGTGAACTGGGTGACCTGCGCGGTGGCCCAGGTGCTCGCGCCGATCTGGTAGTTGCCCGACCACGGCGATCCGGCGGTGGCCAGGCCGACGGTGTTGTAGGGCAGGTTGGGGTAGATCGCCGCGATCAGCGGCCAGTTGAAGTAGCTGGTCATCTTCGCGTCGATGTAGCCGCGGGTGATGGCCCTGATCAGCGCGGGTGCGCCGGTGTTCATGTCCTGCGAGCCGTTCTCGCTGTCCCACAGCGGCTTGCCGTTGTTCTTGGCCGCGGTGGTGCTGGAGCAGCTCTTGGCGTCGCCGCCGTCACCGCCGTTGCAGGAGTAGTGCGCACCGATGATCGACACCGCGTTGTTGAACGCCGAGTTGGAGGCCATGTCGTCGGCCACCCCCCACCCGGAGTCGTCGGCCACGAGCTGCACACCGCTGTAGCCGTGCGCGTTGAGCGCGGAGCGCAGCTGGACGAACCAGTTCGCGTCGTGGCCGCGCTCGTTCCAGCCGCCGAGGTACTTGATGTTCAGGTTGTGCTGCTTGGCGCAGTCCAGCCAGGAGATCAGGTAGTTGATCGTGTCGGTCGACCAGAAGCCGCCGTTGATCCAGCCCGGCGCGGCCCAGGCCAGCCCGTACAGCCCGATGTTGGGGTTGCGCGCCTTGGCCTGCTCACCGAGCCAGAACTCGTACCCGGCGTTGCAGTTGACCGTGCCCCGGGAGTGCTCGATCGACGGCTCGGAGCCGTCGGTGGAGTTCGCGTCACCGCCGATCTCCAGCTTCAGCAGCTGCAGGTTCGCGCCGTAGCCCGGCTTGAACATGTAGTCCAGGATCTGCGACTGCTGGGCCGCCGGGTAGTCCGTCAGCAGCCGGGAGTTCCCGCCACCGCCGCTGATCGCACCGATCCCGTCGAACGTACGCCCGCTCTGGCCGCCGTCCACGGTGATCGTGGTGGTCGCGGCCTGCGCCGGAACACTGCTGACCGCCAGAACGGCAGCAAGGAGCGCCAGCACCCACACGGGGGCAAGTCTCCATAGTCGTGTCATAACTGACACCCTTTCGCTGGGGGGAATTGCCGCACAGTGTGTTGTCGTGTTCGTTTGACGGTCAAGGGTTGCCACAGAAAGACAGAACCGAACATCGGCGAGGAGCTGCGGGCGCCGGACAGCCCGCACGCCCGGCCGAGGCGGTCAGGCGCACCCCACCGCCGGCCGCGACCACCGCCTCCGGCGCCGCGCCGGGCGGGTCGACCGAAGCGGTCACGTAGTATGACAACGTTGTCAGATACACCCGGCGAGCGCCGGGCAGCGTTCGGACAGACGCCATGGAGGACTCCAGAAAGACCTGGTCGGACGTGGTGGGGCGCGCTGGCGCCAAGAAGAGAGCGCTCTCCGAAGCTAGTCAGCGGCCATGCCCGCGTCAATGGTTCGGACATATGGTCGGACGACTCGGCCTCGCCGACCCCCTCCGAACCGGCGCCCCGCCGACCCGTGGAACGGCCTCACGCACCGGCCGGCGAAGAGCTGTTCACCCGGCACGGGAAGCGCATCGGCAAGCGGGCACTGACCGGCGATCACGGGCCTGGTAGCCGACCGGGGTCGGGAGCGTCGCGGTCCTGCGGTGACCGCGCCCACCGCTCCCCACAGTCTCCCGCACATCTCAACACCTTTGATCGGATGTCTGTTTGGGTCTGTTCGCAATTTCGGTCGATTGCGTTGACAAGCGCTACGGGGCTGCCCTTTGCTTTCCGGGATTCACCCCCCACCACCGGCCCGATGACGGCCGCGCTGTCCGAACCTGGAGCCGCACACGATGAAACGATGGCGCATTCCCCTCGCGACCTGTCTGTTCCTGCTCGGACTGGCCGCGCCCGGCACCGCCGCGCACGCCGCCGCCCCGGCCGTGGTCACCGATCCCGCGTCCCTGGTGAATCCGCTGCTGGGGACGTCCAACGGCGGCAACACCTTCCCCGGCGCCGACACCCCGTTCGGCATGGTGTCGTGGAGCCCCGACACGTCCTCCCGCCCGCCCGGCGGTAACTACGCTTACTCCGACAACGTTGTCACCGGCTTCAGCCTCAACCACATCTCCGGACCGGGCTGCGGAGCGATGGGTGACATCCCCGTCCTGCCGACCACCGGCGGGATCGACGGCGGGGCCACCCAGACGTTCAGCCACAGCAACGAGACGGCGAGCGCGGGCGCGTACTCGGTGACCCTGGGCAATGGCGTGAAGACCGAGCTGACCGCGACGGCCCGCTCGGGCATGGCCCGGTTCACGTTCCCGGCGACCACCCAGGCGAACCTGCTGTTCAAGCTGAGCGCGGACAAGGCGACGAATCTGCACTTCACCAAGGTGAGCAGCACCGAGGTGAGCGGGTCGGTGGACGCCGGGCTGTTCTGCGCGTCGGCGCCCGCCTACACCGCCTATTTCGACATGGTCTTCGACCAGCCGATGACCGGCAGCGGCAGTTTCAACGGCGGTGACTCGGTCACGTTCAACACCACCGGCAACCAGGTGGTGCAGGCCAAGGTCGGCCTGTCGTACGTCTCGATCGCCGGGGCGACGGCCAACCGGGCCGCCGAGAACGGCGGTTGGGACTTCAACGGCACCCGCACCGCCGCCCACAACGCGTGGAACACCGTGCTGAACCGGGTCGCGGTCAGCGGCGGCACCTCCGACCAGCAGAAGGTCTTCTACACCTCGCTCTACCACTCGCTGCTGCACCCGAACCTGCTCAGCGACAGCGACGGCCGCTACTGGGGCTTCGACCACCAGGTCCACACCGTCTCCGGCAGCCAGAAAGCGCAATACGGCACCTATTCCGGGTGGGACATCTACCGCACCCAGGCGCAGCTGGAGGCGCTGGTCGCCCCGCAGCAGGCCTCCGACAGTGCGCAGTCGCTGGTCAACGACTACGCGCAGGCCGGGTTCTTCCCGAAGTGGTCGCTCAACTCCGCCGAGACCCAGGTGATGAACGGCGACCCCGGCCCGGCGATCATCGCGGACTACTACGCCTTCGGCGCCCGCACCTTCGACACCGCCGCCGCCAAGGCCGACATGATCAAGGAAGGCACCACGAGCAACCCGATCCGGATGGGCCTGGACCTGCAGACCAAGTACGGCTACCTGCCCTCCGACGGCACCTACCCGCACGACTTCTACGGCTCGGCCGCCACCCTCCTGGAATACAGCGCCCAGGACTTCGCGACCTCCGCCTTCGCCGGGGCGCTCGGCGACACCACCACACAGAGCCAGTTCGCCAACCGCGCGCAGGACTGGAAGAACGAGTTCAACACCTCCAGCGGCTTCATCCAGCCCAAACAGGCGAACGGTTCCTGGAAGTCGGGCTTCAACCCCACCAGCAGCGACCAGTTCGTCGAGGGCACCTCCTGGCAGTACACCGGTGCGGTGCCGCACAACATCCGCGGCCTGGCCGACGCCATGGGCGGCAACGCCAAGATGGCCGGCTACCTCGACAGCGTGCTGTCCGACTTCCACGGTTCCGGAGGCACGCACGCCGATCTCGGCAACGAGCCGTCCATCGAACTGCCCTGGGAGTACGACTACGTCGGCCAGCCGTGGAAGACCCAGAAGATCGTCCGCCAGGTCCAGGACCAGCTCTGGCCGAACAACCCCGCCAACTGGGGCGTCGGCAACGACGACCTGGGCACCATGAGCGCCTGGTACGTCTTCTCCGCCATGGGCTTCTACCCCGAGACCCCCGGCACCTCCGACCTCGCCCTGGGCAGCCCGCTGTTCACATCCGTCGACGTCACCCTCGGCAGCGGCGGCCACCTCCTGGTCAACGCCCCGGCCGCCGCCGACAACGCCCCCTACATCCAGAGCGCCACCCTCAACGGCGCCACCTGGAACAACGCCTACCTGCCCGCGACCTTCGCCACCGGCGGCGGCACCCTCAACCTCACCCTCGGCACCAGCGCCAACACCAACTGGGCCACCGCCGCCACCTCCGCCCCGCCGTCCTACAACGGCAACGGCGGCGCCAAGCCCCCGGGCCCGCCGGTCGGCCGTACCGGCCCGGTCACCTCAGACAACGCCGGCAAGTGCCTGGACGACAACACCAGCGCGACCACCAACGGCACCAGGATCCAGATCTGGACCTGCAACAACTCCGCCGCCCAGCAGGTCACCGTCGCCTCCGACGGCACACTCCAGGTCCTCGGCAAGTGCGTCGAGGTCACCGGCAACGGCGGCACCGCCAACAACACGCTCATCGAACTGTGGGACTGCAACGGCGGCAACAACCAGAAATGGACCTACAACTCCGGCACCAAGGCACTGGTCAACCCGCAGTCCGGCCGCTGCCTCGACATCCCCAACTCCAGCACCAACGACGGCACCCAGCTGCAGATCTTCGACTGCAACGGCACCAACGCACAGCGCTGGAACCTGCCTTCCTGACCGCCGCGTGATCCCTCCGCCAGTCCGACGGCCTCCCTGTGACGGGGAGGCCGTCGGGCGCGTTCAGCAGGGTGGCGACAAGGAGGCCGGCCAGTCCTGGGGAAACCGCGGGCCGGGCCGGACGGCGCTGTGCGCCCGGGGCCGGGGCGCCGGCTCGGGTCGCACCGTGAGCGGGTCAGACCGTGAGCAGGTCCGCGATCCGGTCGTGGACGCCGTCCTTGCCGTCCAGCCGGGTCGGCACCAGCCGGTCCGGGTGCTCCGGGTCGCGGGCGAGGACGTGCAGGCGTCCGTCGTGGCGGGCGAGGACCAGGTCGGTGCTCTGCCCGGCGATCTCCGCGGATCCCTGCGCGGTGTAGTGGGTGACGGTCACCAGCGCGGAGCGCTGGCACTCGGCGAGCAGGGTGTCGGCGTCCACCGTGCGCTCGTGCTCCACCGCGGAGCCCCGCGGCAGCCACTCGGTGAGCATCCGGAGGGCCTCGTCGAGCGTGTACAGGCCGATCTGGTGCACACCGAGCGCGTCGATGCGCACCATCAGGCAGATCCGCTCCGGCTGTGGGAGCAGCAGGATCCGCCACGGCTCGCCCGCCTCCGTCCCGCTGGTACGGGCGTCGAGCACGATGCGGGCCCGCTGCTGGAAGGCCACGGCGATGCCCAGGTCCCCGCGCACCTGGACCTGCTCGCCCGTGGCGCCCGCCAGCAGCAGCTGCCGTGCCGCCAGGGACCTGACCGCCTCGGTGAGTTCGTCCTCCGAGGGCCGCGCTTCGAGGAAGTCCACGATCGCGTCCACTGCGGTCAGCTCGGCGATGGTGTAGGCGCCGAGCAGCACAGGTCCCGTGTGCACCAGTTCCACCACGGCGGTGACCAGCCCCTGGGGCACGGCGGCCGCGCCCGGGTCCTGCGGTGCCTGTCCCGGGGTGTCGTGCTGTTCGTCGCTCACCGCCGGCCTCCCTTCGGCCATACGCCCGCCGCGGACGCCTCGTCGCGCCGCTGCTGGAGAACGGCGGCGGCACTGCGGGAGGGTGTCTCGGTGACCCACACCTCGGAATTGCCGAACAGCCCCCGCCCGGCCCTGCCGGACAGCGCCTGCCCCAGCTCGCCGGCCAGGTCGGCCCGCTCCGGGGGCGGGAAACGGGCCGCGAGTTCCCGCGATACGGAGGTGACGTCGTCGGACTCCTCGATCCGGCGCAGCGCCCGGGTCAGCGACCGTGCGACCGGCGGTGTCAGGGACGTCGGCACGGCCACGATCGGCGAGAGGTACATCGGGCGCCGCTCGGTCATCCGCGACAGGCCCCAGGGGCCGACGTTGCTGCCGGTGAAGCGGTAGACGACGTAGTCCATCAAGTGCCGCAGGTCGCCCAGGCTGGGCATTCTGCGCCCGCCGAACGCGGCGGGCGTCTTCTCCAGCTGCACCCAGGTG